>NZ_JBEXGN010000025.1:0-104071 GCF_040607345.1 Streptomyces sp. NPDC005302
GGGGGCGGAGGGGCATAAATGCCCCTAAAGAAATTCCTGGCGGAATTTCCCGCCCCGGAATTCGCCTGGCGGCGAATTCTCTGTGGTTTATGTCGGGCCGCTGACGCGGCCCTTTGTTTTGCGCGTTAATTTGCCTGGCGGCAAATTCCGGGTTGTTTTGTGTTGGGGGCTTTTTTGTTTTTGCCTGGCGGCAAAAACTCTTTTTGCTGGTTTGTTGGGCCGCTGGCGCGGCCTTGGTGGGGTGATGGTTTGTCATGTGCGTTGTGTGGGTGGGGTGTTGGTGGAGCGCCTGGCGGCGCGGGTGGATGAGGCGCGGGCGCCTGGCGGCGCGGGGTTGTTGGGGTGTGGGCGCCTGGCGGCGCTGTGAAAGGGTGAGGGATTAGTGTTGGTTGTGTGTTTTCAGGACTACGGTTGCGGGTGCTGTCTTTTATCGGCCGTGCGCGTTGCCCTGTTTTGGGTTGGTAGATGGGTGTGCACGGGGGTGTAGGGCTTCGCTGTGTAGTGATGCCGACGCTCTTGGGGTGGGGACAGAAGGGCTGTTTTTGTGAAGGTTCGTCGGCTTTCGCTGGAGCATTTTCGCGGTGTCCGTAGCGGCAGGGTTCTGCTGGACGGGCACTCCTTGTTGGTGGGCTCGAACAGTGTGGGTAAGTCCACTGTCTGCGAGGCTCTTGAGCTGATCCTGGGACCGGAGCGGATGTTTCGCCGGCCTGTGGTGGACGAGCACGACTTCTACGGTGGGTGCTACCAGCCTGTAGGTGAGGAGCTGCCTGAGATAGGGCTTGAGGCCGTGCTGACCGAGCTGTCACCGGCCGCGGAGCGGCAGTTCGGGCCTCATCTGCGTCGTTGGTCGGATGAGACCGTTGACTTCGCTGATCTTGAGTCGGGTGTCCTTGAACAGGCAGACGCCGGTCAGTGGTGTCTGCCGGTCGTTTTCTTGGGTCGTTACGATCCGCAGGAGGACGACTTCTTCGGCGGAACGTTCTTCGCTCACCCTGCGAAGTCTCGGGACGATCTGGGCGAGGAGAGCAGCGAACTCGGTGCGGGGCTGCGGCCGTTCACCCGGGAGGACAAGCGGCACTGCGGGTTCTTGTACCTGCGGCCCAACCGGACAGGGAACCGGGCTCTGTCGTTCCAGCGGGGATCGTTGCTGGACACCATCGTGCGGCTTGAGGCGGACCAGGGCGGGCCATTGTGGGAGAAAGCTCTGGCAGACGTCGCCGCCGTGGTGGTAGCGGACGAAGACTCGGGTTTCTCGAAGATCCGGGCAGAGGTGACCGAGCGGATCGGGCGTTTCGTGGGCCTGGCGGCCCACTCGGATCCGGTCGACCTTCATCTGTCGGAAGCCACACGCGAGCACCTGCGGGAGACACTGCGGCTGTTTGTCGCGACGCAGCCGGGGACGCACGCGGTGCCCTTCAATCGGCTCAGTACCGGCACTCTGAACCTCCTGGTGTTTGCGTTGCTGACCTACATCGCCGAGCTCAAGGGCGAGGACTCCGTGATCTTCGCGATGGAGGAGCCGGAGATCGCGCTGCCTCCGCATGCGCAGCGGCGGCTGGTCGACTTTGTGACGCGGCGAATGGGTCAGGCGATCGTCACTTCGCACTCCCCCTATGTGATCGACAAGTTCGATCCTGCGCAGATCGTCGCCTTGGGGCGCGATGAGACTGGCGTGCTCAGCAGTTCGCCAGTGCTTCTTCCTCCGGGGTTCAAGCCGAAGCAGTACTCGAACAACCGACGGCAGTTTGCCGAGGCGGTGCTGGCCCGTGCTGTGCTCGTCGTGGAGGGGAGCACGGAGGCCGATCTGGTACCCGCTGTCGCTGACGTACTGGAGCAGGATCCCTCCGTGGACTACGTCCATCCTGATCTGGCGGGGGTGTCGGTGTTCAATGCCCAGGGTGACAACGCCGTGCCGGCGTTCGCACCGCTTTTCAAAAGCCTGGGCAAACCGGTTTACGGCATCCATGACACGCCGGTGAAGCCTCTGTCGGCTGACACGCTGGCCAAGGCGGACGACTTCACCCGTTACAAGGTCATCCCCTACAAGGGCATCGAAGATCTGTTGGCTGCCGAGGTGCCCGTGAAGGTGCAGCGCCGGTTTCTGTCAGCTGCCGGTGAGCGGGCGGACTACCCGGGTAAGTGTGCGCGGCCGCGGGAGGACATGGACGACGCTGAGGTGACCGCGCTGGTCTGGGAAGTACTCAAGGAGCACAAGGCAGGCGGCTACGCCGCCCTGCTCATCTCTCAGTGCGTCGGCCGTCATGAGCTGCCGGCCTCGATCGTGGACTTCCTGTTGGAGGTGGATGCGGACCTGCGCACGCCTTTGGCGAGCAGCCTGGACTCCCCCACCCTCGGTGAGGGGGAGGTGACCGGTGGAGCCGAGTGACCTAGAGCTGGACGATAAGCGCCGAGCGATCCTGGACAGCACCGGACATCTCCTGATCGAGGGCGGCCCCGGCTGCGGCAAGACGACCATCGCCCTGCTGAAGGCCCTCAAAGCGATCGAGGCGCTGGACGAGGGGCAGCGCGTGCTGTTCCTGAGCTTCTCGCGCGCGGCCGTCCGGCAGATCACCGACCGGATGCAGGGCCTGCTGACGCGCAGCGTGCGCGCACGGCTGGAGGTGCGGACCTTCCACGCCTTCTTCCTCGAACTCGTGCGCAGTCACGGGCGGCTGCTGGCCGGGCATCCTGGCGTGTTCATCACTCCCGACCGGGAACGGGAGATGCGCGCTGACTTTGACGGCGACAAGGACACCTGGGAGGCCGAATGCCGCCGGATGGCCGCCGAGGAGGGGCGCTACGTCTTCGACCTCCTGGCCGCCAGCGCCGCGCAACTGCTCGACGGCAGCCGCGCTGTGCGCGATCTCTACAGCAGCATCTATCCGGTGGTCATCGTCGACGAGTTCCAGGACACGAGCACGGATCAGTGGCAGGCGGTCAAGGCGCTCAGCCAGACATCGACCGTCATCTGCCTGGCTGACCCAGACCAGCGGATCTTCGGACATCTGCCCGGGGTAGACGAGGAGCGCATCGACCACGCCGTCGCACATCTGCAGCCGGACTGCTTCGACCTGTCGGCGGACAACCACCGTAGCCCCGATGGCGGACTGCTCAGTTACGCCAACGCCGTCCTGCACCGCCGAGTCCATCCCCGCCCAAAAGGCGTCAGCGTCATGCTGTACTCGCTGATGTGGGGAGCCGTCTCCTGTGAAGTGCGTGTGCACGAGACGCTGCTCGCCTTGCAGAGCAAGCTCGAAGCCGAGCTGGGTCGCGAGCCGACGATCGCGGTGCTGGCGACCACCAACCGGCTCGTCGCCAGCGTCTCCGAGGCGATCAGCGAGCAGAATGTGACGTTGCGGCATGTGCTGGAGCCAGTTGAACACGTCCTGCACTGGGATCCCGATCTGGCCGCGTCC
Organism: Streptomyces sp. NPDC005302; assembly: GCF_040607345.1. NCBI lineage: Bacteria > Bacillati > Actinomycetota > Actinomycetes > Kitasatosporales > Streptomycetaceae > Streptomyces > Streptomyces sp. NPDC005302. The sequence goes on from NZ_JBEXGN010000025.1 coordinate 3,417, forward strand.
GCGGGCTACGTCGTCGCCTCCATCCTCGAATGGCCCGGCTTGGAGCGTCTGGAGGCGCTCTCCCGAACGCTGAAAGCCATGGCCGACTACTACCGCACGAAACTCGCGAAACGGGCTGCCAAGACCACACGCACCACTGTGACAGCCCTGGATCGGTCCCTCGCTCAGCTGCGGGAGGGCAAGCCGCCGCGGACCAAGGCGGCCAAGGTGCTCGCAGCGGCGTACGACGACGGGCTCAAGCTGGCTGGGCAGCCGGTCGCCGACTGGCGCGAAGCACGCTCTCGGCTGAGCGGGTCCGCGGAACTGGACGAGCTGTTCAAGCAGGTCCGCGTACTGAGGCTGCTGCACGCCACGGACCTGATCTCACTCACCCTTACCCAGGCCTGGAGCCCGGACGGCTCGTACCAGGACGCGGCCGCGCAGGTACGGCGCGCGCTTGCCGACGCCCAGCTCGCCCAGGCCGACCAAGACACGTTGCCGGTGAGCCTGATGAACATGCACCGCTCCAAAGGCAAGGAGTTCGACGGCGTCGTCATCGTCGAAGGCAACCGTCACAGTCGGTTCCTGGACGCCGACTGGGACGAGGAGCGCATCCAGGCGAACCGTCGGCTGCTGCGCGTGGCCATCACCCGCGCCCGGCACCGTGTCGTCTTCGTCCGTCCTCAGGACGCGCTCTCGCTGACGCCTGCCGGTCGGCCTACGACATAGCTCTTCCAGGGGAAGGAGGAGCTACGAGGTCCTGAGCAGGCTTGTCGATAGTGGAACCCAACCGGGTGGTAGGCCTTTCATTCTTAACCGCGCTCGGCGGGAGTACTTACGTTTCGAAGGCTGTGGCGGGACTCGGAGTAGCTGGCGAGGAATCACCAGCAGTTCATGCTCTGCGCAGCGGGGCGGATCGTGGGCTCCTCGCTGGCTCAGGCATCGCGGTGGCTGGGCCACTGACCGGCGGTGCCGGTCGGGTGCCGCTGCCGTTCTGCTTCTCTCGGCTACCTGTCCGAGCCGCACTCTTTCAACGCCGCGGTGTTGGATGGCTCTGCCGCCAGGACGAGGCCGTCGGTCTTGGTCTCAAGGAGATTCTTGCGTGCTTCTTCTGGAGCCTGGAGAGAGGTCGCAGTCCGCACCCATTTCTGTCCAGCGCGGTCGGTGAAGGCGAGCAAGTCGGCTTCCCACCATGTGAAGTCTGCGAGATCAACCTCGCCAATGGCGTTGCTCGTGATCAGGGCACTCATCTCAGCGCTCTTGAAGATCGCTTCAGTACACGGGGGGATACCGGAGCTCGGAAGGCGGAGCTCGTATTCTCCTCCTTTATAGGTGGTCCCAAGAAGTATGTCTGCGTCGGTGACGGCGTCTGGTGATCGGTTCACCAGATGGACGGCCCGCCCTTCCGTCATGGAGCCTTCCTCCATCCAGAACGTTATGCGTGCTGCCTGGCTTCTCGCGTCATTCTCACTGTCCTCTCGCGCTTGGTCGAGCTGTTGCCGTGCGATCACAGCGCTGTAGTACGTCGCGATGCCGGTAAACAGGAGGCTCCCGATCGCGGCCACTGCAGCGACAGCGGTTCCGATGGTGGCCCATGGAATTACAGCGGCCGGCTCCGCCTGGCCTCGTCTCAGGCGCAGGTGCAGGCGCCGTGATGTTGGCCTCCGCTGTGCCAGGCGCACGCGCACACGGCGCTGTTGGTTACTCATCCCGCCCCTCTCATTCCCCGACATGGTCGATGCTGTCAGCAGCAGCGGCCGCACGGAGTCCACTTCGGCTGGTTAATGCCGGGTGGGTGCAGGACCGATGAGGGCGAAGTGCCCGCTTGGGCCTTCGGCGCCGCGAAGAGGCTCCGAAGGCAGGTAGTGCTGGCGGGAAATTCCTGGGCCGGCGCATTGCTGACGCATGGATCAGTCTGCGATGCGGGGACAAGGGGAGCACAGTTGCGCCGACGACCGGTCGGGCACTTCATCGTCCTCGCCCAATACGGATGGCACCAGAACTGCTGACGCCTGCGTTGAAAAGGACTGGGGTCGCCCGCAACGTTGGGCTTTGTCTGCTCACCGTGCAACTTAAGCAAGCCGGTCCCGGCCGTTTCGTTCACCGCCTTTTTCGACGTGGCTGCCGCCCGGCTTGTGCGATGCCTGCGGTGCCTCCCGAAGCCCACTGAGCCCAGATGATCAGCGCGCTAGGGGCTTTGATCTGGAGTGGTTGTTTCCTCTGCACCGGTGTCGGCGCCCTGTTGCTGTGCATCGGTTGTCGTCGTGAGGTTCCAGCTCTCCATGGCAGCCGACACAACCGACTTTCTGGGCTCAGCAGGCCATATGCGCCTCTCGGCGAGGTCGAACAGCCAGAGCTCCTTTATTTTTGGGAGCTGGTCGATCATGGATGCCGGAAATGCTACGGGGACGTCGTGGGTCCAGGTCTGCCCGCCGCGTAGATTGGGGTAGACCACTATGAAGGGCTTCAGGTCTCGGGTTCTGCCCGTGCTGTGGGCCCAGCTGAAACCATAGAAGGCCATACCGTCCTCATAGCCAGGCGCGAACCTCATGGAAAAATCTGCAGGCGTCCGTGTGACGTTGTTACTGAATTGACCACGTATCAGAGATTCCAGGGTGCCGAGATACTCAATTCCGGTGCGCTCCCGGTATGCATCCATGGGCGAGATCGACACAAGTCTCGCGTACTCAACCTGCTCCCGGAACTCGCGCTCCTGCTGAACATCGGCTTCGATGTAACGCGGTGCCGTCCACCACACCTGCCACTTCCCAAGGTTGGGGCCGATCCACTCTCGCGCCCATCCCCTACCGTCCTCGTCTTGGACGGTAAGGGCCAACCACACCGGCCGGTGTGGCCGCATTCTGTCGTTCGCCATCCAGATGACTGCGTCAGTGAGGCTCACACCATGAACGGGGACCCAGTGTTGGTGCGAGGAACCGACGGAAGCCATGCGCGCGATTCCGGCCCTCACCGTCCAAGGCGCTCCGGCCTGCTGCGGGCTGTCGAGCAGAAGCGAAGGGGCACTCCCGATCCACGGCCGCGGGGCAACACCGAACCAGCAGACTGCTATGCCCTCGCTCTCGTACCGGCCCGTGCGGACCTGAACGTCCTCGGCGGTAATCGGCGAAAGCTGCGCCTCCAGGGCAACTCTCCGCGTGCCGTCAGCGCTTGTTGCCATCACGTCTGCCCGCCAGGAACCGTCCGGAGCGCTCACCTCGTACTCAGCGTGAAAGCCCGCGGAGCGGGCCGCCTGAGCAAGCTCGAGCTTCAACAGGTGGTGTTCCAGAGACTCGCCCCCGGCCATGGAACATCGCGGAGCGCGAGGGGCATGGCGGAAGAAGCGCAGTCCGCGGGGTGAACGGACCGGCACCATGCCGTGCTGACACTCCCTGCAGGCCAGCGGGGCACTCGGCCGGGCACGGTGCACGGCGTCCCACGATCTACCGCATCCCAAGTCGCGAGCAGTTGCGTCGATGGTTCCCCACGTCGCGTGCTGCACCAGGAAGGCCATGCCCTCAACTCTGGTTCGTGGCGCCTGTTTACTCAACCACGCCTACCTCCTGGGTGGTCGTCAGCCGGCGGTCTGAATGGCCCGACGCCGTTCGGCGAAGGCTGGGTTGGTGATCTCGTTGAGTTGCTGGGCCACCCCGGCCAGTGAGAGGCCTCGACGTCACTCCGCTGGCGTGGGCGCAGCGGCTCTCCGTAGAGCTGCATTCATTTCCTGGCGGATTTGGCCGCTCGTCGCTCAGGGCAGCCAAATTATCTGCGCGGCGATTAGCTCTTCTGGAGTTCCTAAATAAGATCTGCGAATTCAATTCGGTTTCTGGATAGATCTTGGTTTTGCGTGTGACCTCAGGTCGCACGCTTGGTGACCTGCTCGACGCAACGGGCGCCGGGCGGCGGTTGTCGGGTGCAGCGACGCGACAAGCCTGTGTAGGTGTCGGGTGCTGAGCTGCGCTTGCGTTCGCGGCACTCTGCTCTCCCCCATCGCTGCCGGCCGGTCCGCCGTGCCCGGGCCGACTCGAAGCTCCGCCAAGCCGGGACGGCCTCTGCGTGGGGTGCACGCGCTTGGGCAGGCGCTGCGTGCGGAGGGTTCACAGCCCGGCTGCAGGCACAGGAGCCGCGCTGCCAGAGCGGCGCGGTGCTGCGATGTTGGCGAGCATCGCGCCGAGCCGGGGCATCACGTCCTCGTGCAGACCCTCCTGTTCACAGCGCCGCCCGTCGTTGGCAGCGATGGCCGCTGCCAGGGGGCGCAGGCTCACCGGACCGGTCCGGGCCTGGGCGACCGCATGGCGCTGCCATTTGGCGAGCTTGTCGGCCGGTTCGTCAAGGTAGAAGCCGTGGGAGTAGGTCGTGGGATCCATGGCTACGGGGTGAAGCGGGCGGTTGAGGCGCTGGGCGAGGTTGGTGACGATGTCGATGCCGGGCGGGTCGAGATCGGTCCAGATAGCCAGGGGAAGGTCGGGCAAGGCGCTCACGACGTCGACCAGGGCGTCGGAGACGAATCCTTCGAGCCAGATGCGTAGCCATGTTTCGGGGATGTCGGTGTGGTGGCGGATGGCCTCGAAGGTTTCCTGGTTTTCGATGAGGAGGATGCCAGTCGCGGTGTGGGTGAAGCGGCCTTGTTCGGCGGCCGTTCGTCCGGGGATCTCCAGGAACGGGATGTCGTGGTCGAAGTTGGCGACGAGACTGTCCAGCTGCCAGTCGCCGGGGCCTTGGATGCGGACGGCAGTGTCGGTGGTACGGACGGCCTCGTCGAAGCGTTTGCCGATGAGTCGGCAGAAGGCTTCCTGGGTTGCGGGGGTCCAGCGTTTGCTTCCGCCCAGCGCGCGCACCGACAGTTCGCGTTCGGCGAAGGTCCAGCCGCGGTCCTGGCCCTGCCACCAGACGGCGGCGGCCCGCAGGGCGGCTTCGTAGACGCTCCAGCTGGTGGTGTGGGTGCGGCTCTGGTTGGGGACGCGTTTGCGGTCGGCGGGCAGCGCCCGCAGCAGGGCGCGTTCCTCGTCCAGGGGGGACACCGTGTGGATGGCGGTGAGCAGGCTGTGGCGTGCGGTGTGCGCTTCGTCGCGTTGGATCAGGCGTTGGTAGCGGGCGCGGCCCTTGCCGGTGCGCAGCGGGCCGCCGGCGCTGATGAGGAGGGCGCGCAGGGTCATGTGGTAGCGGCTGGCCAGGAGAGCTGCCTCGGCCTTGGCCGGGTTCAGGCGGCCGGGTGTGAGGGCGTCGCTGCCGAACAGCTCTATGAGGTCGCCGCGTTCGCGGGCGGTCATGGTCAGGGGCAGCGGCCGTTGCAGCTTGCCGCCGCGGTAGATGTGCTTGCGTGCGGTGCGCAGGAAGAGGGCGCCTCCGGGGGTGGATGCCCATTCCGCCAGGCCTACAGGCAGGGGTGCGGGCCTGGCGGGAGGCGGCCCGGGGTTATGCGGGGTCGTCACCGTTGGCGTCGTCTTCGCTTTCGAAGGGGTCGTATGGCAACTGATCGTAGAGGTCGTCGTCGGCGAAGAGGACGTCGTCGGTGCCGTCGGTGTACAGGGCCGAGTCGGTGAGTTCGTACTCCCGCTGCTCCGCGCCGTCCCACAGCAGCGGTGTGGCGAGCACGCCCTTGACCTGTGGGTCGCGGTAGAGCTGGTAGGTGGCGACGGCGGGGACCTGGGGGTGGAATCCCGTCTCGTCGTGGCTGGCCATGAGGACGTCCAGGTCGAGGTCGGCGAGCAGTCCCATGCAGTCGCCGCGCATCTCGGCGTCGATGCCGGCGAACGCCTCGTCGAGGTAGACCGGGCGGGGGGCGTGGGGGCGGGCGGCACGGTAGTGGGCTGCGGCGGCGATGAACAGCGGCAGCTGGAGCATGACGGCTTTCTCCCCGCCCGATCCTTTCTGGTGCTTTTTGTCGGTGAGCTCGGTCCAGGCGTGCTGGCCGTCCTTCTTGTACTCGATGGTGAAGCGGGACCAACGCCGGTAGTCGAGGGCCTGGGACAGGTGGGTTTTCCAATCCCCTGATCCGTCGTGGTTGCGTGCCGCGCTGACGCGGGCGGCGAGGAAGTCGATCAGCCGGTCGCGGTCGGTGTCAGCGAGGTTGCGGGTGTGGCGGCCGTCGAGGGCGTGGATCGCGTTGTGGACGTCGGTGTTCTGTTCGGGGTCGGGGCCCCATCGCAGGCGCATGAGCAGGTTGGTGGCCGTGGGGCGTTCGGCCAGGAGGCGGTTCATGCGTTCGATGAGGCTTTTGGCTTCGGCGCGGCGCTGGCTGAGGTGGTTGCCGATCCGCCCGAGCAGTACTTCGGCGAAAAGGTTGCGTTCTTCTTCGTCGATGAGGGTGCGCCGGGTGTCGATCTCGTGGTCCATGGTCTGCAGGGTGTCCAGGACGCCGAAGGGGACGTTGTTGTGGAACACGCAGGCGTACTGGACGGTGTCGCGGGTCTCCAGGGCGCACCGCCAGTCCGTTCCGATGACCTCGTTCTCCAGGCGGGTGAACGCCTTGTGGAGTTCGGTCTGGGCGTGGTCTTGGTCGGTGTCGCGGCCGGTCAGGTGGGACAGGTGCTGGTGGGCGTGGGCGGCGCGGGTCTCTGGCGTGGTGTCCGGTTCGGGTGGCGGGGCGGGCAGGTCGGCCAGGTGGAACAGACCGAGGCTGTCGAGGAGGCGGAAGGCGGAGCGGGCGGTGTCGTGCGCGGTTTGGGTGCGGGCGACGTCGTCGTGGGTGCTGTTCAGGCTGCCCTGGGCGATTCCGTGCCGGTTGCTGGTATCGACCTTGTCCTCGTGCAGGGTCTTCTGGGCGGCTTCGGTGTCCTTCAGTTCGGCTCTGGCTCTTTCCAGGTCGGCCAGGACGGTCTGGACGTCTGGGCCTGCGCTGTCGGCGGTCGTGCGGTGTTCGGTCTCGGCTCCCTGTGCGGCGGTCTCGGCGTCGTGGTGCTCGCGTTCTCTGAGCTTAAGTTCCGCGGCCCGCTGGTCGTGGTGACGGCGGGCCTTGTCATCTGCGTCCTGTCGCTGCAGAAGCTGATCGGCGGCGACGCTCAGGCGGGTGAGGGCGTTTCGGTAGCGCCGCAGTGCCTCGCTTTGCCCGTTCAGCTCGTCACGGCTGGTGGCAGTGCGGTGGGTCCGGGCGTAGGAGGCGAGTGTCCGGTCTGCTTCTTCCCTTTCGAGCAGGCACGTGTTCAGGCGTTCTTGGGCGTGGGTGAGGTCGGTTTCGATCTGGCCGACGCGTCGTTCGGCGGTGGCCAGATCGGTCAGGGCGGTGGTCACCGGCCGACTGGGAGGAAGGCGGCTCTTTTCGTCGAAGATGCGGTCCAGGCGGCGCAGGCTGTCGGTGTGGGCCTGGTCGGCGGCCGCGATCTGCTGATCGAGGGTGTGCAGTTGGTCGTCGATGCGGGCGAGTCGTCTGAGACGTTCCGCCCTGCGGGCCTCGATACCGATGTAGGAGGCGTGCTCGGCGCGGGTGCGTCCCTGCAGCGGTCCGATGCGCCAGCTTCCGTCGGTGCCGATCCAGGTGTCGGCCGCCGGGGTTGTGTCGGGGGCAGCGCCGGCGGGGTGCAGGGCGATGCTGTCGAGGATTTGCTGGACGCTGTCCTGGGCGACGTGCGGGTGGGGTGTCGCGGTGAGAACGGCACTCAGAGTGGGGCCGGGCAACGGAGGCCCGGCCACCAGGACCGTGTCCAGAGTGTCGGCGGCGAGCAGTTCGCCGCGGGGGGTGACCCAGGCGTCGAGGATGCCGGCCGCCTGCAGGGCAGCCTCCAGGTGTGCCCGGGCGGAGCGGGGGCTGCCCACGGTGAAGTCGACCAACTGCCATAGCGGGGCCCCGTGGTCGGGGCCGGGACGTGCGCGGCGCGCGGTGACTGGGGCGGCCGGTTCGGGATCGGCTTCCTGGGCGATACGGGTGCGGTCGGCCTGGAGACGCTCGTGCTGTTTGCCCAAATGCTTGCGGTGGGCCTGGCGTTCGGCGCGTTGCTCTTCGAGGCTGATTTCCTGGGGGCGGGCCGCCTGGTCGACGACGGTGCGCAGCACGGGGGTGCTGCCGTCTGCGGTGAGGGTGTCGACCGTTGTGTGCAGAGCGGTGATCTGCTGGTCGCTCAGTTCCAGTTCGGTGAGCTTGTCCGTCCAGGCAGTGAGTTCCTCGTGGAGGAGGTCGGCAGCTTTGCGGTGGGCGCTTCGGCAGTTGTCGGTCTGTTCCAGGGCGTGGTCACGGCGCTCGGTGAGGCGGTCGTGGTGGTCGGCGGCGGCCGTGTAGTGGCTGGTGGCGGTCTCGACGTCGCCGATGAGCGGCATGGTCTGGTTCAGGTGGTACTGGCGGTTGTCGCAGACGGCTTCGAGGGTCGCGGCGGCCTGGGCGGGCGTGTTGCGCAGGCCGAAGCGCTGGCGGTCGTGTTCGTCGGTCATGCCCGTGGTGCGGGCCAGGAGTTGGGCATGGTCTTCGACCTGGGTGACGGTTTCGACTGCGGCGGCCAGGCCCTGCTGCTCGCGGGTCCAGTCTTCGCGGGCTTCGGTGGAGGCAACGCGCGCGGCGTGGTGGCGCTTGTCAGCGGCGTCGGCGTTCTGGCGGGCCGTCTGTGCCTTCTGGCCCAGCATGTCCAGGACGCGGCCCTGGTCCACCTCGGGACGTTGTTCGAGCGCTTGGACACGTGCTGCGCGTCGGGCGCGTTGGGCCTCGAGGTCGCCCTGGCGGCGGGTCAGTTCCTCCAGGTGGCCGTCGAGTGTTTCCAGTGCGCGGCGTGCTGCGGTGTGCCGGGTGGTGGCATCGGCGTGGGCGGCGTGGGTGCCGGTCATGCTCCGGGCGCTGTTGGCGACCATGGTGCGGGCATAGCGGTAGTACACCGCTCTGAAGCGCTGCAGGGCTGCGCGGTTGTCGAGGTGGCGCTGCATTTCGTCGCGCTCGCGGGCCAGCTCGTCGAAGCGACGGGCGAGGTCCTCCAGCATGGCGTGGCTGACGGGCGGCAGGCCGTCGGTGAGCAGGCCGGTGAGTTTGTCGACGTTGAAGCCTTCGCTGAGTTTGGGGCGGCGCAGCGTCAGCAGGAGGTTGATCAGAGAGCGCAGCTGTGTGACGGAGCCGAAGCCGAACAGATGCTTGCTGATGTGCTTTTGGTACAGGTCGGCACTGTCGAAGACGGCGTTGGGGCCGAGGAGGTCTTTGAGGGCGGCGGCGCTGTGGGGCTGGCGGCGGCCGTTGTAGAGCCTGAAATCGCCGCCGACGCGCTGCGGGGTGGCGAAATACCAGGAGTCGGGGGCGCCTTTCTTGGCTTCGGTGGCTTTGAGGCCGGCGCCGATGGTGAGGTACTCGCAGGCGCCGGTGTCCGTGATGCGGCCGTATTCGCACCAGATGTAGCCGACGCGCTGGCTGAGGCCGTCGTAGAGCAGGTTGTCGCGCATGGTGCGACCGGACGTGCCGAAGGGATCCAGGCGGTGTGCGGAGAGGTTCGCGTCGAGGAGGAACGGGCTGCTGACCTCGATGACCTTGCTCTTGCCGGCGCCGTTGCGTCCGGTGAGGATCAGCCGGCCGTCGTGGAAGACGAAGACTTCCTCTTCGTATTGCCAGATGCCGATCAGGCCCATGCGCAGCGGTTGGAAGCGGGGGCGGCCGGGCAGGGGCAGTTGGCCGGCCAGGAGGCGGTCCAGGCGCTGGCGGGCGGTAGGTGCGCCGACCGGTGGTGTGGAGCGCGGCTCAGTGGTCATGGGGGTCCTTGTCGGCGGTGCTGGGGGCGATGCCGTACAGCAGTCCTTGTTCGGCGTCGAGGCGGGCGGGGGCGGTGGTGGACCGGTAGCGGGCCAGGGCGGGCAGCAGCCGTATGCCGGTGGGCAGGACGTCGATCAGGCGGAGGCGGGCGAGGTAGTGCTGGGCTTCGTCGAGGACTGTGGCGGCGGTGACGGGCCGGTTGTTGATGTTCTTGACGGCGTGCAGGAGGTGGTCAGCGATGGTCTGGGAGAGTTCGAGGGCTCGGGTGTGGGGGATGGCGCGGCGGCGGGGGTGGGCGGCTTCTTCGTGCCACAGGGCGTCGGCCAGGGCGAGGGCCGCGTAGGGGCGGGTGGAGCCGTGAGGGAAGGGCAGGTCGGTGAGGGTGTCGTCGATGACGGCGGCTCCCTCGGCTCGTGTCTCGACGCGGGTGTCGAGGGCGTTTTCCACAGTGGTGATCAGGTCGCGGTGGTGCTGCATGTAGTAGGTGTGTTCGTCTGCGGTGAGGTCGTCGAGGTAGAGGACGGGGTCGTCGACCAGGCGGCGCAGCAGGCGGTGGCGCAGGTGGTCCTGGGCTGCATCGGGGGTGTGGGGGGTGTCGGCGTCGAGGAGGGCGTCGGGGCCGGGTGCCTGGCTGGGGGCGGTGGGGCTGGCCAGCAGGAGGCGGGCGGTGGCGTGGTGGACCTGGTAGAGGGCGTTACCGGTGCCAGCGAGGTAGTCGCGTTCGTAGGCCGCGTTCTCGGCGCGTTCTTCGGGGGTCAGCACGCGTTGGTGGCACAGCAGGCGGATCGCTGCGACGAGGTCGGCGCGGTCGCGGTACTGGGTGGCGTCGAAGGTGCGCACGGCGGGTTCGGCGGTGGTGCTCACGGTGATGCGCTGGGCCAGTTCGGTGATGACGGTCTGTTCGTCGCAGTCGTCGAGAGCGGCGAGGGTCATGCAGTACAGCGCGGCCTGGCGTCCGGTGGGTGCGTCGGCGGGGTGGCGCGGGCCGGGGGCGGGGATTTTGTAGAGGCGGGCGTGGTCGCGGTCGACGTGCAGGCGCCAGCCGAGCTGGGTCTCGCACCAGGTGCGCAGCGCGGTGTCGTGGCGGCGCACGAGGGCCAGTTCGTAGGGGCGGTGGGTGCGGGTCAGCAGTGGGCGGGCGAGCAGGGCGCGCAGGGCCTCCTGCCGTTCGGCGGCGTCGGGCCCGTTCCAGGCGGTCATGTGTGCGCTCCGGTGCGGGGCTGGATGGTCAGTTCGAAGTCGGCCACTGCCAGTTGGCCGTGAGGCAGGGTGAGTGTCGCGGCGGCTGTGGGGGTGGCGGGCGGGGCCAGGACGATCAGGAGCCGTCCGTCGCGGCTGCGGGCCCGTCGGATGCCGTCTTTGCCAGGGCGAGCGGACAGGCCCGTGGTCAGGCAGGCCAGCAGGAGGACGGCCTCGGGCTCGGGCAGATCGGGCAGGGCGGACAGCCGCATGGCGCCGCGGGCTGCGAGGGCGTTTTCGGCGTCGTTGCGGGTTTGTTGGTTCTGCGCGCGTCGGGCTGCGAGGTGACGTTTGGCGGCCCGAGTGTCGGCGATGCGCGGTGGCGCGCCGGCCGCGGCACGGGGGCCGTGATGGCGCACGCGTGCGGAGACTGGTGCTGGGGTGTCGTTCCACCAGGTGGCGCGGGGCAGGTGGTCGGTATCGTCGTCGAGGGGGTGGGTCTGGCCCAGGTGGCGGGCCGGGTTCATGCCGAAGGCCGCCCGCCACAGGGTGCTGGTGTCTTGCTCGGTGGGTGCGTTGTCGAACCAGCGAGCCAGGGTGGTCAGGTCTGCGGCGCGGTTGACGCGGCGGAAACGGCGATCGTTGATCTGTTGGACGATCTGCATGATCTGGCTGACGGCCTCAGCGGCGCGTTCCTGGAGGATCTCGGTGACGGGGAGGCGTTCTGCGTCACCGTGGAACCAGCTGCGCAGGCCCTGCCATTGGCGGGCCAGGTCCTGGCTGTGGCGGGTGGTGAGTGCCTCGGGGCTCTGACCCAGGACGGGGCTGGCGTCGACGGCGGCCAACTCGGCGAACCGTTCGTTGAGGCCGGCTTGTTCGGCGGCTTCGATACCGGCGGTGATGTGCGGGGTATAGCGTTCCAGGATGATAGTGAAGGTGTTGAGGTAGCGCACGACCACGTCCTTGTAAGCAAGGAACGCATCGATCTGCAGGGTGCCGTTGGTCTCCAGGGACCGGTTGAGGCCTTGGACAAACAGCTTGGCGTTCTCTGACAAGTCGGAGAAGCCGCTGGTCAGACGGCGGTAGGCAGCGTAGGTGCGGGATGGGTCGAAGGGCTCGCGGGCCAGGAGCGCCGTGAGTTCGTCCAGGGCTTGAAGCACCGCGGGAAGCATTGCGCTCTGCAGTGCGCCGGCAGTGCCGAGCTCGCGGTCGATGCGGAGCACTTCGCGGTGCAGCTGCGCGCCCTGCGGGGTGAGTTGGTAGTAGTGGTCCTTGCGCATGTACTCCTGGACGGTGTTCTTGCGCCGTGTGCTGTAGATCCGGTCGACGTTGCCGTTCGCATACAGGTCCGCCAAGAGTGTCTCGACCGGCGGGAGGTGGCCTGTGTGACCTGAGGCGGCCAGTTGGGCTCTGACGCGCTCGTCGATGACGGCGACGGGTAGGTGGATACCCAGCCGGGCTTCTTCCTCCATGAGCACGTCCACGATCAGCCGGTAGTAGCGGGCGTTTTTGAGCACGAGGTAGAGGACCAGGGGCATCTGGCCGTCGCCTGGTTCCGCGGGGGTCTCGTGCAGACTCACGTCATCAGCACCGTGGCTGACGGGCGGCATGGCGGTTTCCTCTCGTGCGGAACAGCTGGCCCCGGAGACGGACACGGGACACGGCCGGGTGATCCAGGAGTGGCGACACCATATGCAAACGAATGATCACTTCTTCATTCGTTGAAGGATTTGTGAGGTTTATCGCTCCAGCCCTGTACACGGCGAGCCGCAGCGCACTGTCGCAGCAGGGAGTTGCCCGGGACAGGGCATCCTTACGTGACGCATGCAGAGATCCAGGGCTCAACCGTCGCAATATCATGAGGTCATGGGCCATGCACCGGACGCGCAAACCTCAGGCATGACAGCTGCGGAGGATCTGGAGAGAACTGGCGCCACCACCGTGGCCACGACGCTGCAGGCACTGGCGCATCCGTCCCGACTGCGCATCCTGGCGCGCCTCCAAGCGGGCCCATGCTCGGCCAGTGAACTCGCTGCCGCCTCGCAGATGCAGCAGTCGGCTTGCGCCCACCAGCTGCGCCTCTTGCGCAACCTCGGTCTGGTGACCGTGGAGCGCCACGGCAAATCCGCCATCTACTCCCTCTACGGCGATCATGTGGCACAGCTTCTACAGCAAGCGCTGTATCACATACGTCATCTGCGCGCGGCTTCACGCTGCTGACAGGGCCGCCGAGCGGGTCCGAATGCCACGCACACCGAGCACCACCCTGCAGCAGGGGCTCCGGGCATCGTCTTCGCTTCTACGTACAGCGCCAACCAGCCCGGCAACATCGGCGCCGAACTTTCCTGGCCAAGGCTCCTGCCGCCGAAATCATCACCTCCTCACCCTCCTCGTCGAGGAAGAGCAGTATCGACGGCCGCCACCCCACGACCCTCCTCGCGATCTCCTCGACGAACCGGGTCAATCGGTAAAACCGCAGACGGGTTGGCCGTTGACAGCAGCCCCTTCTGGATATGTTGCCCGTGCCGACCACCGGCCAGTGGCTGTGCCGAGAGCTTGCGAATCTCGTCGAGGAGCCAGTACTGAGAGCGGGACGAGTCACCCGGCGGCAACCATGGCGTTACGTTCGGGACAGGGCAAGCGAACGGATATGCCAATAGCACACTATTGCGGTCGTTCATCGTTCCCCGTTGACACCGAGATATGGCTCGTCACAACGAGTAGCCTGCTGCTGCTCAGGCATACCTGAGACGTCGTCAGCTAGGGTCTCGCAACCCTCGGGCGGGTCACCATCCGGTCGGAGTGATGGAGGCAGGTCCGCTTTGGGTATGAGACGGGGGAATGGGCAGAGTTGTGAGGGAGTTCGACCTATCAAAGCAGGCCCCTGGCGGGCTGGTTGCTCGTACAGTGGAAGCCGCTGGACGATGGGGGGGAACCTTGGATCCGGTAGTCCTTGCAGTCATCTCGTCATCCCTGACATCTTCCCTGGGCACAGAAGCGTGGCGGCAGGTCCGCGACAACGTGGTTGCCCTCGTCCGCAGTGTCCGTCCCGAGCAGGCGCGCGACGTCGAGGCGGAACTCGACCAGACCCGCCTAGAGGTGGTGGCAGCCCGGAACGCCGGTAACAGTCGGCGCGAGCAGGAACTGACCATGCGCTGGGTGGGGCGCCTGAATCGTGTCTTCGCCGGGGATGAGGCCCTTGACACGGCCTCCCAGCACGACCTGACTCTCGCTCTGCTGTCGTCCGTGCGTGACTATCCACGGCCCGACGAATGGATCTACAGGCTTCCGGAAGTGGCCAACCTGTCACGAGGTGCGGCCGCCGTGGAATCCGTCACCGAAACCGCGGCACCGGATGTCCGATGGGTTCGCACTTCATCAGACGGAGTGCGCCTCGGGTATGCGCGGACATTACCCAGGGACGTTTCCCTGTCGGGTCGGGACCGGGAACTGACGGAATTACTGTCTGCGGCCTCGAACCGCCGAGCCAAGGGGGCTCCGGTCTGCCTCGTGCACGGCATGCCGGGTTCCGGAAAGACGGCTCTGGCAGTACACGTGGCCCACAAGCTGGCAGACCAGTTCCCTCATGGGCAGATCTTCATCAACCTGGCCGCTCACAGCCCGGACGCCGGTGCCCCCCTGCCTGTCTCACTCGTGCTGGCAACGCTGCTGAAAAGTGCCGGCGTGCCTAGGTCTGCTCTCCCCCGCAGTACGGACGGCCGGGCCTCCATGTGGCGCAGCTGGCTTTCCGGAAGAAGAGTGCTGCTGGTTCTTGACGATGCAGCAGCCCTGCCCCAGGTGGAACCGATCCTTCCTGGGGATTCTGACTGCTTGACTATCGTTACGAGCAGGCTTCGCCTGGAGACACCGCTGCTGACACAATCGATCGATCTGGGCTCTTTGGACCCCGATTCTGCTGCAGGTATGTTCGAGCGATTGGTCCGCCGTTCAAGGCAGGTCGACCACTCCTCGGCTCGGGCGGTCGCTCTCTCGTGCGGACATCTGCCCATTGCGATCACTGCGGCAGCCAGTCAATTGCTTCGTCATCCGACCTGGGCCCCCAGTGATTTACTGCGTGAGTTGAGCAGCATTTCGCATTCCTCCGGACCCTCGCTTGCACCATTGGTTCCAGAGGTCGGGGCTGTTTTCAGGAGCTCGTACCGGCAGTTGGCGGAGAGGGAACAGGAATTCTTGGCCCAGTTGTCAATGCACCCGGGCACTGACCTGGAGCCGCACGCGGCAGCCGCGCTCACCGAGGTCAGCGTCGAGCTGGCCCGTGAGCATCTCAACAGCCTCTACCTGCGAAGCCTGTTGAGCGAAGTACAACCCGGACGCTTTCGCATGCATGAGCTGGTGCAGTCGTTCGCGGGACGTCAGTTTCGCTCGGTATCGGACAGCGCCGCGCTTCTGAGGACGGTGTCGCGCCTCGCGCGGTTCTACCACGACACCACTGCCGCCGCGTTCGACGTTCTGGGATCTGGGGAGAACGCTACGACGCTTCCCGACCCTGCGCCTGAACTGCTTGGTGCCGGGCAAGCGACGGGGTGGCTCAGGCAAGAGGCAGAGAACATCGCGGCGGTAGCCCAGGCCGAAGCCGGCGAGACATCCACATTGTTGGCCGAGCTTCTGACTGCCGGTTTGCTGCAGGGTGGTGGGCTGGATCTCGCGCGCGAGGTGCTGGCACGCTCGGTGGCACATTTCGCAGACAGCGGGAGCCACTACGCGGAAGCCGTATTCCGCTACCAGTTGGGCCTGGTGGCCCTTGAGGCGGGCGAGGCCGAGGCTGCCAACGACCAGATGAGCCGTGCTCTTGCTCTGCACCAGGCAGAGGGGACCAAGACCGGAGAGGCCCGCGCCCTTTACGGGTTGGGGCTCGCTCAGCACGTTGCAGGACGCACCAAAGAGGCCGTCAGTCATCTCGCCCGCGCCTCAGATCTGTTTCACGAACTCGGCACCGACCTTGACGAGGCCAACTCGTTGTACGAGTCCGGTGCGGTGCAGGCAGCTTCGGGGCAGGTAGGGGAGGCTGTACAACTACTCGAACGAGCTCAGACCGTCTACCGCAGTGCAGCATCCTCGCCGAAGGGCGCCTCTGCGGCGCGCGGTCTGCCAAGGGACTGGGCCGATCAGCTGCGGAAATTGACGGAACGGCTGAGCACTGGGGCTGATTCACCCCCACACCTCGCCGACCTGGCCGGCCCGACCTGGGTGACCTTGCCGGGCACGGTGGTACACCATCCGGCTGCCATTACGCCTGCCCGTGAAGCGGTTGGTGGAGGCGGTGACGGAGGTGATGAAAGCGGCGGAGGGGGCGGCGGCCCTCTAGGACCAGAGGGCACCCACGGGCCGTTCGACGAGGATGACGATCCAAGCCACGCGGAGACGAGTTCCACGGATGGATGTGTCGCAGGAGACGCCGCGGAATCATCGGGTGCACCACAGCACCTGTCTCCCGAAGAGCGAGAGGCCATCACTGGTCAGCACGTCAACTTCTGGTTCAGCGATGCCGATACGGATGATGCGGACACGCTGCAGGTGGGACGTAGGTACCTCGGGTGTTTTCAGGTCGGCCCTGACGACCCGCGGAATCGTGTAGCGGGCGAACGTCTGATCCCAGCAGAAGACATCCCGCCCTCCGGGTTGGTAACCCGATGGATCGTGTACTCCACCACGGCGGCTCTCGAAGTGCCTACCGACGCCGACTTCACGGCTCACGTGTCCACATCGCTGGCGGGTGACAAGCCTCAATGGCTTGTCGAGTTCGAGCTGATCATTCCTACTGACGGTCAATCGGATGAACGTCTGATCGCTATCACCCCGCAGTCTGCGGGCGAGATTCGAATCACGGCCGACCTGTTCGTGGGACAAGATCTGTACCGCCAGCTGAGCATCGATATCATTGCGGACGAGCCGCCCTCTCCCCCCGGTGCAGCCTCGGACCCACAGCCCGGTCCAGCAGAGGAAACTGCCGCTCCTCGCCCGGTCCCCCACGCACGTCCCTCAGCGGACGCCAGCCCAACGACCGTGCCTGAGGGCTTTGATCTGGATTCTGCAGTGCGCGCTCCGTCTGCAGCGAGCGGCGAGCGAAGAGGTCCGCGGCTGCGAGAAAAGCAACTGCTGCCGCTAGGGCAGACGGCGCTGCGCCCCGTTCATTCCTGGCAACGCCCCGGCACGACCCTGAATCTCACTCTCATGCCCCCACGGGCCAAATGGACATTAGAAGTCGATGGGCAAGGAAACCAGAGCAACTGGATCGACTGGACTCCCGGAAACGATACCGGCCAATGGGTCACCAGAAGTCAGGACGCTCTGGACGCGATTCGAGAGTTATGCGGCCCTCGCTCCAACGCCATCACACCCCAGGACATCTCAGACCGCCTCAAGCGATTCCAACCGAGCCAGAAGTGGTCAGAACAGAGCCTGCATTATTCCGAGCAGGACGCAGCGTTCTGGGTCGAGATGTCGAAACACGATGCCGCTCGCAACCTAGCCTATGCAGGCCACAACCTGCTGCGTGC
Organism: Streptomyces sp. NPDC005302; assembly: GCF_040607345.1. Lineage (NCBI taxonomy): Bacteria > Bacillati > Actinomycetota > Actinomycetes > Kitasatosporales > Streptomycetaceae > Streptomyces > Streptomyces sp. NPDC005302. The sequence goes on from NZ_JBEXGN010000025.1 coordinate 20,742, forward strand.
TCTCTTTCCCCGAGACCATGAACTGCACCAGCGCATCCTTGACCTAGGCCCGGGCAATAAGCTGCACGTCGACTGGCGCAGCCGAGACCAGCAAGTGTCCCATATTCCCTGGCAGCTGCTTTATCGCGGCAATCCACCCGGCGTCGGTCAGGCCGTCAACGCTGAGGACTTTTTGGGGCTGCGCCTACGGCTGTCAAATCTTCCCTATGCCCAGGAGCACTCCCGGGCCATGGACCCGAAGGCGACCAGAGCTCACCTGCTGTACTGGGGTGTCGGCGACGACACAGCGCAGACCGTCCGCGAGCATCGGCAGGAGCTATTGCCCTGGTCGCCAACCTTCCTGCCCACTGTCGGCGACGATCAGCGAGCGGAGTTGTCGAGTTTCCTCTGCTCCCCCAAGCCGACACCGGTGCCCCTCATCTACATCTTCTGCCAGGGAACCAACAAGGAAGAGATTCCGCTACGTTTCGGCTCCACAAGCGCACCAGAAGATGCGTTGGCCCTGGCCGATATTGGCATGGAAGAATTAAAAGATCACCCGCTGATCTTCGTCAATGCATGTGACAGTTCGGCTGTCGTTCATCCTTTCAGCAACACACTGCAGCATAACTTCATGGAACGCGGCAGTAGTGCATATATCGGCGGCGAATGCCGGGTGCCCGCAGATTTTGCAGCCCGCTTCGCATCAGTATTCTTCCATTTTCTCTACACTCGCGGTCCAGACAATATTCCCAATACAGCCGGCGAAGCAATGAGCCAGAGCCGCAAGTTTTTCTGGGACGAATACCGCAGCATTGGCGGCCTGTTCTATAGCTATGTCAATGACTACAACCTGTGCTTCGGCGACCTCGGCGAAGTTGAACAGATGCACCAAGCACCCGCCGTTACACGAGCCACGACGATGTAAGGCAGCAGGCATGACAACTCAGCCTCACCAAGACCCTGTCACCGCCCAGTTTTTGCGCGGCGACACCGCTGTCCGGCTCGACCTCGCCCGCGATCCGGCAGCAGCCGACCCTCTACGCCGCCTGCTGGGACACGCACCATTCGAGGAGCTGCGAGAGATAGCCGGCCCAGCAGAGGGGGCTCATCTCTCCGACGGCGGCCCCGTCAACATGGTCTTTGTTCCGGGCGTCATGGGTAGCTATCTGGCCAGCGAGCCGCTCGGGGGTGTTTGGTGGATCGATGTCATGAGCCGCAACCAGATCAACGATCTGGCTCTCGCTCCGGATGGGCTTACCGACGTCGACCCTAGGTTCAAGGTCCAACCAGTCACCGTGGCGCCTACCTACACCGGCTTCCTCGCGGCCGCCTTACGGCACCGCGATCTCACCCACCAAGCCTTCGCCTACGACTGGCGCAAGCCACTGCACGTCAGCGCCGATGCACTGCACGAGCGTCTCACCGCGATCTCCAATGGCTTCGGCAGAGGGCCCATCCATCTTGTCGCCCACAGCATGGGCGGCCTTGTCGTCCGGACCGCGTTGATGCGGCATCCCAGCCTATGGGAGCGGATCGGGAAGGTCGTGTTCCTCGGTACACCCCACTATGGCTCGCCTTCCATCGGCGGGTACCTAAAGAATCACCTGTGGGGTTTTGACAAGCTGGCTCTCCTCGGCCGCTACCTGACCCGCGACACCTTCCGCACTCTCCACGGTGTGCTGAGTCTGCTGCCCGCACCCGCTGGGGTATACCCCAGCACCGAAGGGACCAGTCAAGGCACCGCTTACGACCACCCTTGCGCCAATTTCAACCTCTATGATGCAGCCGCCTGGCACCTAGACCTGCCCCTCGCCCAGGAAATCGCGCTGCAAAACATCCTCCACGCCAGCGCGCAACACCATCACGACCTCAACGAGTGGCACCACGCTCTTGACCAGAGCCGACGCGACCGCATGACCGTTATCGCCGGCACCGGTTACAAAACCCTCTTCCGGCTCGCCTATAAGCGTCGCTTGGGCTACATGTGGCACCACATGGACCGGACAACGAAAAGAACCCCCCACTTCCCCAACGGAGACAGCGACGGACGCGTCCCACTCGCCTCCGCGATGCTCCCTTTCGTCGGAGAGACCCGCTACACGCACACAGAACACGGCAAACTCACGGATGACGCGTCCGTGCAGAACGACGTGTGGAGCACCTTGACCGACGGACGCCTGCGCCTCGCAACTACTTCAGCGGCAGCTTTAGAGGGTCATCTTTCCGAGGCCGGCACCAAGTCCCACGCGCTCGCCATCCCGCAACTACCGGAGCCGCTGTCGGCAGACGACCCGGGATACCTCGACTTCGATCCCCCCAACCAGGAACGGCTGCGGCAGCTCGAGAAGGAACTTGCAGCAGGTGACCTGCCCGACTTTCAACGACTACGGCTCCTCTGACGCGGCAGCACACAGTTGCCAGAGACATCGGCCGCGGGCTGGCTGACGGGCAAAGCGCCGTCGGCGACCCAGCTGCGAGAAATAGCCGTGAGTTGTGGGTGAGCCGACTTCAGCACTTGCTCGTGTCAACTCACCCACAATTCATGGCTATTTCTCCCCGGAAAACGGAACCACCCATGAGCTCTGCGCCCGCGGAGGGCTCCCGGGCGCTCCCGGACGACGTGTCAATCCTGTTCGTTCACGCCCTGTGGGCCGCCACCCTTGGTGACGGTGGGGCCGATCCTGCGAACTTGCGGAATGGTGGTGACCATGTGGAGTGTCGCCCGTTCGCTCAGGCAGACCGCGGCCTTCGTGACGTTGAGATGCTCGGCGATCGCACGGAGAGAGGTCCTGTCGTACCCCTGTCCCGTGAAAAGCTCCACGGCCGTCTCTTTGATCCGTGCGCGGGTGGCGCCCCTGGTCATCGTGCGGCCTTCCCTTTCGTGAAGCACGTGAGTGACTCTGAGGTCCGGCGGGCCGCTGCGCTGCGATGGGGACTGTGCCCCAGGCATCGGGTCGTGTCCCCCAACCGATCCGGAGGGGGCATGAGTTGACCGCATCGAGAGCTGGTGTGCAGAACAGCGAGGCTCGTTGCAGACCCTTGGGTGCGATGGCCGACGGGCGGCTCCTCCCTTAAGCGTTGCACGAAGTTGCCGTGATGATCTCTCCGATCCGCTCACAGTTCCTGCAGCACGTCGTGGGTGAGGCGGAGTGGTTGGCGAAAGAGGTCACCTGGAGCTACCGATGCACCTCACGGGCGTTCAGCCAGCCGGCTGGGGCCGGCCGTGCCCGTGTGCGGACGAAGGCTGCATCCAGGCGGTTGGTGCCCCCGGCGTGCCGTCCGGGTGCTCGTGGATCCAGGACAGGCCCCCCAAGTCGAGCCGTTGGCGAGTTCGGGTGATTGCTACGTAGGCCAGTCTCGCCTCGGCGTCGTCGATGGGTTCGGGCCGTGTCGGGGGGTCTGTCTGGCCGCCATCAGGGCTGCTGGTCTTGGGGCGCTGGAAGTCGTCTGCGATGAGCACGCATGGCCATTCACGGCCTTTTGCCTTGTGCGCGGTGGAGACGGTGATCTGCGCTTGCGGCTCGGGGACGAGTTGGGCGACGGCGGCGAGGATGGCCTCGGTGCCGTGGGAGTCCACCAGGTTGACCAGCGGCTGCAGGTCGCGTCCTGCCGCGTCGTGAGAGGCGTAGTCCTGCAGGGCGGCCCAGTGAGGGAAGAGAACGAGTTCGGGGTGGTGCGTGCGACGGCCTTCCTTCAGGTCGTTGGCAGCGAGAGCCAGTGCGCGAAGGCTGTCCCCTCCCCCGGCCAGGGCAACGCGAAATCCAGTGTGCATGAGGGTCATGACCTGGGCCATGGCTCCGACGTTCGTGCGGCACAGGACAGCGTCCGGGGAGATGACCGGGCCGATCTCTGTCGGTACGTCGGGGGTTCCGGTGAGGCGGATCGGGGCAGCTGCGAGCGTCAGCCAGCGGTTGGCTTCTTCGGCGAGGCTGGGGCCGAAGCGGAATGACTGGGACAGTGCGAGCTGGGTGCCGTCGAAGGCGGTCATGACGTCTTTGGCGCCGCGCCAGTCGTAGATGGCCTGGGCGGAGTCGCCGACCATGACGAGCTGGGCGTGGTCGCGCTGGGCGAGGAAGATGTCTTCGACAACGGGGTTGGTGTCCTGGGCTTCGTCCAGGAACAGGAAGTCGGCGTCGATTTTGGGCTGGGTGAGGGCCCAGATTTTCAGGTAGTGGTCGTGCTCGAAGCGGACGGCGCCGTTGTCGGGGTGTTGAAGGTCGGCCCAGGCCTTGCGGGCGAACGGCACGATGTAGTCGGCGAGTTGAGCGTGAAGGATCACATCCTCGAGGCCGCGCAGGCGGGGAACGTGGTGTGGGGTGATGGTGGCGTCGGCGGTGTGGCAGAAGCGGGTCACCGTGCGCAGTGCGGCGTTGGAGAGGGTCTTCTGTGACAGGTCTCGTTCGCCGATGCGGATGGATTGGGTGATGCCGAGGGTTTGTCCGGTCTGCGAGGCGGGGCGGCGTGGGGAGTTGAGGCGGCGGGTGTATCTGCGGCCGACGGCGGCGAAGGCGAGGGCGTGGGCGGTTTTGCAGCTGACGGTGGGCGGGAAGCGTGCGCTGGCGTCTTGGGCGATGGCCCGGTTGTAGGCGAGGTAGCGGCCGCGTCGCTTGGTGGCGTGGGCGAGCTGGGCGAGCGTGGTGGTCTTGCCGGTGCCCGCTCCGGCTTGCAGTGCCAGGTGGTCTCCCGAGTGGAAGGCGTCGGCCGCGGCTTGCTGTTCGTCGGTGGGTTTCAGCACGGTGTGGCTCCGCGGGTTGTGGGGTGAGGGGGTTGCAGGGCGGCGGGTGCGCTGAGGGGCATCGTCGTCATTCCGGCCTGCACTGGGTGGACGGAGTGTGGGGCAGACGGGTGTGGAGGTGCGCTGCGTGAAGGAGGGGGTCGAAGACCTGCCATCCGGCCGGCGTGAGATCTGCGGCGCCGGGGGCTGCGGCGTGGGCTGGGCAGCGCTGGGTGCGCCAGCGCAGTTGCTCGGCGTAGGGCAGGCGGCTGAGGTCGTAAAGGGCCATCAGCTTTGCGGGCAGGGCGAGTTGGCCTCGCTGGGGGCTGACGGGCAGCAGTGTCCATGCGCCTTGGGGCAGGGTGGGGTGGAGGACTCGCTGGGGGCAGCGGGTGCGTTGGCGGGTCTGTGCGACGCACTGGAGGTCTTCGAGGGCGGCGTCGGCGAGGTAGCGTCCGAGCAAGAGTTGCACGACGGGTCGCGGGGGCTGGCCGCGGTCGGCGTGGGGTTCGCAGACGGTGGGTGGGGCGGGAGTGAATCGGCCTGTGTCGATCAGGCGGCGGGTGCGGACGGCAAGGTGGCGACGCAGGGATTCGATGTGCCGGCTGGTCGGGTCGGTGGAGGCGTGGGCCGGGCAGAGAGTGCGGTGTGGGATGCGGCACCACGGGCTGCCGTCGCCGCGGGGATGGGCGATTCCGCCGCTCAGGTGCCAGCGGGCTGGTGGGGGGACCTGTGAGGCGTCGAGTTCTGTCGGGTGGAGGGCGATGAGGCGCTGATCGGAGCGCTGGTACCAGTCGATGCGGTGGCCACAGCCGTGGCAGCGGTCGCTCTGACCGGTGCGCAGGAGGCGGGTGGGGCTGGTGGTGGTGACGCGCAGGGAACGCTGGGGGCGTGCGGTGTGCGGGGCGCTGTCCCAGTGGCATCGGAGGGAAGCGGTGTGGGGGTGCATGGCCGGGACCGTGTCAGCTGTTCCGGCTCGATGGCGGGGTGGAGCGGCCGGGTGTCCCCCGGACGGCCGATCGGGGTCGAATATGCGATCTGGTCGGCGCTGGATTGTTCGATGGCGACTCGCCGGTTCGGGTGATTCGCGGCCGGGGTGTGACTGACGCGGCGTGGTCAGACGTCCGGGGAGCCGGGCGGGGTGTGGTCGTCGCAGAGGGTGTTGAGCAGCTTCTCGATCGGCACGTGGAAGGCATGGGCGAGGGCGTGCCAGGTGGTGAGGCTGCCGGTGGTGCGGCCGTGTTCGAGGTCGATCAGAGTGCGCCGGGCCAGACCGCTGCGAGCGGCGAGTTCGTCGAAGGTCCAGCCGCGCTCGTCCCTCAGCCGCGCCAGCGTCATGCGCAGCGCGCCGAGGTCGGGGTCGGGCGGCAAGATCGTCACTCCACCATCCGACGGTGCAGGACCCTGCCCTGTCAGTGCAGACTTCTGCACTATCCGCGTGCACGGGAGTGACATTCGCAGTGCAGAGATCTGCACTACGGTGCGTGCGTTGTGGGGGCGTCTTTGCCTGGGCCTCCACGAGACGGTGCGGACAGACTGGAGGACGACGGGCGGATGAGGCTTGCCGGCGCGCATCCCGCGATGCGGCGTATCTGGACGGTCGAACTGCGTTCACGGGCAGGCGGCCCCAGGCTCGTCTGTCCGCACTGCACCGTGCACTCCCCTCCTCTCCAGGCCGCCTCCGCCCGGTCCGCCGTGGTGGCACATCTCGCCCGCCACGCACAGAGCGACGCGCTGCCATCCCATCTACGGACCTGCCAGTGCCGGGCCCAGGGATGCTCCTGGCACCTGCGTCACCGCGGCTGTGCCGGTCCTGTGCTGCTCGCTCTGACCAGGGACCGCAGTGGACGAACCTGGCGGCTGTCGGACACGTGCGCAGCCTGCGCGGCCGCCACTAGCCACACCGCCGTGGTGCCTTCCACCCTGGCCGCACCCCGCCCGGCGGCGCGCGCCAGCCGCAGGCACCGGCCGGTGGGCGGTCCTGACGATCGAACCCGGGTGCGGGAGATGCTCAGCTATCTGTCCGCTGCACTCCCCCAGTTCACCTCACCCGCTGCCCGGCTCCTCGCGCTGCAGTGCGCCCTGCGCGCCGACACCAACAGCCATGTCCGGCTGGCTGCGGGACTGCTCCGCGGCATGCGCCTGCACGGTCGCACGGAGCTGTGGGAGGAACTCGAGCACGCCAACTGGCTGCGGCGTGCAGCAGGCAGACACCACGTGGAAGCACAACTGCTGGACACCGTGCTCATGCCCCAGCAGCCGGATAGCCGAGCACGAGCCCGGGCCGCCCACTGGGCACTGTGCCCCGCACCGCTCGCCGCGCCCGGTGGACCATCGGCCGTGTCGCTGGTCTCACTCGCCCTGGCGGCGCAGACGACAGGCGACGCCAGCAGCACCGATCTTGAGGTCCTCGCTCGTCTGTGCGGCCACTCACCAACACAGACCGTGGAACTCCTCGACCGGCTCGTCGCCTCGCATGCATTGACCAGCTGGCGCCACAATCGGCAAAGCGACGAAGTCTTCTGGTGGCTGTCTCTGCCGGGGAGGGACGGCCGGCCGTAGCTGGCTCAGTGCTTTGACGGGATCCGGGCGGCGACCTCGCGGACGAACCGTTCGGCCTCCCCGGCCAGGGGCTCCTCGCTCTTCTCGGCAACGACGAGGAGCAGCCTGAGCAGGTCGTGCGCCTCTTCCAGGGTCAGCAGGGCAAGCCGCTCGGCGGTGTCTTCCATCGAGGCGAAGGCCACCTCATCGAGGTCGAACTGCTCGTAGTCGTTCATGACCAGGCCAACGGCCGGCCTGCATCGAAGTCACGTATGTAGACCGTTCACCGTTGCTATCACTCTTCGACGAGGAGCTTCTCCCGCAGCTGGGCCAGGGTGCGGGCCAGCAGCCGGGAGACGTGCATCTGCGAGATGCCGACCTCCTGCGCGATCTGCGACTGCGTCATGTTCCCGAAGAAACGGAGCAGCAGGATCCGCTTCTCCCGCGGCGGAAGACTCTCCAGCAGCGGCTTGAGCGACTCCCGGTACTCGACACCCTGCAGCCCCTCGTCTTCCGCCTTGAGGGTGTCCGCGACCGCTGGCGACTCGTCGTCCGTGTCCGGAACATCCAGGGACAGCGTGGAGTAGGCGTTCGCCGATTCCAGGCCCTCCAGGACCTCCTCCTCCGAGATGGCCAGCTTCTCCGCCAACTCGTGGACCGTCGGGGAACGGCCGTGCAGCTGGGACAGTTCCGCGGTGGCCGTGGTCAGGGCCAGCCGCAGCTCCTGGAGACGGCGCGGGACACGAACCGCCCACCCCTTGTCCCGGAAGTGACGCTTGATCTCGCCGACCACCGTCGGCGTCGCGTACGTCGAGAACTCGACGCCGCGCTCCGGGTCGAAGCGGTCGACCGACTTGATCAGGCCGATCGTCGCGACCTGCGTCAGGTCGTCCAGCGGCTCACCGCGATTACGGAACCGGCGCGCGAGGTGCTCCACCAGCGGCAGATGCATACGGACCATCTGGTTGCGCAGCTCCGCGTACTCGGCGCTGCCTTCCTGCATCTTGCGCAGCTCGATGAACATCAACCGGGTCGCGCTGCGGTCCTGCGGGTCGTGCCGGATGTTCGGGGCACTGGGCGCGTGCTGGACCGTCGGCTGACTCTTCACGCGGTGTTTGAGCTGGGCAAGGGAGGATTCGACGTCCTGGACCGTGGCCAGAGCCGAGCCCACTTCTTGCTCGGACGCGATCAGGGTCTGCGCGAGTGCGGCAGCGTCGTCCTGATCCTGCCTGTCGTTGATCATCGCTGCCGTCGCGGCCTCGTCGCGTGCGGCAGTGTCATCGCGTTGCCGGTCGTCCATCACTGCCTCCCCTCGCTCGCGTCGATGACGCCCAGTTCGCGCAGTTGCCCGCGTACGTCTTCCAGCGCCTGGCGTGCCCGGTGGAGATGTACGCGCGCCGTGGCTACCTGGATGTGCATCTCTTTGGCGGCATCCCCCAGCGGCTGTCCTGCAATCGCGCAGCGGCCCATTACTTCGCGCTGCTTGTCGCTGAGCAGGACGATGCGTTCTAGGACTGTGCGGTAGGCGCCGCGAGCGTCCATCAAGGATGCTAGATCGATCTCCGGGCCGGCGTGGTCGTGCGCGTCGGTGTCGAAGCCGACCGAGCCGACCTCCTTCTGCAGGCGCAGGACTTCGTGGACGACGGTGGTGCGCAGCCACGGCGGCCAGGACCGTACCGGTTCGAGGTGGGTGGCGTGCCAGCGTTGCCAGCACTGGAGGAAGGCTTCCTGGACGGCGTCGTCGGCTACGGCGCGGCGTCCTCCGGAGATGAACATGGCCTGTGCGAGCAGTGGCCGGTACCACTGGCGGTATAGGGAGTCGAAGGCCTCGTCGGTGGGCGGTGTCATTGGGGTTCCTGGGTATCCAGGCGGACGCTCCAGGTGGTGCCGTCCTGATCGCTCACCTCGGCCTGGCCCCCTCGCACGGCGAGTTCACGCGCCATGGCGGTCATAGCCCGGGAACGGATGTGCTCTCTGAGCAAATACCCGGACGTGCGGACCAGGATTCCCGCCGCCGCGCCGGTTCCCGTGCTTGCCATCAGCCAACCCCACAGTGCTGTCACGGTGTTGGCCTCCTGGAACTCGGCAGTGCAGTTACCAGGAAGAGGGAAATGGCGCCGAAAACGTGTACACAGCGATGGCGGAGTATGCGGCCCCGCATGGCGTGGGCCGGTGTGACGGCCGTGCTCGCGTCCCGGATCGGGGCCTGCGAAGACCAGCTCACTCCGTCCGGCGAGCTGCCGGTCGGCCCCGCGGAGAACGGCGTGCGGAGGATCTTCACGCAGGGAACTGGGGCGAGGTCTCTTCGCTCCGAGTCCGCACGTCCCTGGTGACGTTGCGAGGTGCGTCAGAGGTCCGGTGCGGCCAATACACGCGCCCAGACCATCTTTCCCGAGCGTTGCGGGGGTGTGCAGCCCCAGGATGAGCTGACGGCTTCGACGATGCGCAGTCCCCGGCCGGATTCACTGAGGTCTCCGGGCCATTGGGGCTCGGGAGCGCAAGGGCTCGGATCCGCCACGGCGCATATGACGGCCTGCTGCCTGCGGACGAGTCCTAGCCAGGCGGTCGCGGCGTCGCCGTCGCGGGATTCTGGCTCGAGGGCGTGTCGGGCGGCGTTGGCAATCAGCTCGCCGACCACGATGACCGCGTTCTCAGCGCAGCAGGAAAGCCCCCATTCCTCCAGGACATTCCGGGCGAATAACCGGGCGCGGTGCAGGCCGGCCGAGTCTGCGCTGAAGCGGTGGACGCTGAACTCGGCTGCACTGATGCCCAGTAAGAGGCCCCAGTCTCCGTCGTCGGAGATGTCTGGCATCGATCCTGCTGAGGCTGCTGGTTCGACCGGATTAGATGCATCGTCAACATTCTTGACGTGACACGCTGTAGTTGCGGCATGTGTCGGCACTACTCATCTCCCCGGAGCCGCCCTGTTCGGCGGCCATAAGAATGCCTGGCCCAAGCCAGTATTGTCGCTCCGCCCCGGTGGATGCAATTGCTTCTGAAATTGCATCCCCACGATGAAGGAGGAACGCATGTACCCACGGTGACTTTTCAACAGATCGTCAGCTAGAACGGATTCGGACGCGTTAGCGAAAGAAGGCGGCAATGCAGCAGACCGTCAACGGGGTTTCCGCGAACACGCTCCAGGACGTCACCTGGGTCAAGAGCAGGCGCAGTGCGATCGAGGGGAACTGCGTGGAGCTCGCTGCCCTCCCGGACGGGAGTGTGGCCATCCGCAACTCGCGGGAGCCACAGGGCCCCGCGCTGATCTACACCCGCGCCGAGATGATCGCGTTCCTGGAGGGCGCGCGAGGCGGCGAGTTCGACGATCTGGTGGGCTGATCTCCACGGGAACATGGCTAACTTGGGGAACATTGCGGGCTCCGGGGTGGGAAACTGGTCTTCGTCTTCACGGTCCCCTGCAGGAGCCCGCATGTTCGCTGCCGAGCAGAATCGGTTGCCCAAGCTGGAGCGGTATCTCTCTTCTCCCCGGCACAACCCGACGGCGCTTCGCCTGATTCTGGCTTCGCAGCTGCGCCGGATGCGGCTGGCAGCGTCGCTGAGCCCCATATCGGCCTCGGACGCGTTGCGCTGTTCCGACTCCAAGATCAGCCGGCTGGAGCGCGGGGAGGTGCAGCTGAAGGAACGGGACGTCGAAGATCTCCTGCGTCTGTACGGTGCAGGCCCACAGGAACGCAAGGAGTTCCTCGATCTGGTGCGGCTGTCCAACGAGGCAGGCTGGTGGCACTGTTTCGAGGACGTGCTGCCCAAGTGGTTCGACAAGTTCATCGGACTGCAGGAGGCAGCGTCCGTCATCCGCAGCTACGAGGTGCTGCTGGTTCCGGGGCTGTTGCAGACGCCGGAGTATGCGCGGGCTGTCGGCGAATGCAGCGATCTGGAGCACGACAAAGTGCTGGCGAACCGGCGGGCCGAACTGCGGCTGGCGCGACAGGAGCTTCTGGACTATCCGGACCCGCCGACCCTGTGGGTGGTGCTGGAGGAGGCCGTCCTGCATCGGCGCATCGCACCGCGTGAGGTGATGGAAGGCCAGATGCGGCACCTGGCGGACATGGCTCAGCGTCCGAGCGTTCGGGTGCAGGTGATTCCCTTCGACGCCACGGCGTGCGTGACCGGCGGCTTTCCGATCACTCATCTGCGTTTTGATCCACCGGAGTTGCCCGAGATCGTGTATCTGGAGCACGTGGCGGACGCCGTCTACCTGGACAAGCCCGAGGATGCCGAGCAGTACCGCTCCATCCTGGACCGGCTGCTGAATGCGGCGGAGTGTCCGGATGCCTCCGCCCGGCGGATTCAGGCTGCGGCCGAACGGTATGCCTGAAGGGCAGCCTGCGCGGAGGCCCGCAGGTGCGCGGTCGTCAGACGACACGGCCGATGCCTCCGTACTCGATCCACTCCCGGCCGTTGCTGCGCGTCCGTGAACTCGCGGACGCTCGCCAGGTGGCGACGTCCCCGAGGCCAGGAGCGAGGACGTCCAGCCCTTCGAAGAATCCGTCGACGTCCTGGGGGCGGCGCACGGCTCCCCAGCGGCCGGCGGTGCTCTCGTGCATGAGGTCGGTGACGGCCTGGCGGGTGGCCGGGTTTTCGCTGACGAGCTGGCTGATGGCCAGGAAGCTGCCGACCGGCAGGCGGGCGGCGCAGCGGCGGATGAGGGCTGCGGGATCGTCGCGGTCCGGAATGCAGTGCAGGACGGATACGCACAGCACAGCCACGGGTTTCTTGAGGTCGAGCAACCGCGTCAGGCGGGGTTGGGCGAGGAGTTCGTCAGGGTCGCGCAGGTCTGCTTGGATGACGGCCGTCTGCTCGCTGCCCTCCAGGAGTACCCGGCCGTAGGCGAGGACCATGGGGTCATTGTCGGCGTAGACGACCGCGGCACGAGGGGTGTACCTCTGGGCAATCTCGTGCACGTTGTCCTGCGTGGGCAGCCCGGCCCCGATGTCGAGGAACTGGCTGACCCCGTGGTCTAACGCCATTGTGCGGATAGCTCGTTCGAGGAAGCGGCGGTTGTTGACGGTCAACGTCTGTGTGGTGGGGGCGTGCTCGAGGAGCCTTCGGCAGGTGCTTCGGTCAGCCGCGTAGTTGTCTTTCCCGCCGAGGTAGTAGTTGCACATGCGGGCCACGTTGGGCCGAGTCACGTCGATGGTGTGAGAGAGCGGAGTTCGGTGTTTGTCTTCCATCCGGCTCCTCACCGCCGTGTCAACACGGCACGCGGACTGTGCGGTGTCCATCGTAGGGAGGAACTGATGGCCTGGGCCATTGTCCGGCGAGGGCGACGGCCGGAGCGCTAGGCTGGGAAATTGCCTTCGCTGCAGTGCGTACTGTCGCACCGGCATCCTGGTTTCACATGCCTCTTTTCGCAGTGATCTGGGATTGCTGCAGATTGCGCGAGACGGTGCGGTGGGCCATGCGCAGCTGCGTGGTCACGACGGACTCCTCGACTCCTAACAGGTCAGCTGCCTGCTCGTCGCTGAGACAGAGGCGATGGCGCAGGATGACGACGTCGGCCTGTAGGGGTGGAAGGACGCGGTAGACGACGCTGCAGCGACGCGCGGCGGCACGCGAGCGTACGGCCTGCGCGATGAAGGAACCGAGAATGTCCCACGCCTCCGCCGCAGGGCAGTGGCTGGCAAGAAGACCAGCCCAGTTGGTGGCGACGCTTCCCAGGGCCGCTTCGACGAGTTCACGGCTGAGGGCCGGATCGGCGACGCGGACGCGGGTGTAGCGCAGGTAGCGGTCCTGGTAGTGCATGCAGAAGGCGACGTAGTCCGCAGGCAGGCTGACCTGGAGGCCGGACGGCCCGGCGGGCGCCGAGGCGCACCGGGGCTGGGGTGGGGATGCGGGCGTGTGCCGGGGGGACGGCCTGGGGGCCATCGCAGCGCTCCTGAATCGTGGGCCAGGCCGTCTCATGACGGGTCGCCTTGTTCTTGGTCCTGGTCCGGGTCTTGTCCATCGGGCGTCGTCCGGTCGTTTCCTGCGCTCAGGGGCGGGGGCAGCGGAGCGTCGCCGTCGACCGGGTCGAGGAAGACGAGGAAGGCGTAGTGCACGGATTCCCACAGGGGTCGGAGGTCCGTCGGGGTACCGCCGACGGCCTGGACGAAGGACGCGGTGGTCCTCCAGTCCGGGATGGTGCGCCCTTCGAGGATGTCGTTGATCATGGGCACGCCGAGCGTGCAGCCGCTGGCCTCGTGGATGCGCTGGGGCGAGGGTGAGGCCGCGGCCAAGTACAGTCCGCGCAGGGCTGCATTGAGGCGTGCGGCCGCATCGGGGAGCGGTTGGCGGGCCGGCGGGGTCATGCCGTGGGCGTTCTCCCAGAGAACCGCGAGTTCGTCCGAATCCCCTTTGAAGAGGTCCGCGAGTGTCTCCACGGCGGGCCAGTTCGGCAGGCGTTCGCCGGACATGATCCGGGACACGAACGAGGGTGAAAGATCCGTCGATTCGGCGACCTGACGGATGGTTAGGCCGCTGCTGCGGTGCAGGTGGGACAGCGCCGCGGCCAGTTTGTTGGCGGCGCGGTCACTTGGCTGTGCGCCGCTCTGCCCGTCCGTGCGCAGGGGCGCGGGCGGAGTGATCGGATCGCGCTGCCGCAGTGCCAGCTGCTCAGCGGCGCGCCTTTCGAGTCTGCGGCGCACGGTCTTCTCCGCCCAGCGGGAGCGCGCGGTGGCGGCGCTGACCGAGGCCGCAGCCGCGACCGTCTCCCAGCTGGTGCCCTTCTGGCGGGCGTCCTGTACTGCGGCGCAGGTGTAGTACTCGACTTCCCTCGTCAGTTCGCCGGCCTGGCGCAGAAGGGACTCGAGGTCTTGTTCTGCGTATTCGGAGGCCAGGAGCGTCTGTGCCAGGGCCTGCACGGATTCGGCGATGTTGCGGGCCAAGGGCAGGGGGTTCACGGTCGCGGGTGTGGTGGCAGGGTTGCGTTTCCGCTGCGCTCGGCGACGGCACTGGGGCGTGCAGTACTCCTGCCGTCGTCCCGGCTTGCCAGAGCGTTCGAATCGCTGCCGGCAGTGGCGGCACTTGCCGTACTGAGGGCCGCTGTTCGGCATTGCTTCCTCCAGGGAGGCACGAGGGGCGTTTCTCTCCGGGCCACCGCAGACCTTCATCACTCATCGGTGAAGTGCGGGAGCACCGTCGGGCTCTGCGGTGGGCAGTGCTCCGCACCGCGGCGGCCGGCCGGCCAGATGGCGCAGGCCGGCCGCCGCGGTGTCCTCAGCTGACGCGAACGCGCAGGTAGTGGAGGTGAGAACGCCGTACAGCGGTCCAGAGCAGAGCAAGCACCCCGGCCGTTTCGGGGGCGTGTCGGGTGCCGGTGATGAGGATGAGAGGAAGCACAAGCAGTGCAAGGAAGGCGCTGAGCTGCAGCGTGCCAGCCCAGGCACTGAGGCGGCGGGTTTGGGCGTCCAGACCGTGCGGAATGTTAGCGTCGTAGCCCGGTTGCGGCTTCTGAAGGAAGCCGTAGTCGGAATGATGACGAATCACTGAGGGACCTCTTGTTCTCTTGCTGATTGGTCAACGCATATGAGAGGCCCCGGAGTTGGTTGCTAGCCCGCCCGGGGTCTTCTCGTGCCCATGGACGCTAGCGGCTCGGCGTGACCTTCCGCCATCCGGTTCAGTTCATTAAGCAAACCTTGCGCCTCCAGAAAGACGAATGGGATTGCGCCCCTGCACGGCGCGCTTCGAATGCAATTGCAGCGGGCTCAGGGGCACCCTGGAAATGATCGGAACCGATCAGATCTCAGCCCGAAGGCGCCACATTCGCTTCACACCGACTACCAGGCGTCGGATTCAAGTCACTGGGGCGCATTCGTGCGCCCGCGCATGGGTGTTCCACTTCGGAGACAGGGTGGGTGGTGCGGGTCGCTGGATCGGGTATGCTCCCGCGCCCCTCCCCCACTACCGGCGCACAACTGCGCATGCCATGCACATGCAAAGGCTTCGGTCGCCGTGAGGCGGTCCGTACTCTTCACTCCCCAGACGTCGTCTCCCTGTGGTCATGGGCAGGCCTGAACGCCCCGAAGGCAGTGACAGGGAGGTACTGTCCCTGCGCCAGAGGCGGTTCGGCAGCGTACGGCGCCTCAGCGAGCGAGCGTGATCTCGATCGGACTGTCCGGGCAGTTGCTGAGGATCTGCGAGAGCGCGGCCTTCTCGTCGGGGTCGACGGACAGCTGGTAGCGCGTCTTGTCAGCCACCCAGTCGCCGGCGTACCGGCAGTGATAGCCCACGAAGGGCGGCATCCAGTTCGCGGGGTCCTGGTCGGACTTGGAGCGGTTGGACGCTGCGGAGACGGCGATCAGCGCGCGGGGATCGTCGAGGTCGTTGGCGTAGGCCTCGCGCTCTTTCGGCGTCCACGCCGAGGCGCCGCTGTCCCATGCCTCCGCGAGTGGAACGAGGTGGTCGACGTCGAGCTTCCTGGCGTTGTCGAACTGGGTGTCGTCGTAGGCGCTGTACCAGGACCCTCCGGCGAGTGCGCAGTTCGGGCCTTGCTCGGGCGCGTTGACGGCCTCGTCCAGGAGCACTTCCATGCGGGTGTTGCAGCCGTCTCGGTCTGCGTCGGTCCAGTGCCGGAACTTGGAACGCTCGTAGCCGGCTCGGCTTTCGCCCCTGAGGGGCAGCGCCTTCAGCGCGTCACGCACGGGCATGACGATGGTGTCGCCGGGGGCTGTGGTGCGGTCGGGTGCTGCGGGCGCCGCATGGGCGGTGCCGGTCTGGGTGATGAGCAGGGCAACGACAGACAGAGCGGCGCGGGTGAAGCGCACGGCGGACCCCTTCGAAGATCGCTAACTGGTCTTGATCTTCGTAGCGGTTCTGTCGATGGTCGGTCGGTTTTTCCGCGGCGGCTCACCCGTCTGTGGCAGTGCAGTGTGATCGCCATACGTGTGGCGGCTGGGGCGACGGCGCCGGGCGCGGAGCGGCTCTGAAGTGCTCGGGGCGGAGGAACTGGGAAGGCTGTGTGCGTCGTGCGGGCCTGCGGAGCTTCACGCGGGTGCGTCGCTGTCCCGCTGGCGTCAGCGTGGGCGCCAGGTCCGAACTTCCAGGTGCAGGATGTGGGCGTCGGGGTGGATGCGTCCGCTCTCCACGAGCCACTGGTGCACGGCGGCTGTCACGTCTCCGCCTGCGGCGTCCACGCGGCGGGCGAAGTCGGCGGCGTCGTGGCCTCCGGTCTGTGCGGAGCCGTAGGCGCGTTCTTCGGTGTGGTCCGCGCGCTGGATGACGTCGCGACGGATGCCGGGTGAGTCGGTGCGGCTGCCGGAGGGGTGCAGGTAGCCGGTTTTGGCGAGGCGGACGGTGAAGGCCAGGCGCAGGCCTTGGCGAGCGGCTTCGGCGATGAGGGGGCGCAGGCGGGAGGAGCCGGAGGCGATGGCCTGGGCGCCGACGCGGCCGGTGCCGGAGCCGGTGGGGGTGATCAGCACGGCCTTGCTGCGGACGCGGGCTCTGGTTCCTCTGGCTGTGGTGCGGCGGGTGGTGTGGCGGGCGGCCAGGGAGGCGAGTTCGGGCAGGTCGGTGATGCCGCCGGTCTGGACGGCGGCCAGGACCTGCTGCAGGGCAGGGACGAAGGCTGCGCCCTTGTTCTTTGTGTAGAACTGGGAGACCAGGGAGGGGTCACGGTTGATGATGCGGCCGATGTCGCGCTTGGTGTAGCCGGCTGCTTGGAGCTGGTCGGCAAGCCGGGCGGCCTCGTTCAACTGGCTCTGCTGCGTGGAAGGGGTGCGGCGGTGGGGTGACATCAGGCCTGTCCCCCGTTCTGGGTGAGAGCGGTGCGTCCGGCGTCGCGCAGGGCGAGAAGTTCTTCCTCGGTGGTGGGAGCGGTGACCGGTCCGGTGAGGTGGCCCTTGAGGAGGTAGTCGCCGGGCTGGTTGTGGTGGGGCCAGTGCTGGGGGGCGGTGAGGTAGAGGGCGTCGGTGCGGAAGGCGACCACGGTGCCGGGTGCGGTGTGCAGGGCGCCGGCGTAGGTGTTGTCGTCGCGGTGGCGCTGGGTGAGGAGGGCGGCGCGGGCGCCGGACCAGATGGAGGCGGCCCATTCGGGGTGGGCGTTGGGGTCGCGGCTGAAGCCGGTGGGCTTCTGCCAGGTGATCAGTTCGTCGTCGAAGCCGATGATTTCGGCGTCCGGGGGGACGTCGCGCTCCGCGGTGCGGGGGGTGGTTCCGGTGACCATGCGGGGGCGCTGGGCGAAGCCGCCGATGCCGTACAGGAGGATGGAGCGCACGGCGCGGGAGGCGAGGTGCGCGGCGCGGGACTGCTGCGGGTCGCCTTGGAAGTGGGCCTGGGCGGAGAGGTTCGTCCAGGCTTCCTTGAGTCTCTTGGCCCAGTCGTCGAGGGGCTTGCCGTCGTCCCACAGGATGCCGTCGAGGATTTCGATCTTCCACGGGGCCAGCGGGTTGGTGAGGGCGGTGTGGACCTCGGGTCCGCCGGCCCAGGTGGTGAACGTGGTGCCAGGGGCGGCCGGGTAGTGCCAGGCGCGGTCGCCGGGGGCGGGGGCGGGGAGGATGCCGACGTGGTTCCAGGTGTCGGGGACGGTGACCCGGATCTGCCAGTGTCCGCAGCCGTACAGGGCGCGGGTCTGTTCCTTCTCCGACCAGGCGGCGAACGTCTGGGCGGTGATACGGCGGGGGGTGCCGACCGGTGACTTCCAGGTGTGCTTGGCGTAGGCGAACGTCCGGTCGTACTCGACCAGTTGCGGCAGCTGTTCCGGCACGCGGGGCGGGAGGAGGAGTTCGTTGCGGCCCTGGCCCGCGGTGGCGTGCAGCAGGCCGCGCAGCTCTTCCGAGAGGACGGGGAAGCCGTCGGCGTGCTGGCCGCGCTGGGGGATGGTGCGGGTCCACAGGTCCCTGCCGGTCTGGGACGGGGAGCCCATGATGACCGCGTCGTCCCAGTGGCGGCGCAGGGCCTGCCACAGAAGGACGAACGCGTCGCGGACGGTGGCCGGGTCGGCGCCGTCGACGTCGAACCACTCCCCCACCGAGCGGATCTCCACGTGCTGGTCTGCGTTGTCGCGCTGGTAGCGGCCGACGGGGTTGCGGGCGTGGACGAAGTGTCCGGCCATCCGGTCGCGGCCGCGGCCGGTGTCGGTGCGCCAGCCGGGGGTGGGTGCGTTCAGCCAGGCGGCGACCGCGTCGCGCAGGTAGGGGTAGCGGTCGGCGTCCCGGTGCCAGGGATCGCCTCCGGTGATGTAGATGCGTTCCACCCCCTCGGGCAGGATGTGGAAGACGGCGTTCAGGATGGCGGCGACCGAGGCGTCGGACAGGTCGAGGTGGTGAACCTGCTGGCGGTGGACCAGCACGCCAGTGTCGGTGTCCAGGAAGACCATGGAGCGGGCCTGCTGGGTGAAGTTCGGGTGCTGCGAGAGGAGTTTCGGCGTGTGGGAGAACCAGCCGTCCCCTTCGGTTCCTTCGGGGATCGAGGGCAGCTCTCGGGGAGCGTTCAGGGCCGCAGGCCTGACCGGGACGGGTTCTCCAGGAGTGCCGTCCACTGCAGGGAGCTCTGCAGCCGGCGTCTGGTTGCCCGGCGTCGGCGGCGCTGCGGTTGCGGCCTGAGGTGCAGGCTCCGGGACGGCGTCGGCGGGGCGGGGGCCGCTTTGGGGAGCGTCGCTCTCGGGCAGGGGTGGGGTGGGTGCGGGTGCGGGTGCGGTGAGGCTTTCCGGAGCCAGGGCGGGGGCGAGGGTGACGATGTCAGCCACGCTCAGCCCGGCGGCCGGAGCGATGCGCTCTGCTTTTGCTTTGCCGTATGCAGCTAGGTGGACGATGCGTTGGTCGCGGTCGGCTTCCAGTTTCGCCAGCGCGGCCCGGGTCTTTTTGATCTCGTCCCGCACGGTGCGCAGCTCGGCGAGTGCGGCGTTGTGGCTTTGTGCGTCCATCGGGAGTTCCTTTGGAGGGCGGTTCAGCTGGCGGAGTGGGTGGCGACGTAGGCAATCGCTCCACCGGAGTGCGAAGCGAGCCGTCTGCCCAGCAGGAGGTCGGCGAGTTCTCGGTCGTCGTCCAGGCCGTCAGGGATGACGACTCGGGGGGTGACGAGGTCGGTGACGTAGCCGGCGAGGCGGGCGTCGGGAAAGGCGTGACGGCCGCCGTTGCCCTTCTCCCATCGGTGGAGGCCGGTCAGGACCGCCACGACGTAGCCGGACAGGGTTACCGGCAGCACTCCCCCGGCGGCGACGCTGGGTGCATCGCAGCGCCACCAGCCGCGCAGCGCCTTGAGGAGGTCTTCGGGGGTGAGTGCGGTGGAGAAGCCTATCCAGTCCCGGTCCGGTTCGTCGGAGCGTTGGGCAGCGTCGACGCGCAGCACGGCGATCTCCGGGGCGTCCAGGCGGTGGAGGACGGCGCGTTGGCGCGTACTGAGGGCGTGGACTGCGGGAAGGGGGGTCATGACGCGGACGCCGCGCTGGGACAGCCCGGGCAGCAGTCCGGCATGGACGAGGCGGCGGAAGGTGGTTACCGCACACCCCAGCTCTTCGGCTGCCTGTCCGGTTGTCAGCAGCATGCGCCTCCCCTTTAATATATGCGTCATCAAATATCTGATGAGGCATCATGTTAGGAGGGCTGAAGGCCCCTGTCAAAGAGCCAATGCCAGTCCTGCGGGGCTGTATCCGGGTAGCGGGCGAGGCTGCTCGTGAAGTCAAGGCGACGTCGTCGCACAGTCCCGCGGCCTGGCGCACGCCGCAATCGGCGTGCACGACGTCCCTGTTCGCAACGGTGTCGCCGAACCGCACTCAGCCGTTGGCTACCTCGCCCAGAAGCCACTCGCGGCCCTGATCGCAAAGGCTGCTCCAGCTGAGCGACGCCAGCCGGGCCCGCACTCCCTGACGGCATGGCTGGATCGCGGTAAGCAGTACTACGCTGAGGTTGGCGAGCTGAGGCCTGTCTCTTCTGCCGGGCAGCGCGGCGGGTGCGGGCGCCCGTTGACGGAGGGTAGCCTCGAATTCCCGCCGCTGCTGTGGACCGCTATTGGGTCGCTTCGGCCTCGAGTTGGGCGGCGAGGGCGTTGAAGGCGTTCACGTACTGGTTCGCCGCTCGCAGGTTGGCGTTCTCGGGCGTCACGTTGTAGGTCTGGGCCGCTCCGTTGCCGAGCGTGATGTTGATGACGGCCGCACCCTTGTTCTTCCGGCCGGTGACGGCTGCTGCGGTACCGAGGGTTGCCGCGCCGGCGACGAGGCGTGTGGCGGTCCAGCCCTTGTGGGCCCCTGCGTTGACGAACTCGGCGTGTCCGCCGCGGACGGGGCCAAGGCTCGTCTCACCAAACTTGGACGACGGCCAGGTTTTGAGCAGAGCCGCCATGTTCAAGGTGGACTCGGCGGGATGAGCGCGCCGCCATTCCTTGAGGGCGTCCTTCTCTGCTTGACGCTGGGCTGCGGCCTGGTCACGGAGCCTGCGCTTCTCGGCCTTTTGGACTTCTCGTTGGGCGGCCTTCTCCGGGTCTCTTTTGAACATGATGATCCCCCTTAGACGTTTCGTTCGGGTGGGCATCATGCGCAGCGTCGGGGTGATTGTGTGGCCGATTGCCTATGTTGTAACCCTGAGGTGATCCCCGGCTCCAGCAACGTCGGCCTACGCGAACGACGCTGCAGGAGCCGGGGATACGGTGTGGGCCACTCGCTCGACCAGGTGAGGACCGGGCAGCGGTTGCCGAACCACCTGTCCGCCAGTATGCGGCGATCAGCAGAACCCGGTCCGCAAGGGACAGGCTCCAGGGTCGTCCCGGACGTTCCTTATCGGCGCCCTCGCGACACAGCACGGCGATCGCCGTGCGGAAAGAGGTCTCACATCCACTGTGGTACCCGAGCAGTCCGTCTCGTCCGTGATTGACCCCACCACCCCCGCACGTGGGCGTTCATCAACCGGCGGACGGGCGTGCCGACGTCGTACACGTGCATGCCCGGCTGCACGATCGACCACTCCCGCGACATTGCCACACCGATGTACCTGGAGGACGTCTGGTGCTGGTTCTGGGCGGAAGGCCTGACCCTACCGGTGAACGAGAACGGCACCCCGAGGAGTATCAGGTTCTCTCCGCGGTGATCAAGGTGGAGCCTGCGTCGCCGCAGATCGCCGAGCGTCTGCCGTTCGCGGTCGTCGAGCTGGTCGACGACCACTTCATTGAGGACCTCGACCCAGACGGGCTGTAGACGGTGATCCGCACCCTGTCTGGGCGGGTGGAGCAGATGCGGGAGACGCACCGCCGCCTGGTCGAGGTGCGCGCCGAGTACATGCAGCGGACGAACGTCTGACGCCCTGCGACGTATGAACCACCGAGTGGCCGGGCGGTTCACCGTCCGGCCCACGGGATCAGTCCGACCCCTATCGGCCTTCCCGTGCAGCGGGAAATCCTTGAAGGGTCGAGGAGTCAGGCTGGTCGAGGGCTTGTCGGGCGAGATCCGCAAAGACCGGTAGCCCCCTGTTGATTTCGACCAGGTGCCCGTGAGCATTACCGAGGTACGGGCCCTGCTCTTCTCGCGACATGTCGAGCAGGACCACTAACTCTTCAGCGTGGCGTTCGAGCTTAGCTGCCTGGTCGGCGACGGAGCGTGGGCCTTCTACCGCGACGACGGGGAGCGCCGCTCGAACCGCGGGCCAAAGGGCTTCGAGTTGCGGTATCTCCACGGTGAGGCCTTGCTCGCTCTCGACTGCAAAGAAGCACCTGTCGACTTGGTGACGGAAGGCGGTGAGGGCGGCGATAAAGTTGCTGTAGGCCTCGCGTCTTCCTTGCCTGCGCCATTGGGCATGTTGACCTCTCCCTTGGAGCCGGCCAGTGAGGTAGGAGGAGCCGAGCGTGCCGCCCGCGCCGAGTAAGCCTCCGACGCCAGCCCCGAGGAGTGCTGCAAGTCCTGCATCCATGGCCACGCAGTCTGCCTCATAGGGGACTTCGCGTGGATCGACGCATGCATGGCGCAGGCGAAATCAGTGGGCTCAGTGCCGCGAGACGTGCCGACGGGGGCCGAGTGAGCGGGAGCACGACACGGTGGCCCGGTATCTGCCGGCGAAGGCGTTCGCGGTGGATCTGCCGGATCTGCCGCAGCCGTTCGTGACCGAGCTGGCGGCCTGATGTCTCGCGGCAAGCCAATGATCAAGCGGCCGGGCGGTGATCCTCGGCCGTTCCGGCTTGTGTGAGGGAATGGCTCGCTATCCAGGGTTGGCCTCGCCAAAGGACGGATTCCCGGTCGGTAGCTTGGTTCCTTCATCCGTGTACAACCTCTGGTTGAGCAACACCTTGGGGTTGGCAATGTTCCGCAGGTCGGTTCCGTTGAAGGAGCAGCCGTCCATGCTGCCGGGCAGGATCGTTCCGACGAGTGACGCTACTTCGAATCGGCAGTGGTACATCGCCGAATTGTGCAGGTCTGCGCCGTCCAGGTTTGCTGCGCTGAAGTTGGCGTATTTGGCGTAGATGTCAACGAGCGAGGCGCTTGCGAGGTTGGCTCCTTTAAAGTCGGCGTTCTCCCAGTTGCCGCCCTCCGAAATGGCCCCTTCGAGGTACGCCCCTTGCAGGTCTATGCCGTAGGAGCCCGGACCGCTGTACGGAGGCCGGTGGGCTATGACGGTGAATGCGGCCTGCCTGTCGCCGGAGATCATCCCCTCGTCGTCGTTGGGCGGCTCGCGCAGGAATGCGGCGAGTACCTTGATGACGGTCTCGTGATCCTTCTGCGAATCGCCCATGATTCGTTGGAGTGCGTAGATGCCGCCGAGGCGCTCGGTGATCTTGTCGGACGCGAGAAGCTTGACAGCTTCCACGTAGCGTCCGGTGACCTGGCCTTCGCGTGTTAGTTCAGTTTGCTCTCTGTCCTTTTCCCTTGTGTGCTCGAACAGCTTCTCGGTGTGTTGGTGGCTACGGTGCGTGTACCAGAGGCCTGCCGCGGTGAAGCCGCCAGCGGCGATGGCGACGAGCATGGTGCGGAAGCCGGTGACGATGATCCCGGCGCTGGAGACCAGGTTGCCTTTGCCGTCTCGGAGGTGGTGGCCTTCGATCCACCAGGGGCCCCAGATGAGGAGCACGATGAAGGCTGCTGTGCCTGTTGCGGCTAGGGCCCAGTGCCACCAGGGGCGCGGCTTCTTGGCGGGATGCTCGTCGCTCATGCTCGGCATGATGTCCGTGCTGTTGTCGCGGCATGCGAGGAAGGGAGCTTTTCAGAGGTGGAGTTGAGGTTGTCGACGGCGTACGACGGGTTGGTCGCGGGTGCGGTGATCGTGGACGGCGGTCGGGTGTTGTTGATCCGTCGTCGGTGGCCGCGGGTTCACTGGTGTGGTCGTTTCCGTCGGGAAAGGTCGAACGGCGCGAACAAGCCATTCGCTTTCGAAGTCGCCACCGCTGTACTGGAGGCGGTCAGGCAGTTTCATCCGTGAGCATGCCCTGTTGAAGGAGCTGCTCAAGACTAATCCGCACTGCTGGGCCATGGAGCGGAAAGCCTCCTGTTGCCGTTGCCAATCCAGAGCTCGACTGGCAGCGGCGCTGACGGATGTAGTCCTAAGACCGTGTCCTACGTGGGGTTGGGTCGTTGGGCTTGGTTATGGGGCGGGGTACGTGGAGTTGGATTGTTCCGGACGGGTTGTGGGAGATCGCGGAGCCGCTGATCCCGCCGTCGAAGGTGCGGCCGCAGGGCGGCGGGACGCAGGACACGCCTGATGAGACGCTGTTCGCTGCGATCGTCTATGTGCTGGTCAGCGGGTGCGCCTGGAGAGCGTTGCCGCCGTGCTTCGGGATATCGAAGTCGACCGCGCACCGCCGGTTCCTGATCTGGTCGCGGGCGGGTGTGTGGGGCCGGTTGCACGAGGAGATCCTGCACCGCCTGGACGACGTCGGCCTGCTCGACCTCTCCCGAGCAGTCCTCGACTCAGCCCACGTGAGGGCGAAAAAGGGGGCGACCTCACAGGTCCGAGCCCCGTGGACCGGGGCAGGCCGGGCTCCAAGATGCACGTCCTGTCGGACGCGAACGGACTGCCCGTCGTCGTCGGCATCTCGGCGGCCAACACCCACGACAGCGTCGCCCTGAAGCCCATGATCCAGGGTCACCAAACGAGACACGACCCCCATCGCGGCCGGTACTTCAAGCCCCGGCGTCTCCACGCCGACAAGGCCTACGACGTCCCTCACCTGCGAAAGTGGCTGTGGGGCAAGCGCATCGGTGTCCGTATCGCCCGCAAGGGCATCGAGTCCAGCGAACGCCTGGGACGCCGCAGATGGGTCATCGAACGCACCATGTCCTGGCTGACCGGCTACCGCCGGCTCAACCACCGCTACGAACGCTATCCCCGCAACTACCTGGCCTTTCTCGGCCTCGCCGCGGCCATGTGCTGCTACAAGCGACTCCTCAAGCTGACCACGTAGGACACGGTCTAAGTAGAACTCGAGGTAGTCGATGCGCTCGAGGGTCACAGTTTCCGCCGTGTGGGCGGGCCTGGTGCGGTGGAAGTAGGAGGCGCCCAAGGCGTCGCGGGTGTGATCGAGGAGCCGTTCGACCGCCCGTCCCTCCACCGGCACGGGCGTCCCTTGCACGCTCGAGGGCCCCGGTCCGCCGTAGCGGTGCCGTAAGGACCGGGCCGAAGGAGCAGCACAGATGCGGGCGTGTTCCGCCTGTCAGGACGGCCTCTCACGGCTCGGCGGCTGGTGGGGGCGGGCTGCTGGGCTGGCCCCACCGGTGTACGCATCGTTTGTATTTGCGGCCGCTGCCGCACGGGCATGGGTCGCTGCGCTGGGGCGACTGGTCGCTGCCGCCTGCGTAGGAGAGGCGGTTGAGGCCCAGGATCTCCACGGTCAGCCCGATGTCGTCCATGATCCACTTCGCGAGCGAGAGACTGTTTTGCACCACCTCGGCGGCCAGGATGAGAGCATCAGCGGCAGCGTGGGCGACGGTCGGTGCAACGGCGTAGCCGGAGTCGGCGAGCGGTTGCAGGGGGTGGCGTGCGTACTGCTCGATGGCGTGGGATTTGGGCCGGTCCGAGGCTCGCAGCACGGTGTAGGTGGTAGCGGAGCCGAAGCTGGGGTGGACTGCGTCGCACAGCCATTCGTACAGGTCGAGCACGTCGACGGTGGTGGTGTTCTTGGCGAGTTTGTTGATGTAGGTCATCACGTTCGTGCTCTGCAGCACGGGCGGCCGGCCGGAGCTTTGTCCGACGCGTGAGGCGTACTGGAGTTTCGCCAGGCGGTTGTTGAGGTCGGTGCTGAACCGGGTGAGGGAGGCCGTGGTGGGCGGGCCGGCTTTTTTGAACGTGTCCCACGCTTCGTGGAGGAGGGTCGTCTCGTGGGTAAGTGCGGCTGCGCCCTCCAGCAGGGAGCGGGAGCATGCCGCCGCGACGAGCAGCTGCCAGCGGCCAAGGGATTCGACGGTCTGCTCGGCCAGTTCGGCCGCGCGCCACAGCTGGGTCAGCCGCCAGGCGCCCATTCTCATGTGCAGGTCGGACAGGGCGAAGTGGGCGATCCAGTCCCGTGAGCCGAGTCTGGAGGTGTCCTGCATGAAGGGGCTTGCCTTGCCCGACCAGGTGCCGTCGGGATGGGCGATGGTGACGAACGTCCAGGTCTCCTCCGGTGCGGCCGCGTTGAGCTGGTTGGCGAGTTCGACTGTCGCGTCATGGACGTTGTGCGCGTGCAGCGGCATGTTGAAGTGGGCCACCGCCTCTGTGCTGGGGGCGTCGTCGTCGGCCAGCCTCGCCAATTGCCGGGCCGACGCCTGGACTCGGTCGGCCCGTTGCCTGCCCAGGGCCCGCACAACTCGTTGTTCGAAGCTCACGTGCTCCTCACGTTCAGCGGTACTCACGCAGCCGGGTCAGGAATTCCCGGACGAGGGCGTCAAGGTCGGTGTCGGCGCTGGTCTCCTCGACCAGGATGCGTTCGATGTGGACGATCCCGCTGTTGCGCCAGTGCCGATCGCGTGTGGTGTCTGCGGCGAAGCGCTTGTGGTGATGAGGTCCGTCGACCTCGATGATCCCCACCCTGCCCGCGACAGTGACGAGGAAGTCCGGCGTCCAGGCGTTGCCGACACCGACGCGTCCCATCGGCAGCGGGAAGATGGAGATGGTGGACTCCCCGGGCAGCGCTGCCTGCACCCTCTTCAACGCCTCGTAGACAAGCACTTCTTCGCGGGAGTCGAAGACGAATCCTTCCTTGCTGAACCCGGGGGCAACTTTTTTGGCGCGGGTCCTCGAGGCCTGGTTGGACGCCGCTCCCTTGGCCAGCCGCTCCTGCAGTATCCGCCGCCAGTCGTCACCGATGTCGGGCAGCGCCGGCGCGGCGGTGACCCCGCCGATCTCCAGACCATGCCGTCCCGCCACATGCTCGAACACCGGCTGGATGACTGCAGACACGGTCTCAGTGAACCGGGGAACGAGATAGGGCGGCACGATGAGTACAGCGTCCTGCCACTCACCGAACCGGTTGCCGGGGACCAGTTCCACATCCTCGACGTCCGTCAGCAGGGCTGCGGCCTGGCTGTTGCCCTGCTCATGCATGAGAAACGCGGTCTGGGCCAGGACGCGATGCAGCGTGTGTCTCGCTGCCTCGTCGGAATCGCTTGACGTTTCAGAGGTGGTTACGGCGACGGACACCCGCACCTCGGTCGCCGGGCCTTTCGGCGTGGAGCGCGGAAGGACCAACGGCGCCCCTCCCCCCACCACCAGCTCGACGACAGGCCGGGTTGGGAGCACATAGTCAAGGGCCTCGTCCAGCACATCACAGCCGCCCGAGTTGACGAGGTGGTCGTACAGCCCCTGGTTCGGTGTGCTCAGCGTCAGGGTGGCGCCATCGTAGAAGAGCACCTCCGTGTGCTGCTCCAGCAGAATCCAGGTGAACCGTCGCCGGTTCTTGACCGCTTCCAGAACGTCAGGCCAGAACTTGTGCATCCCCGTCGTCATATCCGCCATTACGCCTCCCGTACGCTGCCCAACCAGCAGAGTAGAGGCAGGCACTGACAACCAAAGGCGGATCTTCACCTGTCGCGTACAGAGACGGCCGCCGCTCCCCCACACGTGCGGCGTCCCCGGACCATCCTATGCATCACCATCGAGGCCTGACACGGTCGGCGTCAGTCCTCGGAGGCAGCGCGTACAGTCGCCGCGCAGCATCAGGTCCGCACGTACCGCTGGAGATGATCACGTTGGTGTCGGGACGGCCGGTAGACCCCGAAGAGGCACGGCAGTTGATGCTGCGTAACGGGTGTAGACCGAAAACCGCGTTCACCAAAGCCAAGGATTCCTGGCCGAGCACGTGTGAGCGCTGCGGTGCAGACATCGATCCGACCTACGACAGCATCGCCTCCAAGGCACGACGGTTCGGTGACGCACCACGTGGCTGCAGAGACTGCGCAGACCGCACGCTGGCCGAGAAATTCAGGCTGGACGAAGGGGAACTGGCGAAGACGATCGCCCTGGCCAATTTCAAGCCGCTGGAGCCGTACACGAACAACAGCAGCCGGATGGAATGCATCTGCCTCAATGAGGGCTGCCCGCGCGAGGGCAAACCGATCAAGGTACTGATCAAGGCGGTCCGGCAGGGCGCCATGGCGTGCAAGTACTGCGCGCGGCGGGCCATCCACCCCGATGAGGCCCTCGCCATCATGCGGGCAAAGGGCCGCGTGGAACCCGCCACCGCCTACGTCCGGGTGGACGATCCGTGGCCGGGTACCTGCCTGCGCTGCCGGCAGCGGGTGCAGCCCCGCCTCCACGACGTGATCCAGGGCCAGGGCGCGTGTCGGCACTGCGCTCCGAACACTCCGCTGACCAGGCAGCAGGCGTGGGAGCGTGCGCTCGCCTACCGGTTCCGTCCAAGCGATCCGGAGGCCTTCAAGAACACCACCACTGCGTGGGCAGGTACCTGTCTGAACTGCCGCGGTCCGGTGAACCCGTCCCTGGGCAACCTCTACCGTGGGCAGGGCGCCTGTAACTCCCGTGCCTGCAAGGTCACTGGGTTCAAGGACAGTGAGCCGGGGCTGGTGTATCTGCTGCAGCGGACGTCCGATCCCGCCATAGCGAAGGTCGGCATCTGCGAAGATGCCGCGCGCAATACACGGTTGCAGGTCCACGTGGGCAACGGCTGGGAGGTCGTCTACACCCGGTCGTTCAGGGTGGGGCTCCATGCGCGGCTGGTGGAGGGGGCCGTCAAGCGGCTGTGGTTCGACGAGCGCGGCTGGAAGAACGGGCGGGCCCGCGGGGAGCGGTGGAGTGACGGTTACACGGAGACGGTGGTCCTCGTTGACGCCGAGCGCGACGAGCCGTGGACTGTCGTGACGAGCCTGGCGCTGTGGACGGATGTCCTGGGCGAGGCTGAGCGGCTGGGTTTCGACCTGGACGAGCAGCGTCTGGAGGCATCCGAAGACTAATTGCCGCGGCAGCGCTGTGTCTGCCTCCGGCACGCCGGAGGCGCGCGGCGTTGTGCCGGGCTCTCCCGTCGAAGTGCCTCTGCGCGGTCACCGGAGCCCCGGGTCCTGGACGGGTTATGCGGATGCGCATACCAGCAACGTGGAATTCAGCCGAGAGCCCGCACCCCATCCGCTGTCGTCCCGAGGGCTCCTGCCGCGTGAGTGGTAAATGACTACGTCAAGGATTCATTTAGACGACGAACGGTCATCACGATTTATCACTGCCTCAAAGATTCCTCGGGGCAGCGGAGTGCGCGGTGAGATCGAGTACGGCAAGGCAAAGTGGGCCCTCGTGGTGGGTGAAAGGGTTGTGCACCACGGTGTCGGGTGAGGCGGATTCGAGGATGCGGGTGGTTACTGCCGCGCCTGCCTGCGGCAGGGCGCCGGCTTGCCGCAACACCACCGCGAAGAGGTACCTGCGCTGAAGGGCTTGCACTTCCGGGTAGGCGTGGGCAATTGGGTCCCATGGGTCCGCCATGATGGGGCTGTCTTCACAAATCCGCATGGGGTCGCTGAGCGCGTCCCTGAACGCCTCGATGGCGTCCGGATCGGTGCGGAGCCGTCGCATCAGCGGCTTGGTGAACATCGGCAGGATCCAGTCGAAGGCATCCAGACGGAACCGGGTGTGCGCGCGGATCGCCAAGGCTGGCAGATCCCTCGGCGGGGCTGCGCCGAACGCGATGGCCAGGATGCTGCCCCGTTCACGAGGTTCGCGAGGTTCACGGCCTGTTGTGAACCACGTCGCAAGGTCGTGGAAGGCGGCGGCAGCCAAGGGGTCCGAAGGGAACAGCTGCGTGTAGGTGGCCAGCCCGTCACCTTCCTGAGCGAAGCCTGGCCGAGCACTGATCGTGTCTTCGGTGAGAATGGCCTTGAACAGTTCGTCGGACACATTCCAGCTGTCTCGGTCCAGCAGGGAGTCAAGGCCGTGGCTCTCTCGGTGGTGCGTCCGGTCGAGCTTGGCTACGACGGCGCGCAAGACCCCCTCGTCGCCCCTGTTCTCTTCCTTGGCCCACGAAAGGAAGCGCTCGTCTTGTCGCAGCGCGGCGTCATTGTCTGCCTCATCGCGGAGCAGCTCAGCGATGGCGGGGTAGCGGGAGGCAACTGTTGCCAGGGCCGACATGACGTGGCGCCGTTGCTTACTCACTGTTCGGTCGCCGGTCCTTCCGCTCAGCCGCTCGAAGACCTGGTCGCCGAAATAGGAGCGCAGCTGCTCCCAGTTCTCGGCGACGAGGTCCACCAGGATCTGATCCACGTCACGGCCGTAGAGAACATCGAGGGTGACACTGGGCGGATCAGGGCGCCCGATGGTTTCCGTGATGCCGTCCATCAGAGTGAGATCTCCGAGCATGAGCATGCTGATCCATGCCAACTGACGGCGCTCTTCGAGTTCGGGACCGTAGGCGCACAGCTCATCCCTGATCTCGCCACGCAGCCACTGCATCTGGGCTGTCCAAGCGGCTGAGCCCGCCAGGTCGTTGTGAGCCTGCTGGTGGCGCTTGATCACTTGGGTCAGCCCGATGACTGCGGTGCGGCGGATAGCGGCGTCCGGCTCGTTCTTCCATTCCGTCATGACGTCGACGAGTTCGGCCACGGAGATTGCGCTGTGCGCGAGTTCGAACGCCAGGACTTCGCGCAGTTCTGGGCCGATGTGCTTGAGCAGGGTCAGGGTCTTGTCGAGGATGCGGCGGGAGGGGACGTCGGTCCTGTTGCTGTAGGCCCTGAGGATGGCGACCGGAATGGTGTCCGCGATTCCCGAGACAATGGGCCGTGTGTCATGGATGAGCCGGTCGGCGAAATCCTGGACGGCCGGTTGGTCTGGCCAGGCGCTGATGACCGCAGGGACATGCCACATCAAAGGGTGAGGGCTCACGGCCGTGCACAGCGCTGCCAGTTCTGCTGGATCGTAGGCGGCGAGCACCTCCCGCGCGGCTTCAGCTTCCGCATGGTGTTCTGAAGCGGTGCGTTCGAGCGTCTTCCAGGCTTCGGCTAGGGCCTCGGCGACGACGACATGCTTCTCAGACCGGTGATCGGTGGTCGGCTGGCGCAGCAGGGACACCAGGACGGCGAAGCCCTCCTGCGGGCCGAGGACATCTACGGCTACGCCGGCCATTGGAGCCGCTTGGTCGAAGTCGCCACGAAGCCTGCGGGTGAGAGCAGTGCGGACGTGCTCGTGGTCGCCATATTGCCCGATCAGTGTGCGGGCTGCGGCGTAGGGGCGGTGTCCGTCCAGGTTGCGCAGCAGCAGGGCTTGAGCTTCTGCGGGCGGAAGTGCGGTGACCAGAGCGGCTCCGCGGTACGGCATGACACCCCCCAGTTCGTTGTCGGTATAGGGGCGCAGAGCTTGGGCGAAGTCCGGGTCGTCGCGCCACTGCTGGGGAATCATGCTGGTGTCATACAAGATCAGCGCGTTGTCTTCTGGGGCCGAGAGCTGCTCGGCTACCCAGGTCTTGAAGCGGTTGTCGTCGGCGAAGGTGTGGCAGGCCAGCATCCATGCAAGGCTGCGGTCACCGCCGTTACGTCCATTCGTCGTCAGGGTCTTCAGCGCGAAGTCGGCTGCCTGTGTATCCGCGGTGGCGGCGATGTTGACGAGGTCCGCTGTGGGCCATGGGCCTGAGCGGAAGTCTTCCCTGTGCAGCAGGGACAGCAGCCAGTCTCGCTCTTCTTGCCGGTACAGCGTGACATCGCCTGACGGGGTGGTGCGCTGCAGGGCCTGCAGAGCGACCAGCCGGAGCGGCTTGGAGGGCTGGCGCCGCGCCCAGTCGACCAGTTGTGCGGTCTCGGGTGTGTCGGGCCAGCCCTGGCCGAGGGCGAGGAGGGCAGCGGCCTGAGTGGCGGAGGACGGACCCGTTTCGGTGAACATGATCAGCTGTTTCAGCATGTGCGGCTGGCCGCCGAATCGGCGGGCGATGGCTGCTGCCGCGTTGATCTTCACATGCTCGTCTGGGTGTCGCATGCCCCAGAGCAGGTACTCGGCGGCCCTGTCGTCGTCGATGTCCAGATCGCGCAGCGTCCACATGGTCGGCGAAGGGTCAGGGCGGGGTGCTGTGAGCCAGCGCTTCATGACCGGCAGCAGGCTTGTGCGTGTGGCATGGCTCGCGAGCATGCCGGTGAGCGCGGTGATGAGGTTGGCGCGATGCCGCAGCGAGGGATGGGTCTCTACTCGTTCGACGAGCTCGTTGATGTAGACGCTCTGTGCTCTCGGAGAGAGCCTGGCACCGGCAGCGAGGGCTTCGGCGAGCAGCTCGTATCCATCGATGTCTGCCCATCGTTGCGTTCCGGTGTCCAGGGCCGCGGCGAGCAGGGGCTGGGTGGTGTGAGAGCTGATCTGTGCGGTCAGCAGTGCCAGGAGCACATCGCGCCAGGCCGGATCCTGCACCGTTCGTTGGACGGCTGTCTTTTGTTCTTCGGCGGGGCGGGTGGCCAGGTACTGGCCGGCCAGATGGTCAAGCACGACCCGGTGCAGAAAGCCGTAGGAGCCGGCGCCGTGCGACACGATCAGTCCGAATTCGTCTTCTGCCATGGCGAGGACGGCATCGGCGACGCGGCGGGCTTCTGGCTGCGGATAGCCGAGGACCTGGTCGTCGGTCATCGACTCGACGACGAGCGTGCGCATCTCAGCCTTGGTGACAGTGCCGGCAGGGTCTTTGACGCGCAGTCGGTAGGCCACAGCAGCGAACAGCGTGATGGCCTCAGCCCCTGTCAGGACAGCCCCGTGAGCGTGTGAGGCACGCTGGCGCATCTGGGGGTGCTTCTCCACAAGCAGTTCGACGAGTCGGGCGTAGATCTTGAACCGTTGGCGTGGGAGGGGCTCGCCTTGCCAGGTTGCGGCGAGCAGGGTGAGAAAGAGGGGCGACCGGGAGAGTTCGGCGAGCTCCGGAATAGTCTCGAGTTGGGCGAGGAACGTCTCGATGCCGCCGCTCCACATCAGGGGACTGGCTGCTGCGTCCAGCGGTGGTGCGCCTGGCCGCAGGACGGCAGATGCGATCGTCCGGCGCTGCTGGTCGGTCAGGGGGGTGATCTCCGCTTGCGCCCAGGGACGCCTCCAGTTGAGGCGGTCGACCGCGTACGGGCGTGTGGAAAGGATGGCTGAAGCCGCCGTGCGGCCAAGGAACGCCTCGAGGGTCCCCAGGGCACGTTCGGCTGCGCTGACGTCGCTCCACTCGTCGATGCCGTCGATGAGCAGGAGCAGGCGGTCGTCCTGCAGCGCACGCTCGACCAGCGGCCACAGGTGGGCGGCGCTCTGCGACCTCAGCCAGGCTTCAGAGGCCGAGACGAGGGAGTTTTCTGTCGATGCTTGCAGGTGGCGGCACAGGAATCCGAACGGCAGCCAGACAGGCAGGTCCATGCCGTGTTCCCGCTGCAGCGTGACCGACTGCGGCTGAGCGGAGAGCAAGTCGGCTCCGATGAACCGCAGCAGGCTGGACTTTCCCGCTCCTGGGCGGCCGATGAGCAGCCGGTACTTGCCGCCGGCCAGCCACTCGTCGGCCGACATGAGGGCACCTGTGGCTGGTCCTGCCTGGTTGCTGCGCCCGACGAGCTGGTGGGCGGATCTGAACGACTGCCGCGAGCCGCCCAAGCGTGAGGCGATGTGGGTGTGTGCGTCCCCGGGATCCTGCGCCGGCCGTTGGTCGTCGGCGGCCGGCTCGGGCTGTTCAGCATCGAAGCGGTCAGGCCGCTGTCGGCCGGGATCGACATCCAGGACGACGAACGTGCCGTCAGACTCGGCGTCGTCGACCGGGTGGGCTCCGCCTTGAGCGGAGAAGACAGCATGGTAGAGCTCGCGCAGCTCGGCACGGAGTTGTCGGCTGTCCTGCTGAGGCAGGTTGTGGGCCAGGCCTTGGGCTGCGTCCGCACCACAGAAGCGCTCCACCCAGGGCCGGCCGAAGAAGTCATCAACGATGCGCGGCTGGTCCTTAAGGAGGCTGGAGACCTCCTGGACCCCCCACGGAACGAAGGTGATCTTGAGCTCGGCCAGCCGGTCCGTCTGGTCGCGGAGCGCCGTGTCCAGCTTGGTGTCCTGCAAGTCGAAGGAGGTGGCGAAGTGGAACCTCGTTGTCTTGTCCGCCCACTCCCCCGCCAGGAGGTCGTCGACGGCCTTCTCGATCTTGGCCGCGGTCAGCGTCCTGATCCGCCGCGACTGCAGGGTGATGTAGTCCCGGCCGCCGGATTCGCCGTGCGCCAGATCGAGCGGAAGCCGCGCGTAAGCGTCGATCCCGCCTTGGGCTTGACCCGGCACACCGAAGAGTTTGGCGTACTGGACGGGCCGGACGGTGTGCAGCAGCCTGAGGAACAGACGCTCTGCGTCGGGCCACTCCAGGTCGCCGACGGGCAGCACCTGCGCCCTGGTGTCGATGGGCGGCGCCGGCAGTGGACCTTCGGGGGCAGACCACAAGAGCGCCTGGGTATGGTCTGCGCCGCCGGCCTCATTGGTCGCCATCATCGTCAGATTCCCTTGCTGCCCGTGTCCGCTCCTGTTGCCAGATTAAAGATCCCGCAGACCTGGTGCGCGCCGCTCAGACAATGCTTCACCCGAGCACAGCCGTTTGTGGGCGTTCCCGACGGTGTGCCGGGGCCCGCTGCGCCATAAGCGCCGGCGTCGTATGCAGGAAGCCGATCAGACAGCCCGGCGCCGCTGCCACCTGGCCTGTCTGTTCGCACGTTCGTCTCTCACGTGGCCGGGGGGAGCAGGCTCCCGTTTTCATGCGGTATGTCGTTGAGCAGGTCGCGGTGCGGAACGTCGTCTGTGCCGTAGCTGTAGCGGGCGTTCAGCAGCCGCTTGAAGGCGGCCGGGTTGGGGGTCTTCATGGCGGTGCTCAGCTTCCAGCGACGTTGGACTGCCGACGGAGACATCGACCAGGCTGCCAGACTGTGCGCCGAGGTAGCCGAGCACTCTCAGATCACGCTCGCGTTCCGCGACCGGACTCGGCTGACCATGCTGCGCGAGCAGATCCGCATCAAGCAGGGTGATTCCGATGCAGCGGTTCGTCTCCAGCGTCTGGCCGTGGAAGTCCAGTCTTCGGGCATGCTCGACCTGGCTACCGAGGTGTGGCGCGCCGTAGCCGAGACAGCCGAGACCAGGCCGTAGAAGTCACTGCCGCTCTCACGGACTGCCTCGACGACGCCCGCGGCTCGTCGCCCAGGGTGGAAGGGAGGACAGGCTGATGGAAGTAGGGCGCCTTCCCGGTACATGGTTTCGGCTCGGTTCGCCGATCGCGTCGACCCGGATGCTTGCCCCCCCCTGCGCCCGAAGCGCAGGAGGCGACATCGCGTGGGGAGCTCTCCCACCCTCCGAACCGACGTCTCACCCCTTGCTTCGCGGTGGACGAGGCAGGGCCAACGCGATGCGCCGCTGTCAGCCCGGTCCTGGCTCTGGCGAGGGGGCCTAGCAGTGGCCGGGTCATCCGGCCCCCTCGAGGAATTCGGCTGCCGTGTAGCGGAGCTGGAAGGTATGAGCGTGGTCGCCGTCCATCCAGTACAGGGTCATGGCGGAGAGCATGCTCTCCTTCACCCAACGAGTACGGGAGGGGCTTCCGGCCTCCTGGTCGAGGATCCATGCTTCGACCTGCTCGGGCAGACCGAACGTCAGGGCGTAGGCGTTCGGGTGTTCCCGCGGGCGGATTTCCCACACCGAGTGGGGTGCTGGTTGCCGCAGTCGACGCAGCCGGACGGAGTGCGTGGGCTGTTCCAGCGCGTAGGTCACGAAGCTGTACAGGTCGTCGGAGGCGAGCCCGAGGACGAACGGTGCGGCAGGGAAGGCCAGGATCATTCCCAGAGTGGATCGGCTGCGCAGGCTGTCGGCCAGGACGTCGAGGGGATTCGTCACCGACGGGTCGGTGACCACCGGCTCTTCCCATAGGTTCAGAAGCGGCCGGCGTAGGTAGTTGCGGATCTCGCGCACCGCCGGGAGTTCCGCTGCTGGAAGTGCCTGCAGGGCGGCGTGGACGTCTTTTGCGGCGGTCCGCACCAGGCCGCGCAGCTTCTGGAAGTCGGGCATGGACAGGTCGACGAGCGATATCTGGTGGGCCAGGGCGAACTCCTGGGCGTCCTGGCTGAATCCGGAGGTGGAGAAGATCGCGTAGCTGTAGCGGTAGCGGGTTCGTGGTCTGCGCGGCCCGGACCCTGCCGTCACGGTGGTCATGACGTTCTCGTTCACGTCGTGCACGACTCCGTGCCCGTTGCGGACGGTGGGGAGCCTTACTTTGGGCTGGGTGAACTTGGCCTCCACGAAGAGGCGGATCGGTAGGGAGAACGGTGGCACGTAGCGGAACTGGCCCAGTGTGTCGGCTTGATGCCAGGCTCCGCGACCGCGTACCACCATGCCGTGGTTGCGTTCCTCGAGCACCTTCCAAGGCGCCTTGTCCTGGTCGTCTTGTGCGGTGAGTACCTCGTATCCGCTGGAGCGCAGCATCCAGGCGAGGACTTCTTCGAGGATGTATCCGCGCAGTGCAGGTTCACTGATCATGACGGGACCCTAGTCGTGGCCAGGGCGGGTTGCCTGTGGCTTTGTTTACTGGCAGGCCGGGCAGCGGTTGTCGTCGTTGTACTGGAAGTGAACGCGGGCTGGAGCCAGATGGGTGATCCGGCATGACGTGCACAGATCTCGACCGCAGATGCGGCAGAACAGGTAGCGGCCACCGGCGTATTCGTGGCGTCGGTTGTCCGGATACGGGTCGGCGCACTCTGACTGCGGCTCGGGCTGGGCTTGCGGGAAGAGGACGCCGATGTCGTAGGTGTCCTTGCACTTGACCTGGCTCAGGTCTCGGCCTTCGGGGAAGACTCGTTGCCAGTCTCCTTGAAGGTGCAGTTCGTCGGTGCCGCACACGCGCAGCAGGGACAGGCCCTCGGCGTGTGCTTTGTGGGCCTTGGACCAGAGGTTGGCAAAGGCCTGCGCGCGGATGATGTGCATCCAG
This sequence comes from Streptomyces sp. NPDC005302, assembly GCF_040607345.1. Lineage (NCBI taxonomy): Bacteria > Bacillati > Actinomycetota > Actinomycetes > Kitasatosporales > Streptomycetaceae > Streptomyces > Streptomyces sp. NPDC005302. The sequence continues at coordinate 57,220 of NZ_JBEXGN010000025.1, forward strand.
TCGGGTCGGCGCAGTTCCCTGTTGTAGGTCGATTCGCCCAAGGTGGAGACGAACTTGGAGTAGAGCGCTTTCACATACTCCAAGGTTACGGCGTCGTCCTCGTCGAGGGCTCGTGCCCGGGCGTCGCGCAGTGTGGTGCGGAATCTTTCGAGCAGGTTCTCGGTGGATCCGGAGGTGTAGGACTCGTGGACGACGGGAGGGTCGCACAGTGCGTGTTGGGGCCCTGACAGGCGCAGTAGGAGTCTCAGGGTGGGTTCGGTGATCCACAGGGGGCCGAATTCCTGTCGAGGGCCCAGGGGGTTGGGCAGGTGGGCGTCGTGCTCCCAGGCCGGGGGCGTGATGAGGTGGATGCCTGCGCGGCGTTTGTCGTGGGGCTGGGGTGGGGTGGGCTGGAGTTGTCCCAGGGGCAGGTGGGTTTTGAGGGCGGACAGGTAGGCGCCGTTGATGTCGAGGGCCACCACCAGGTCGGCTTGCTGGGGATCTGTCGCGCGTTGCCAGTTGGGGCGGGCCTCCCAGATGAGGTTGGGGGCCTGGGGGGAGGGCTTGCGGAGCATGTCGGGCAGGGCTGGGTGGTGGACGATGTCGTAGCGGCCGCCGACGCGCAGGGTGTTGAGGAGGCGCATGGCGTCGGGAATTGCACTGGCGGTGAGTGCTGCGGTGGCTTGTTGCGGGTCGCCGTCGTGTGCGTCCAGCGCGGCGACGACGGCATCACGGATCGGGTCCTGGCCCGGGGAGCTGTGACGGCGGGGGCGGGGAATGGTGTGCTGGGGCTGTAACTCGGTGGCCGGAGAGGCTGGTGCGGGAGCGTCTGCTTGTGTGCACTCCTCGGCCGTGAGGTGTTGCGGATAGCCGGCAACTTGCTCAGTGGCGGGTTTGCCGCACAGGACGCACAGCGCGGGCCGGGGTGTGGTGTCGGGCGCCGGCGTGGGATGCGTGGGGGTGACGGCTCGGGCACGGTAGTCGGTCACTGTGTGCGCAGAGAGGAGGAAGTGGGCGTAGGCGTTGCGCAGATGGCCGTCTGGTTCGGCTAACCCTTCTTCCCATGCCTGCAGTGTGCTGGTGCTGGTCCCGATGGCGTGGGCAAGGTGTTCGAGGCTGATGCCGAGAGTGCTGCGTGTGCGGGCGCGTTCGGGGTGGGCGGGCAGGGGGGTGTGCGCGGCGAGCAGCGCGTCGAGGGCTGGATAGACATTCATGGTCTCTTCTTTCTGGGGTTGCTGGGGCGCTTGCGGGTGGGGGCGGGGATGAGGCGGCAGGTTTCGGTGGCGTGAGCGACGGTGTCTTGCTCCCAGGAGGGGACCTTGAAGGGCTGGTCGGCTCCTGAGAGGTGGGCAGGCAGGTCGGGGCGGATGTAGCCCTGCAGTTCGTTGAAGATTTGGGCGGCTTCCTTGAGAGGGAGCATCCACGCGGGCAGGGTGGCTGGCAGGTCGGCGGTCGGTCGTTGTGGCGTGGGGAGGGTGATCTTGGACAGCTGGTCGGTGTCGTATCCGGTCAGGACGCGGGCGGCGACGACTGCGGCGTGCACGGGGTGGGCGATACGGGTGTGGATGCGCATGGCCACGGCCTGATGGCTGGTGCCCGGGTAGTCGGGATGGGTGAAGGCCGGCAAGGCGATCACGGTCGGGTGGGGGCGGTTGGCGGAGGGCTGGGCAGGCGCGTCCTGGCGGGGGGTGACGACGGTCGGGCGCCGGGGGCGCGGCGGCAGTTCGTACCAGGGCTCGTCCTCGGGGGCAGGGAGCGGGGCAGGGTGCCACCAGGGGTAGTCGCCCGCAGGTGTGAGCGTCTGCTGCTGGCCGGTCTGCAGATGAAGCCGGGCGCTTTCGAGGGTGTCGGTGTGGTGGTGGGAGACGGTCTTGAGGACGGAGGCCAGAGCGGCTGGTGTCGGTCCGCTGACGACGAGGGTGAGCTGGATGCGGGTGTGTTCGCGCAGGGCCATGAGGTGTTCGAGGTGGCGGGCGGTGATGCGGTGTGCTCGGCAGATGACGTAGTGGCTGATCCCGAGGGCTTGGGTCCATGCCACCGCCACACGCCAGGATTCGTCGGCGTTGCCGGTCCACCAGGGTGCTTCGGCGTCCGGGAGCAGGAGGTGTTTGCCCAGAGCGCGGATGAGGTCCTGGGCGAGGTAGGCGGGTGCGGTGGCCAGGGGGGTGGGGTGGACAGCGATCCGGCCTGCGGCGGGCTGGTGAGCGGCGAGTGCGGTGATGGTGTAGTCGGGGTGGTCGTGGGGGTCGGTGATCAGGGTGATCGGCGGCAGGCCGGGGTCGGTCTTGCCCGGTGACCAGGTGGCCTGCCACCGGGCGCGGGTTTCCGGCGCGGCGGCGGGGGGCGTCGGGGTCATGCGGGGCGGGGCAGTCGGGGCCGGAGGCGGCGCAGGAGCGTTTCCGGGTCGGCCGGGCGGTCGGGGTGGCGGTGCAGCGTGGCTTGGAGCTGGTGGGTCAGGGCGGCCCAGCGTCGGAGGTTGCCGTGTGCCCACAGGCTGTCCAGGCGGGTAAGGGCGCGGCTTGGGGTGTCGCACCACAGAGGGTGGAAGGTGCGCAGAGCGGTGGGGACTTCGTTCACGTCGAGGGGCTCCATGTGGTGCCAGGTGGTGACCCGGTTGATCAGGGTGGGCTGGGAGCGCAGGGCTCTGAGGCGAGGTCGGCTGGCGAGGAGCACGATGGTGACCTGGGGGCCGGGATCGTCGTAGAGGTAGCGCACGTATTCGATGCAGGCGGCCGACAGTTGGTGGGCTTCGTCGATGACCAGGAGGTGGCGGGTTCGGGCCAGGGCGTGTCGGAGGTAGTCGTCGCAGATGCCGGGGTCGTCGGGTGGGTCGGCGGGCAGGCCGAGTTCGCGGTAGAGGCTGTGGCGCAGATCGTCGGGGCGGGCCTGGGGACGCGGTAGCAGCCTCAGGGCAGGGAGGTCGGAGCGCTGTTCGCACAGGAGCTGCAGGGTGTAGGTCTTGCCGACTCCGGGGTCTGCGGTCAGGCAGATCATGCTCTGTGTACTCAGGGCCTGGTCGAGAGTGTGGGCGGCGCCCCTCACCGCCGAGGTGGTGACGGTGCGGGCGCCGGGCAGGTTGAGGTGGTGGGGCGCCTCTGGGGTCTTGGGCGGCTGGGTCACCCGGCGTCCTGGTGCTGGCGGCGGGATCCGCGCCGGTGGGGCAGGGCACGGCGCAGGGCCCAGCGTGCGACGGTCTCGTCGACGTGTTCCAGGCCGCGGCGCTTCATTCCTTCGATGACGTGGTAGGTGATCTTGGACCAGACGCGGAAGGTGCCGCCCGCTCCTTCGTCGTAGACGTACTCGATGAGTTCGGGCGAGGCGTCTGCCCAGATGGGGTGAAAGAGGGGGATGTTTTTCTGGACCTCGTCCATCTCCATGGGGGCGAACTCCTGCCAGATGTAGATGCGGGAGGCGAGGGCGGGTTCGCTGTAGAGGGTTTTGTAGGCCTCTTCGCCGCCGACGAAGAGCACGGCCGGGCGGTTCTTACCGTTGCCGGTGTCCCACAGGTGGCGGACGAACTCGAAGCACTCCCGGCTGAATTGCTGGGCTTCGTCGCAGACCAGGACGTAGGGCTTGCGGGCCAGGGTTCGCTTGAGGAGGCGGTCGAATTCGCTGGGGTGGGAGGGTGGTTCGCCTTCGAGGTTGAGTTCGTTGAACAGTTCCTGGCGGATGTCGCGGGGGGTTGGGCGGGAGCGGAACTGAAGGAGTAGGACGCGGTCGGCGGAGATCTCTTTCAGGGCGGCCAGGACGGAGAAGGTCTTGCCGAGGCCGGCGTCTCCGTAGATGCAGGACATGGCGCGGGCTTCGATGGTGTCGGCGATGTTCTCGCTGGCTTCGAGGAGGGCCTCGGTGGCGACGATGCGGGCGCCGGCGAGGTTGAGATAGAAGTCGGGTTCGCCGACGACGTCGTCCTGGTCGGGACGGGGTGTCGGGGCGTCGGTGTCGGTCATGCGCATGTCCTCATGGTCGTCGGGGCGGCAGGGGTGCCGTCAGGTGTGGGCGGTACGGCGTGGGCGGTGCTCAGCGGATGGCTGGTGGCGGTGGCGTGTACGTCGGCCACTGCGAGCCCTTGGTACTGGGCGTGTGCGGCCATCCGGGCTGCCGTGCGGGGGCGGCCTCGTCACCCCTCTTGGCCTCGGATGGTCCGCGTGGCAGCGGTGGGCGGGCCCCGGGGGGCCTGAGCGGGTGGTCACCTGCGTTCCTCGGGTGGGGTGGGTGCGGCATCGGGGACGGCCCAGCGGCTGGAGGGGGTGATCCGGCGGGGCATGTAGTTGGCGGGCAGGTCATCGTCGTGGCGGGACGAACGCTGGCTGCGTAGTTCGCTGGTGGCCTGTTTGCGGGTCATGACTTCCGTGGTGCGGGCGGGGCCGGCGGTGGTGGACGGCTTGAAGCGGCGCCTGCGCAGGGCCTCGGCCCGGCGCAGGTCGCGGCGCAGGCGGCCGGCCCGTTCGCCGCGGGCGCGGTAGACCTCTTCGATCTGTTCCTCGCTGGCTTGGTCGGCGAGGTAGGCGGTGCCCAGGTGCTGCCGGTTGTCGGCGTCGAAGACGTGGATCTCTTCCAGTTGGTGGGGCTGGAAGCGGATGTGGACGCGGGTGCCGGAGCGGCCGGTCATCCAGCCGGCCATGTAGTCGCGGCTTTTGAAGCGGATGCCGTGGCCGGTGATGACCCGGGTGGAGCGGTCGCTTTCGAGGAGGAAGGCGTGCAGGTCCTCTGCCGGAACCTCGCGCAGGGGGGTGGGGTCGTTGTTCCACCATTCCAGCGCGGTCAGATCGCCGTCAGCGGCCATGGGATGTTCGGCGTTGTGGGCGGTGACCCAGGTGGCGAACCGTTCGGTGAAGCTTTCGAAGGTCAGCGCGGGGTCGTTCTCGCCCGACCTGCGGCGGGTGTTGAGTTTCTGGGCGCCGGTGTAGCGGGGCAGCGTGGAGAAGAACCTGCTGGTGGCTGTGTGGTTGAGGTTTTCGATGCTGCCTTTGAGGTGGGGGGTGTAGGGCGGTAGGACGTCGACGTGGACGGCGAAGGCGCCGAGGGCTTCCTTGACGGCGTTGGACAGGAAGTCTTTGCCGCGGTCGATGCGGATGCGTGTGGGCAGGCCTCCGGCCGGTCCGTGGGTGCCGGTTGGCAGGATGCAGGCGCGCAGGGCGGCAAGGATGGAGCCGCGGTGCGGGTAGTGCGGGGTGACGGCCCAGCCCATGATCATGCCGGTGTGGCAGTCGCAGAACCATGTCACCCACGGTTTGACGAGCTGGTTACCGGCCCAGACCCAGACGGGGGCTTGTTTGTGGTCGCCTTCCCATTCCTCGTTGCGGGTGGTGGGCGGGCGGCGCAGGTGTGGGTCGTGGCTCCGGGAGGCGGGCAGGCCCGCCCGCAGACCGGCTCGGTCGCCGGGGGGCAGGTCCTTGCGGATGGCGCGGTGCAGGGTCGACAGGCTCACCGGTTCGTGACCGGCTTTTTTCGCGTCGCGTTCGAGTTCTTCGTGGACGCGTTTGACGTTGCCGCGGTAGTAGGCGAGGAGGACACGGATCTCGTCGTTGACTTCGAACCGCTGCCGGGTCCGTCGCAGGAGCTCGCCGCGGCGGGCGCGGGCCAGGTTGCGCCACACGGTACGGACGTGGACGCCGAGCGTGTGGGCGGACAGTTCGACGTGGGCGGTGGTGAGTTCGCCGCGCTCGGCGAGCTGCAGCAGCGCTCGCACGGCGGGCCCCATGAGTTCTTCGCGTTCGCGGCGTCTGCGGGCCGTGTCCTGGGCGTTGAGTGGTGGGTGTGGTTCGGCGTGCACGGCGTTGGAAGGCTCCTTGCGTGATCGGGCTGTGCGGGGGCTCAGGCCCAGAAGCCGAGGTGGGTGACGTGTTCGTAGCGGCGCCAGTCCGATCCCAGTTCGGTGATGACGTACCGCCATTGGTGGCTCAGGTCCTGGAGATCGCTGCGGGACCAGGCCGCGACGATGGGGTCCCAGCGGTAGATGTTCTTGTGACGCCAACGGGCGGTGCGCTGATGTTGAGGCTCGACGTCGTCCTGGTCGGCGGGGTAGATCTCAACGCGCGTGCCGCCGTCTGCGTTCAGGCGGTGGGTGAGGCTGGGCCGCATGTTGCGTCGGCGCAGTCTGCGGAAGGCTTCCTCCAGGCGCGCCTGCTGCTGGGGGGTGGGGGCCCGCTCCCCCGCAAGCCAGGCGGTGATCTTGCGTCTGTCGAGACGGATCCCGCAGTCGCGCATCAGGGTGTAGCCGTCCGGTGAGCGGGTCAGGTAGAGCAGGTTGCGGCTGAAGCGTGCCTGCGGTGTGTTGTAGGGGGCGGTGACCTGGGCTATCTGGTCGAGGGTGGCGATGAGCGCCACTTCCCCGGGTACTCCTTGGGCTCCGAGTCGTCCGAATCCCATGGCGGTCGTCTCCTGATGTTCTGTGCTGTCGTCCGGTAGTCCTTGGCGCGGCGGAAGGGGGCCGTGCCGGCGGTGTGGGTTCTCATCCGGTCGCGGGGCCTGAGGCATCGATGGATGGGCAGCGCGGGTGGCGCATGCTGGAGCCGCAACACGCCTTGCATGTCTGGAGAGTTGGAGACATGACGGGTGCTTTCGAAGGCCGAGGGTGAGGCTTCGTGCATGGCAACTTAGGGCGGCTGGATCATTGGCACTACAACTTCCGGTCGTCACCGCAATGGAGGGACATAACTGCCTATTACCGCCCTCGTCGACGATCGGAATGGTCTGCACCAGCTACCACGCGGAGGCGCGCCGGCTCTGCCTGCGGGGGGAAGGGAGGACCGGCTGCGCCTCTGGCGTATACAGGCGGTCCAGACGCCGGGCGGGCCGTGGCACTTCGGGGGTCATCCGGCGAAAGAGCGCAGCAAGGGGGCAGGTTCCTGCACCTTTACCTGCCGTGTCCGCCCGGCCGGACCGAGGGGAGATGCTCGTGCGCGCCGCAGGCCAACCGGCCAGCCCCTCCCCCGCCTCCACCCCCGCCCGGGCGTGCGCGTGAACCCTGTCGGTGAATCCATCCCGCGCTCGGACCGCGAACCGGGTCGGGAAGTTTAGCGGCGGGGTCTGACAATGCGCCTCGCTTCTTCAGCGACTACCAGGGGTAACTCTCCCGACCGCAGCGTGACAGCGATGCGGGTTGGCTGATTCTCACCAGCAGACCGTCACCGGTCACCTGTACGAGTCCTGAGGCAGCGAGCACGAACGAGCTGCAAGCCCAACGCGCCCCGGATTCCCGGCCCTTGGATCGCATCCACGCCCAGCACTTCACACTCCAGGTACCGGCGAAGCCGCCTGCACGCCGTCTGCACCTCTCCGCCCATGGCGGCCCTTGAGCACACTGCGACGGGCAGACCGTGCCAGGGCGCGCGATGCGCCGACGAACGACATACACACCGTGCTCCGTACTGCGCGGCCTGGAAGCGGTCAGGGATGACGGCTCTGCACGACCGGGCTTTGGAGGACAGGTTGCTCAAGGGCTCGAGCCGGCACCCCGCGCCGTCGCGTCGTGAGGCCGACGAGCGCGATGCTCAGGGTGAGGCAGCACCCGAACGCTGCACCGGCCTTCATCAATACGGACGGCAGATGGTTGCCGTCGAGATGGTGCAGGATTCCGGCGGTCACTCCGCAGATCACGGCCAGCAGCAGTGCAACCGCCGCGCTCAGGACCCAGATGACGACATACGCGTGCGCCACCACAACCTCCTTCGTCGATTTCTGGGCTCCAGACTCCCTCCAAGATCGGCACTTTTTGTTCACGGTGTTCAATGCTGCACAGAGGTGAACAAGCAACAGCTGCGGGGAGGAAGGTATGGCGACGGATCCGCTGGAGGAACTCAAGGCGCGCCTCACCCAGTTGAGGCTGGCGAAGGGCTGGAACGTCAACCAGCTGGTCAACAGGTGCGGCTCTCGCCTGGCTCGGACGACCGTCAGCAACGCGCTCAACGCCCGCAAGGGAACGAAGGTGCCGACGGCGGACACCGTCGTCGTGATCTGCAGAGCCCTGGGGCAGATGTCACTCCCCTGCTCGAGCTGGTCCGGCAGGCCAGGCAGTACGCGCGGACCCCGCCACCGGGGCCTCAAGGACCAGACCGAGCCGACAGTTCACCCGGGAGCCGAGGGCGCAGACGACGACGCCCCTAACCTCACCCGCCGCTTCCACCGCCTCCTCCACAAGGCAGGACTCCGGACGATCCGCTTCCACGACCTCGGCCACTCGACGGCCACCCTGCTCCTGGAACAAGGCGTCGATCTCGTCGTCATCAAGGAACTTCTCGGCCACGCCCATATCGGCGTCACGGCCGGCCTCTACGCCCACGTACGCCTCCGCCTCCAACGCCAAGCCGTCGACTGCCTCAACAACGCTCTGAACGGCACCGAGGAGCCGCCTTACGATTCACCTGCCGCGGCGCTCGTCCGCCGACGTTGCCGTCAGCGTTGCCGTCAATGCCCAGGAGCCCCCGCCGAGTACCGACTCGGCGGGGGCTCTCAATGTGCGTCCAAGCGGACTCAGGAATCCCCGGCAACGCCCTCTCTGAGGCACCGGGGACGTCGGCGCCTACGACAGGTTGTGCCAGGCGTGGCTACAAGTTCCTCGGCACTCCGTTTCTCTTCGTCGCGTATCAGCCACCGCAAACGTGGACATGAGGACACGGAACGCCTTCGAGTATTCCTGCTGCGGCAACCTTTCAATCTTCCCAATTTGCTCGAGGATCGGCTCCCGAACAATGAGAACCGCAGGGGTCATGGTCGCCTTCACCCCTGATTTCTCGAGGCCCTTACGCCCATCTTCGACAGTGACATGCGCCTGCATCAGATAGAGGGCTATCTCGTGCAGAACGGACTTCTGCTCCTCTGGAGCGAACGCGGAGAACCACTCCACGCCTTCCTCCAGACTGTGCAACTCCTGGGCCACCTCGTTGATCATCCGTTCCGAGGCCCGCAATTCGGTCACGTCACCTACCCCCTGGGCTCGAAGACCACGTAAGGCCTATCCCTATCCAATTCCGTGTACTGCTTGGCGTTTGGATTGTAGCTCTGATAGAAGTCCCGGCCACGCCCACTTCCACCCTCTCCATCACCCATCCCCTGAGGCAGGGAGTTCTTGACGCTACTACGAGCCCGGGACGGACCGGTCAATATATAATCCCAGTCAGAAGTTGGGTTGAGGTTCCCGTTACCCGCTCGACTTCCGACCACGATGATCGTCTGACGTGTCTTGTTGGCAGCATTCTGGATTCGCCTCGCATCATTGGGTGCGATACCCGCCTCTGGCGCAGTTCTAATGCCTGGACCACACCACCCGCCGGAATTGTGAACCAGGACCGGCGTAGCCCCCGCCAGCACATAGTACGTGTGGAGTTGTTCCACCGTCAGGTTGTACATGTCGGCAGCACCACCGACAACCCGGACCGCGCTGACCACGACGTCATCGTTGGTAGCTGTACTGAGTCGGCGGCCAGGAACCAGTTTGCCGGCAGGGACCCAAGCTCGCGCCAACTTGTCCCAGAAAGGATGACGAGACGTCGTATGAAGTGTACCGACATCACCGTTCTTTTCAATAATTTTCAGGTCGATGAGATCGTCATCATGATGTACGAGAAGGGCCGAAACACTCCGGGATCCTTGACGTTTCCCGGTCTCAGGATTAGCGGTTACGACCTTGTCACCAAGTTCGATATCACCAATTTCTTTGGTCTTCCCGCTCTTCAGAAGAACCGGTGTATCCGAGCTAAAACTACATGCACCCTTGAGCAATTCGCCCGATTCACCCGAACCGGTTTTGGGGAGCTCTGCACTAACTCCACGACCGTCATGGCTAGCTCCGGCAATGGAAGAGACCCTTTCACCGAATCCCATTTGCATGTCCCGGAAGCCGCCCATCAGACTCTGCGGACAAGACCGCATGTCATAGCAGACCTGAAGCGCCCAGTATCCCAGCTGCTGGCGTGCAGCTTCCGGGTTTGTTCCGTCGGTGAGGTAGCCGGGCAACCAACCGTTGGTCCCTCGAACGCCGTCCAGGTAGTTGGAGTAGAAGCGCTCGATGAAGGCCTTTCGTCCCTTCCACTTTGCAGGGACGAAGACTCCTGGGAATATTTCATCCGGGTTGTAGTAGCTCACGTTTTGCGTATTGCACGAAGTGCAGGGGATATCGCTCTTGTGCTGGCCTGTGTATCCAGCTCGCTTTCCGTCGCCGGCGATCGGGTATCCGTCGCCGCAGATGTCTCGGCGGCACAGTCCGGAGGGGTCGGACGAGGTGACGGGGCTGTTGTTGGCGTAGGCGTACGCGTTGAGTTGCTGGGGGTCGGTCGGGATGAGGACCGGGTCGACGCTGATGAAGCGGCCCGTGTCGGGGTCGTATTCACGGGCGCCGAGGTGGACGAGGCCGGTGGCGTCCTGGGTGCCGCCGATGAAGCCCTTGGTGCCGGGCCACGCAGTGGGCTGAGGCCCGCGGGGGGCGCCGAAGGGTGTGGACCGGCGCTGCTGGATGGTCTGGTCAGCGGTGCCTATGGCGAGTTCGGAGGTGCCGTGGTGGTCGCCGACGAGGAGGCTGAGTTTGTTGTCGTTGGTGCGTATTGCCTGGTTGCCGCTGCCGAGGTCGTAGTAGCGCGTGGCCTTGGCGGTGGTGGCGCCCTTGGTGAGGGTGACTTCGGTGGAGCCGAGGTAGAGGGTGGTTTCGGTGTTAGTCCGCTGTAGCAGTCGGCTGCCGTCGGCGCCGTAGACGTAGGACGTGGTCTTCGGGCTGCCGGCGCTGGGGACGGTTACTTGCTTGAGGTGTCCTTCGGTATCCCAGTCCAGTGTCTGTTCGTCGCCGCCGATCGTGCGGGTGTGGGTGTTGCCTGCGTCGTCGTAGGTGTAGCTGTCCAGCGCTGTGCTGCCTTGGTTGCTTGTCTGCACCTGGCTTACGGCGTGGGGACGGGGCCCGCCGGCTGGAGAGTAGTCATAGGAGCGGACGACGTCCTTGCTGGTGTCGCCTGTGGTGTCGTGAAGGGTTTCGGTCTTGCGGTTTCCGACGGCGTCGTGTGTGTAGGACTGCCAGTACGGGGCTGGGCCGCCAAGGACGGATGAGGTTGGGGTGGTGGCGCAGGTGGTGGTGTTCTGGGCCCAGGCTTCGGTGAGGCGGGCCAGGTAGTCGTACTGGAAGCACTGGTTGTCGGTGCCTGAGCGGGACACGTCGGAGATTGAGGTGACGTTTCCGGTCTCGTCGTAGCTGAAAGTGGAGGATTTGTCGGTGCCGGCGATGTCTTCGCGGTTCACGCTGGTGTTGGCCAGGCGCTGGGTGCCCCACTCGTAGGTGTTGTTGATCTGGGTCTTTTTGGTTGCGCCCTGGTAGAGGTACTGGAGTGGCTTGCCGGTGTAGCTGTATACGGTGTCGGCGATGTAGGTGGTGCCGCTGCCTGCAGTGAGTTTCTTGGGGCGCAGTACCTCGTCGTAGGTGGGTGTCAGGGTCTCGCTGGGCAGGGCGCCTGCGGCGGGGTAGCTCGTCGAGCGAATCGTGTTGTCGAGGTTGTAGCTGATGCTGCTCTGGTAGGACCCTGCCAGGGCTTCCTCTCCGGTGATGGAGGGGATGGTGGTGGTGGTGCGCTGGGGCCGGTACAGGTTGTCGTAGAGGCTGTAGGTCGTCTTGTAGGCCGCTCCGCTTGCGCCGCCTACGTAGCGGGTCGCGGTGGCCAGTTGACCTTCGAAGCCGGTGGGGTCCCACACGTTCTGCGTGAGCAGGGGCCCGGAGGCGTCTCCGTCGTGGGTCTCGGTCTCGCGGCCGAGACCGTCGTAGACGTGGGTGATCTTCTTGCCGCGGGCGTCGGAGGTGAACAGCAGTTGGTCGCGGTCGTCGTACTTCGAGTCGGTCTGGCCCTTGTCCGGGTCCTTGGCGAGGATCTGGTTGCCGTGTTGGTCGTATTGGAAGGACCAGGCGTTGCCAGCAGGGTCGGTGATGTTGGAGAGCTTCCCGGCGGGTGTGTAGTCGTAGTGGGTCTGGTCGTAGGCGCCGGTGGCCGTGGACGTCTTGTACTGCCGCAGGTCGGTGTTGTTGCCGCGGGCGTCCACGAGGGTGGTGAAGGGGGTCCCGCCCCTGGGCGGGGTGACGGTGACGCGGTCACCGCCGTACTCGGTGGCTGTTGTGTTCAGGACCTTAGTGTCGTCGCCGTTGCCAGCGATCTGCTGTGTTTTGGTGATCTGGCCCAGGCCGTCGTAGTTGTTCCAGGTCTGGCTCTCGACCGCGAGCGCGTTGTCCGGCTTGAGCAGCGTGGCTGAGGGGGCCGCGGTGCTGTAGTAGGGCGCGAAGGTCTTGGAGGTGAGGCCGCGTTCGTCGTAGAACGTGTCGGTGAGCAGGGTGCCGCCGGAGGGGCCGGGGTCCTGGGTCTGCCGGGTCCGCAGGAAGCCGTCCATCAGCGTATAGGAGGTTCGCTGGGAGCCGTCGACGTTGAGCGCCCTGGTCGCGACGGTGGGGGAACCGGTTCCGTCAATGGTGTAGACGTACTGGTAGTTGGGTGTGTCGCTGTTGTCCTTGGATCGGTTGGGCAGCCAGATCTTCAGACTGCGGCCGAGGGCGTCGTACGTCGTGTCGGTGCGCTTGTTGTTGGTGTCGAGGACGGTCAGGGGCTGCCCGCGCGTGGTGTCGTAGGTCGTCGTTGTGGTTTGTGCGCTGGACGCCGTCCCAGGGGTGGCGGGTGGGCTGGTCACCGTGGAGGTGGTGGGGAAGCCCGTGGTGGGCGTGTAGGCCGTGGTGGTAGTGCGGCCGTCGGTGCGTGCGGTGCGTGTGGGTGTGGCGCCCTCGACTGCGGTAACGACCGCGGAGATGTCCTTGTCGGTGAGCTGGCGTCCGTAGGTGTCGTAGGTGTCTTCGGACTCCAGGTAGGTGGCGGTGGTGCCGTCGTGCTTTTGCAGCGTGGCGGTGCGGGTGACGTCACCCTTGGCCGGTGCCGTCCCGTAGGCCTGTCCGTCGTATGCGGTGCGGACATCGGACAGGACGTCCGTGGACCGGTGGGGGGTGTCGGCGCACTTCACGGCGACGGCCTCGGCACGCGCGGGCAGGTCAAGTATCCAGTCCGCGGTGTTGTCGACGTAGGTGATGCGGGTGCACTGATTGTCGGCCGACGTGGTGTTGTCGCCGAAGTCATCCGTCTGGGTGACACGCCCTGCGACGTTCTCGAAGCTGTTGGTTTTGTACGTCTGGCGCCATTTGCTGCCGGCCCCCGCGTCGAGGGAGGTCCAGATCCGTGTGGCCGCGGTTCCGGTCAGGTCGGCGGCGGTGGTGCCCCAGGAGCGGGTGCGCTTGGCTGTTTCGTGGAGCCAGGGCGTGTTGACGGTCTTTTCCAGCACCTTGCCGCTGGGGCCGCTGTACTTCTCGGTCTTGTATTCGAAGCCCGCCACCGCGTCGTCGTCGGTGATGGTGCCGCCGTTGTCGTCGGAGACGGTCGCGGTCTTGGTCCCGCCGCTGGGGGTGGCCCGGTCGCCGTTCATGCCGCGCAGGAAGTAGTGATCCGTCTGGGACTTCATGCCGACGGGGTCCTGGCCGCCGGTATGCACCCGGACATGGCCGTATCCGCGCCAGGTCGACCAGGTCTTGTACTTCTCCTTGGTCAGGCCGTCGTCATCGTCGTAGTGCCAGGCCGCGCCGTCCAGATAGCTGTAGCGGGTGACCATGTCCGGCGAGGACAGCGTGCGGTCGGTCTGGGTGACGGAGTCGACCACGTACTTGTTGAACCACTGCTTCGTCGGATCCGCGTCCCCTTCCTTGGTGAAGTACACCGGGTAGCAGCGTGTGGTGTTCGTCTCCGCCGTGGGCAGGCTGGAGGCATCACAGGCGGACGTCGAGTAGTTGACGTCGGTCTCTCCGCCGGACTCGTCCGTGATAGACGACAGCCGTTCCTTGATGAACGGCGCTGTGTCGTCCCCGCTGATCTTGAGACGGTTGGCGCGCTGGTCGTAGCCGAGGGTGACCTTGGGCAGTGTGATGGCGGGGCTCGCGGAGGAGCCGGTGTGCTGGATGGAGTCGAGGATCAGCTGGTAGTCGATGTCGGACGTGCCCCAGCGGTGCTCGAGCTTCCAGGAGTCGATCGGCGTGTAGGTGCCGTCCGACTTCAGCACGCTGGTGGCGACGCCGGTCAGTCGTTTACGGGTCCAGAAGGAGGGTGAGACCGTCTTGACGCAGTCCACACCGGATTTGCAGTTCAGGTCCCAGGGAGTGTCGTACCAATAGAACGACTTGTCGTCGATGGTGGAGGCCGCGCAGGTCACCCCGGTTTCGGGCAGGCAGCGCTCGGTGGTGGTGAAGTCGACTTTGCCCAGTGCCTTGGCCGAGTAGTTCGAGGTGTTGCGCAGGCCGTACTCGATGTGGTCCAGGGAGCCACCACGCACGTAGACGGTCTCGTCCGAAGCCTTCAGGTTGCGGCCGTAGTAGTTGGTTTCCTTGTTGTAGTAGTAGGCGATGCTGTTGCCGTGGGCGTCGACGGCGTAGTCGAGGTTCCAGCGCCATCCCTGCTGGCACCATGAGTCGGCGAAGGTGGCGGCGTGGCAGGGCTCTTTGTCGTCGTTGCCGAAGACCGGCGTGGTCCAGGTGGAGTTGGTTTCCGGATTGCCGGTTGCCCATCCGGTGAGCCGGTTGTAGCCGAAGTAGTAGCGGGTGCCATCCGTTGTGGTGACCCGCCAGTACTCGTCCTTGAGGGCTCCGTTGGCTCGTACGTTGGTGTCCGAGCCGTAGAGGCGGTCGACTTTGGTGCCGTCGTCTCCCTTGATCCGGAACGAGTTCGTGCCGGTGGCGATGAGTTCGCCCGAGTGGCCGTTGAACGACAGGGTGGCGTTGTCGTAGGCCCAGCACTGGTCGCCTACTTTGGTGCCGGCTGAGTTCTTGACTCCTTCATCGGCGCACGATTTGTAGCTGCGGTCGATGAAGCCGGGCCAGAGGTCGAATCCGTCGCCAGCCCAGGATGCCTGGTTGTTGCTGTTGGCGGTCCGCCCGTCGATTCCGCCGGACGAGTAGGACAAGCTCACCTTGGGGACGAAGGAGCCGGGCACGTCGGGTGCCGGCATGTCGTAGGACCAGGCGAAGTCACCGGTGTTGAGGTTGGTTTTCCAGGCGGAGGACGCGGAGAGTTGTGTGGCCTTGTAGTCGCCGTGGTCGCTTGATGTGCCCGCTGTCACGGCGAGCAACATCCCGGTTGCCTTGGGGCTGTCGGCGGTCGGCAGTGACAGTCCGGTTGCCCTGAGCGTTTTCGCCTTCGGATCGTTGTCCGTGGGAATCGGTGTACCGGTAGCGCATTTGGTGGCTTTGGGCTGCGTCAGTGCGCAGGCAGGCAGCTTCACCAGACGCAACCTTGACGCGTACGCGCCTCCGCCTGCCTGGGCGAACTTTGTGTAGTCCACTGTGAGACCGAAGGCGTTGCCTCGCGTGTCCGCCTTGCGTTGCACGGAGAGCAGAAGGCCGTCTACCCCGGCGTGGTCGGCTGTCTGGTGGCTGAGCACCCGGACAGTGGCCTGTCCGGAAAGCGGCACACGGGCACTTTTGGCGTTGCTGGACTGCTTGGTGGTGGTGAGCGAGACGGGCAGATCGCCTGCGCGAACGCCTTTCGCCGTGGCCTTGGACGGCAGCGTCACCGTGGCAGAGCCCGCGCCTGGCCACGCCGTCTTTGGCGGGGTCCGGGGCACCTTGGGCGCGTGATCGCCCTTGCGAGGCGTCGGCTTCACCTGATGAGTGGGTACAGGCTTCTCGGAAGCCGGTACCTTCGGCAGCGTGCTCGCGGCCTGTACGGCCTGGACGGCCGTGGCTTGCAGCAGAGTGCCGACCAATACCGCCGATACTGTTACGGCGATGCGTGCCCGCACGCGTCTGTGTACCTTCGCTGTCATTTCTCGCCTCATCATTTTGCCCGTCCTGCGCCACGCACGTGTTGCTCGCACCGCCGTGTGGGGTCCCGCTGTGGATGTACTTCTAGTCCTGGTCGCTGGCCGGCCGGTGGGGCCATCCGTAAACGGATGGCCCCACCGGGCCAAACTCAGGGGCCTGGGATGGTGGACAGACCCGTACCGCTCCTGTCAGCGAGTGCTGCGATCTGGGTGTCGCTGGCTGCGCCCTGAAGGGCCCAGACGTCGTCGATGGCTCCACTCCAGTACTCGCCCCACGTGCTGGAGCCAGTCTTCAGCCTGCCCAGCTGAAGGCCCTTGGCCGCGGCGAAGGGCACGACGGACGAGTCCCAGGACACCTGCTCGGTGCAGGTAGGAACGTCGGGCTCGCCGTCATCATCGTCATCGAGGCAGGGCCTGACCTGTAGGTTTCCGTCGACGTAGAGACGCATCTGTCCCGCGTAGGCGTCGTAGACGACTGCGATGTGGCTCCACGCATCGGTGTTCTGGAAAAGGGTGTCCTCTGCCGTGGAGACCTGTGCTGTGGACGAGTCCGCGCTCACCGTCACCAGTTGCCAGCGTCCGGCAGTCGCCGGACTGCTTTCGTCGGGGACGTAGCGGACCGCGAATCCGTTGCGGTTCGCCCCGGCCATGCTCATGACGGTGACTGGCTTTTGGGGCCGCGCGGGGGCCGTTGCCCAGGCTGAGACGGTGAAGCTGCGGCTGGTGTCGATCGGCGAGGGACTGGCCGAGGGCCCGGTCTGGGCGTATCCGGTGCTGGTGCCGTTGAGGAGCAGTCCGCCGTCGCCGACCATGTTGCTGCCGCCCGTGACATCGACCTTCGCGCCGCTGCCCAGGGTCAACGGGTGAGTGGTGTGGTCCTCGCGGGCCAGGTCGTCAGGGGAGACGGCGGGGCTGCCAGATGAGGAGTCTAGGCGCCAACGGCCCTCCACGGTCGGTCTGCTGTCGAACATGTCGGCCATCTCCCCGGCGGACAGGGCCCGGTCGTAGAGTTGCACGTCCGAGATCTGGCCCGGGAAGAAGCTGTCGGCAGCACCACTGTAGTTGCCGGCACCGATCTGTACGGGGCCCCCGCCGTAGAACGGAGAATCGAAGTTCACCCGTGACACGTAGGTGCCCTGGACATACAGCCGCAGGTAGTTGTCCACGGCGTCGTAGGTTCCGGCCACCTGTGTCCACTCACCGCCGGGAGCAAGCCCGGGGTCGCCCTGGGCGGCTCGCATCGGTGTGCCGTTCGCGTTGTCCTGCGAGTACTGGTTGAACGACCAGCCGTAGGTGGGTGAGTAGTACAGCTCGAAGCCGGGCTTGACGGTGCTGGTCTGGGTGGCGATGACGGCGGCGTGGGTGGGTTTGGTCTTGGGCAGCTTCGCCCAGGCGACCACGGAGAAGCTGCGCTGGTTGTTCACGTGCGGGGTGGTGGTGGCGTAGTCGTCGACACCGTCCAGGCTCAGGGCTTTGCCCGCCCTGCCCGCTTCTCCGAGTTTCGCACCGCCCTTGAGCACGGCGGGGTTCACGTCGGCGTGCCCGGACACCGCAGTGGTGGCCTTGCCGTCCGTATCGGTGGGCGGCTCGTCGAGGGGAAACACGGCGCGAGCCGGGCGGCCCGTTCCGATCGGCTGCTTGTTGAAGAGGTTGATGACTTCGCCTGCCGCCAGCGGCTTGTCGTAGATCCGGACATCGTCGATCGTGCCGGGGAAGAAGCTGCCGGGCGCTCCGCCGTAGGATCCGGCACCGATCTGCAGACCGCGCCGGGCATCCCACGGCGTGGAGTATGCCGCAGATCCCGCGAGGGAGCCGTCAACGTACAACGACAACAGGTCGGTTGAGGAGCTGTAGGTGCCGGTGAGAAGGACCCATTCTCCCGCCTTGACTCCGCCGGCGGCCGCTTGCATGACCCTGACCGGCGTCGCGGACGCTGTATCGGATGTGTACTGGTTGAACGCCCACCGGTCGTACGTCTTGGAGTAGTACAGCTCGAAGCCCGGGGCGTTGTTCCCTGGCTGGGCTGCGATGACGGCAGCACCGTCCGGGATTTTGCTCGGCTTCACCCAGGCGGACACGGAGAACCCGGTGGACGTGTCCACTGTTGGAATCTCCGAGACTAGGTAGTCGTCCACGCCGTCCAGAGAGACCGCGGTGTCCTTGACTCCTGTCGCACCGAGTGTCGGGGTGCCCTTCAGGTCGAGTGTGCGTGTCCCGGACGTTCCGGCTGCCTGGCGCGTACCGGTCGCCTCGTCGAGTTTCCACTCTGCGCGGGTGGGTTGGCCGGTCTTTACGCGGAACTTGTAGGTGACGGGTTCGCTGCCGTTGCCCGCGGCGTCGAATGCCTGGGCGGTCACGAAGTTCGTGCCGGCTCTGGTCGGCCGGAAGCTCACGGTCCGGGCGGCGCCTGCGGAGGTGGACACCTCGTTGTCGTCGGAGGGGTCTTCGTTGACTCCGAACCAGTACTTGGTGACGTCAGGGTTCGGGGCGTCGATGGTGAAGGTGCCGTAGCGTCCGACTCCGTCGTAGACGGGGTCGTCCGGATTGTTGTCGTCCTCTGCGGGATAGTCTCCAGAGGTGATCTTCGGCCCTTCGGGCACACTCTTGTCCCAGACGAAGTAGCAGCCGGTCGCCGATCCTGCCCCCGACCACGGGGAGTAGCTGTAGTACTTGCCGTCTTCGTAGTCGATGGCCCGCACGTACCAGGCCAGTGTCTTGTTCTGGGGAATCGTCTTCTTGTTGGACAGAGTCTCCGTCAGCTGCGTGCTGAAATCCCCTCCATCCCCTGTGGAGCTCTTCGGCGTCATCTTGTCCGAGGTCCACTGGCTCTTGAAGCCGCTGCCGGCGTCCCACCAGAGCTGGAACTGCACACTCACTTTGTCGTTGTCAGGATCCTTCACCCTGCTGGCTTCCAGCTTCGGGAGCGACCGGATGCTGACCTTCTTATCCGGCTTCCTGCAGGTCGTGCCGGGCGTGGATGTGAGCTGCGACATTGCGACCTGCTTGGGCGGCAGGTTGTACGTCACGCGCAGGGAAGCGTCGTCCGAAAACCGCTTCCAGCCGTACTTGTCGTCCTCCGTGGCGGCCCGAAGCCCGAACGTCGTGTAGGAGGAGTTGTGCGACGCTGCGTACTTCACGCCTGCCGTGGCGTCGAACTCCACGTCACCGGCGGGGCAGCCGGAGGCCCCTTTGGCCACTGACCGAGAGTCGATGTTGTCGATCCAAAAGCCGCTGGCCAGCTGGTCGTTCCACGTCGTCGACGAGGTGATCCCCTTCGTCCGCCAGAACTGCACCGATCGCGCGTCGCAAGAGGCGGAGTGCGTCTCGTGCGCGGTGAAGGTCGCCTTCAGGATCGTCTTACCGCTGAAGGTGCCGGTCGGGATCCGGTAGAACACTCTCTTGAGGTCGTAGGGGGCGCAGTAGTCCCAGCCGCAGTAGCCGACGCCGGCGTCGGAAGCGTCGTTGAAGCGCCACTGAGGGGTATTGGCCCAGTACCGCGACACCATGGTCCACTCCCCCGCTTTAGGGGTGTAGGTCTGCGGGTCGATGTAGACGGGGAAGGTCGTTGCGGGGTCCGTCAGCAGGTCCTTGTCCGGCGTCAGCCTCAACTCGGTTCCGCTGTTTTCCACTTCGACGCCGATCGGGGCGATGTTCGCGCCGTCCCCGGGGCCTTCGTCGCCATCGGACGCGGAGTCCGCGGCCGTTGCGGCTGTCGTCCGCGGACCTCGGACCAGCTGCGTTTTCGTTCCTTCTGCCTGCCCTGAGTCCCACATGAGGGGTTGGGCGGCCTGGAACACGACGCCGCCGGCTGTTTCGTCCACAGCCTCGATCCCGCCGGCGGCGGTGCTCTGCAGATCGAGCCCCGGAGATTCGACACCCATCTTGAGTTCTGCCAGCTTCGGGTTCTTCGCCGCCTCAGCGCTGTTCACGACGAGCAGCTGCGAAAAGCCGTCGGTGGACGCGCGTAGCTTGAGGTCGATGTCCGGAAGGACATTCGCGTAGGTGGCCGTGTCACCGTCCAGCGTCGGAGCAGGAAGGGATGTCGGCCATGAGAACGACAGCCTTTTGCCGGTGCGTTCGAGCGTCACCAGCGGATCCGTTCCGCCTCCGGAGAACTCCATGCCCACGGCCGAGGCGCGGGGCGCCACACTGCCGTCGGACTGCTTGGCCAGGGTGTCGTCGATCGATTTCCACTCGCCGTCTACCCGCGTGCGTACCGGTCGCAGATGCTGGACAGCCTCAAAGTTGCCTTCCGGTGTGGCGTACACCTCGCCCGCTTCACTGCGAAGCGAGGTCACTTCGACATTCGTGTCGCCTGCTTCGGCGGCCTTCTGGGCCCCCTGCAGGGTTCGTGTTGCCACGGATGCCTGCCGTCCACCCGTGGCTCCGGTCGTCGCCTTCTCGTCCGGAGCCGCAACGGCAGCAGGTTGTAGCGCACCCGCCAGGACCATGCTCGCAACCGCTACAAGAAGAGCTCTGCCGCCAACAGGCAGCATGAACGCACCCATCCCCCCGCCTTACCGACTCCACGAGTCCCCGCCCCGGAGCCACATCTATGACAAAAAGTGATCGGACTTTAACTGAGCATTACTTGTGCACGTCAAGAGCGGAAACTGTGAGCATTCGGCCTCGGATTGGCGAGAGATGACCATTCAGCCAACAGGAGCATTTCAATACAAATAGCAAATATCTTGGTTTGAGTAGACTCATTGCGCGCATAAACGGATGGATCGCCACGCGGCAAGGGCGAGTTTCAGCCATCCAACACGTGTGGCCGCGTTGATCATTTACCTAGGCTTGACCCCTGCCACATATACGAAAAATGCACCGATTTAGATGTATTACCTAGCGCTGTGACCGCATAGGTTCACCGCGAGACACTGCGGTACCTAAAGACCGTCTCGGTTGGTGTGCTGCTCACATTCCACGCTCTGGCCCGTCGGTCACCTCGGTGCGTTGGCCCGGTCCTACACGCGGGAACTCCAGGTCAACGGGACCCGGATAGAAGACAGCGCTGCCCCAGCCGGTCGCCTCTTGGCCGACCATGTAGCGGCACAGCCACTCGGCGAAGGCCATCCCCTGACCGACCCAGTCGCCTTCTGATCTCTGCACCGCCACGCCATCTGTGAAACCGTGAACCCGCCGCTGCACCCTGGCATGCGGCCAACGCATCTACCGGACCCTGAGTTTCGGCCACGCGGCCAGTGGCTTTCAGGAGAACAACACCACCGTCAAAGCAGTCACCGCTGCGCAACGTCCACTAACCAGGCCTCGATGGCAAGCGAGCAGGGACGAAGAGTGGGCCGTGCGGGCAACTGCCGGCCAGCATCGGCCGGGGCGCTGCCGTCGCGTGCTCAGATTCCTTTCGCGGGTTGCGCCTCTAGGCAGCTGGTACGGGAGGCGTGGGTGCCGGCCGGGACTGCGTAGCCGGCAGGGGAACACCGTCCTTAGGTGGTCACGAGGCGGCAGTCAAGGAGTGCCTTGCTGATGTCCGAGTCTTCCTGGGTGGCGCTAAGGAAACTGGAGGAGATACCGGGAGGTCCTCCCACGTCTTGCAGGCAGCGAGCGGCGTCCACGAGGAGGGCTGCCCAGGGCGGGATGAAGGGAAATCGGATGCTGGCGTCTTCGTAGAAGGCCGGGATCTGATGGGGTCGGTGGCCGGTGAGGGCATGTATGGCAACGCACGCGGCGAACACGGGGTGGGCGATGCGGGTGTGGATTCGGTCTGCGACCACCGTGATGTCGCAGTGTCCGTGCTCAACGGCCGGTTCCTGCGGTCTTCGTGCTGCCGGAGCTTGCTGGAACCTGTGCCTTGCCGTCAGGCGGCGCCGTGGCTGGGGCGGCGGCAGAAACCACGGTTCGTCGTCGAGTGGCGGAAATACCGCCTGATGCTGCCACCAGGGGTGGCCTTCCATTTCTTCGAGACCAGCGGTCGTTCGCCAGTGCTCTGCTGCCGCACCTGAAGTGTCCAGGATTCGATGCTCAACAGCGTTCAGCAGTAGGAGCACCTCTCGGGGGATCGGGCCATTGCACAGCAGGGTGAGATGGGTACCTGTGCGGGCGCTGAATGCCAGCAGATGCTGCCAATTCGGCAGACGGAGCAAATGGGCTCGGCAGACAGTCAGGCGGTCGATGCTCAGGGCCAGGCACCAGGCGGCGGCGATACGCCAACTGGCATATGTGCCGCTGAACACCGACATCCCGCTGTTCTGGTCGTCGAGCAGCGGCAGGTGCTTGCCCAAGCTCCGGATCAGGTCGTGAGCCAGGTGAACTGCGTCTCCTCCGCGGGGAGTGGGATGCACGGTGATGTGGTAGCGGGGCTGGTGGGATGCCAACGCCAAGCGCATGAACTGAGGATCGTCGTCAGAGGTGACGACGATGGTCACGGGTTTGAGGGTGGTGTTGTCGAACGGCGGAAAGATGGGATCCCGCGGCACGGGTTTCCTCCGCGGCCCCGGCTGCGCGTCACGTGCCGTACGAGCTCGAGCCCCGCGGTGCGGGAACGGGGCTGCGGTCGCGGGCGTGGCCTGCGTCCGAGCTTGGGAAACAGGATGTCCCGTGGGGACGTGTCGTGCGGTTCCGCATGGTCTCGTCTCTGCTTGTTCCGTGCCCATTGCTCTCCTCGCGCCAGGACGCCGCGGTTGCCAGGTTCTCGGGAAGGTGGCCGCGTGCGACGCCCCCTGGCCTGCCGTCCACGCTCTGGCACGGTCGCGCTATGCAGGAGGGGCGTCGCGTGCGGGTTGGTGCAGCAAGGACCGCCGTCAGGGTTCGATGAAGGTCAGTGTCTGTGCGTCGAGGTCGAGTTCGAGGTGTCCGCCGCCGTGTTTGCGCAGCTGCCGCCAGGCGGCGTAGCCGGTCATGATGGCGTGTTCCCAGTCGGCGGCTCGCAGGACGCTCACTTCGAGGTGGGCGGTCATGTGGTCGATGGTGATCAGTAGTTCGTGGTCGACGTGGCGGAGGTTCTCGAAGTACTGGTGGCGGCTGGCATAGGAGAAGACCAGTGCGGTGATGCCTTCTTCGATGGCGATGGCGCGGCCGCCGTCCTCGGCTTCGTCGGTGGCGGGACGGCTGCGGCGTTTGCGGTCGAGCAGGAAGCGGCTGACGGGTGACCATCCCAGGACCGTGGCGTGGGCGAGGTGGAAGGCGTCGTGGAAGCGGTAGTCGTCTTCGATGTGGCTGGCGCTGGTCAGAGGGTCGCCGGCGGGGGTTCCGTCTTCGCGGGTCAGTTTGATGACGGTGCGGCCGTCGGTGTGGCGGGTGGGGGTGAAGGTGACGGTGGTGCGTCGGGGCAGTTGTTCGTGGGTCGGGTAGTCGGTGTCGAAGCGGGGGCGTTGGTCGCCTGGGGTGGCGCGCCAGCGGTCTTTGGTCTTTTCGAGGCTGGCGGCGGCGACGTCTTCGAGGTCGAGGCCGAGTAGGTGGGTGAGGGTGGCGGTGTACCAGAGGACGTCGCCGAGTTCCTCGCGCAGTTGTTGTTTGGACGGGCTGGCGTCGGCTCCGTCCCGTAGGCGTTTTTTGTAGGCGGTGGCGACGGAGCCGGTTTCACCGACCAGTCCGAGCAGCGGTATGAGGACGGGGTCGGTGCCGTCGGCGGGAGGCTGCAGGGTTTTGAGGGCTGCTTGCTGATAGCGGGCGAGATGCACTCACACTCCCGTGAAGGATCTTCCAACAAGGTTGTCGGATTTCCCGACATCGCTCTACAGTAAGTCATGCCGGGCTGGCTGTCCGGGAGTTGTGTGAAGGGAGGGATAGCAGAGCATGCCGTCACACAGCGTTCAGGAGATCGTGGACATCGTGATCGATCTCCTGGCCGAGTACCAGGACAGGCCAGTTGAAGAGGTGTACGAGGAACTGGCGGCCCGGGGAACGGACTTGCCGGTCGACTCCGTGCTGGTCATGGAGATACTGGCGCGCGTCGAGGAACGTTTCGGTGTCCGTGTTCCCGCCGATGCCGAAGCCGGGCGCTCCCTGCGTTCGGTGTGGGCGTTCGCCGAGACCGTGCACGACACCATGCAGCAGGCCAAGGAGCACCAGCCATGAACGACAAAGCCCCCTCCCCCGCCGAGGATGCCGACCAGCGCATCCGACTGGGCCAGCGTCTGAAGGCCACCCGCGAGTACCTCGGGCTGTCCCAGCAGCAGGTCGCCGAGCGCACCGGCATCGTGCGCTCGGCCGTCAGCGACATCGAGCGCGGCATGCGCAAAGTGGAGGTGATGGAGCTCCAAAAGCTCGCCCGGCTCTACCGGCTGCCGGCCTCCTACTTCCTGGACGAGGAGGACTCGGCCGACGCTGGAGAACACGCGTTGGCCGGCCTTCCCCGCACGGGACGGACGCTCAGCGAAGGCGACCGCATCGAGGTGACGAAGTTCATCCAGTACCTGCAGGCCCGGCGCCAGGCCGAGGAAGAGCAGACCAGTGCGGTGTCCCCGGCCTCCAAGGGCCGTGCGTGAGCTGGAACGACGCACACGGTGCGGCGATGATCGCGGCTGCCCAGGCCCATGCGGCTCTGGGGACGGCAAGCGGTGAGTACGTCGACGTCTTCGCCGCCATGGGCAGCGCGGGGGTGGAGGTGGTGGGGCGCGCACTGGGCGGCCTGCTCGGTCTGTACGTGGACCGCTCTGCCGGGGGGCCTGCGTGTCTGCTGAACACGGGCCTGGAAGAGGTGGCGATGCGGCACACGGTCGCCCACGAGTTGGGTCATCACCGGATGGGCCACGGAACCAGCATCGATCACGAGGAGCAGTCGTCGGGGCGCTGGGGCGAGGGCTGGCCGCAGCACGAGAAGGAGGCCGAGGCCTTCGCCTCGTGGTTTTTGATGCCGCGCCCTGCCGCTCGCGCCGCGCTGGCGCAGTGCGGACTGCGGCGCCCCGAATCCCCGGTGGACGTCTACCGGATGGCACGGTGGCTGGGCACACCGTATGCCACCACGGTCCGCCATCTGGTCCGGCTGAAGATGATCGACCGGTCCGCTGAGGCCATGTGGCTCAAGCACTCTCCGGCGTCGCTGAAGGCGGACCTCACCAGCGGTCTGCCGCTCGGGCCGCATGCGCACGCCCACGTCCTGACCGCCGCCGCCCACGACGCGCTGTTGCACGTGGCCGCCGGTGACTGCCTGCTGCTGGACGTCCCTTCGGCGGTGTTCGACCCGCTGCCCTGCGGGCTGATGCCCGTGCCGCCCGGTGACGGCAGCCAGCTGCCGCTGCCGGACCTTGTCCCCCGGCAGC
Organism: Streptomyces sp. NPDC005302; assembly: GCF_040607345.1. Lineage (NCBI taxonomy): Bacteria > Bacillati > Actinomycetota > Actinomycetes > Kitasatosporales > Streptomycetaceae > Streptomyces > Streptomyces sp. NPDC005302. Next base: position 82,230 of record NZ_JBEXGN010000025.1, read on the forward strand.
GGGCCGTCGCATGGGTGGACGAGGACATGGCGGGCGACACTCGCGTCACCGCCACAACGCACGCCGCCGACGTGTTCCGGGTGACGCTGCGGCGCACCCCAGGGCGCGAGGGCTCCGACGCCTTCTGGGCGTGAACGCACCCTGCCGCACCCCCCGACGACTGTCGATCAAGGAGCGAGCCGATGCACACGATCACCGTCGACGCCCCCGACATCTCCCGCGCCTGGCTGGAAGCCTGCACCCGCCTGTCGGAGATCCCCGGCAAGAAGGCCTTCCACACCATGGTCCGGATCGCCCGCCCGCTGCAGGAGGATCCTCATCTGCGGGCGGAACTGGACCGGCTGCGCGCAGCTCGCACCACACCGCCGCTGTATCCCGTCGACACGGTCGTCAACACACTGTTCCCGGTGGCGCTCGCCGCCACGTGTACGACGCACGAGCAGCTCAGCGAACGCTACCGGGCCCTCTACCCACGTCTGCAGAGGGAGGTCCGGCGCAACGTTCACGGCACTTACTTCGGCCGACTCGTCTCCTACCCCGGCACTCCCGACAAGCCCGAGCCAGTGGACCAGCTCGCCCGCGTGATCAGGCGCCTGAACAAGCTGCGCACCACGGCGAAGTGGAGCGCCGTCTATGAGGCGGGCACCGCCCACGTCGGGGACGGCGACGAAGGCATGCTGGAGGGGGCGGACGCATCTGACGCCGGACCCGAGGCTGTCATCCGGGCCGCCTCGCTGGACACGCAGCCCCGGGACTTCCCCTGCCTGAGCCACTGTTCCTTCCAGTTCGACAGCGCCACGAACACCGTCCATCTCGCCGCCTACTACCGCAGCCACTACATGTTCGACCGTGCCTACGGAAACTACCTGGCCCTGGGACATCTGTGCGCCTGGGTCGCCCGCCATGCCGGCCTCACGCCCGGCACGGTGAGCGTCATGTCTGGCTGCGCCCGCCTGGACTGCACCAAGTCGGAGCTCGGCGCCCTCCAGGACGCTGTGACCACACCACTGTTCGGCCTGGGAGCCTAGCCGCAGCCGTTCCGGCCGGGGGCGGGACGACGGACCCTAGGTGTTCAGGCCCCATTTCGGGGGGAACCAGGCGGCTCGCACCGCGGCGGCGTCCCGGCGGTAGGCCTGCTTGATACGGGTGCGACCGCTGATGCCGGCGATATCCGGGTGGGCCACCCTCGCGTACTTGTCGACCTCGCAGAACAGGTTCTGGCAGTCGATCAGTTGCAGCGCTCTGCCTTTGAGCCCCGTGAAGGACAGCCCCAGCCGGGCGAACTGCTCCTCCTGGGAAGCGGCCATGTAGCGGATGACGTCGGCTTCGATCCCGTCGGCCGCCGAACCGAAGCATTTACGGATGCCGTCGCGCGCTCCCGGACCCGGCACCACGAAGTCCATCTCCGAGAACGCAAGCTGCGGCGCGTAGTTGAGGTCGATGGTGAACTGGTAGGCGAGGAACGGGCCGAGTGCCGGGTAGCTCAGCAGCACTTCGTAGGCGTCCTGCATCGTCACCGCCTCGGCGACGCGCTCGGGCGCCCCGCTGGTCATCATCATCTCCAGTAGCCGCAGATGATTGCGATGCTTGCGGCCCTCCCCCAGCTGCGGAGGCGGAACGATGTAGGCAGCCGAATACAGTCGCTCCCCCCGCGCGAATGCCGCTGACAGCACCCGGTCGTACGCCGCGAACGTATAGCCGCTCCAGCACACTTCGCCCAGCTCGCGGCTCAGCAGCCGCCAGGTGGACTCCTTGTTGAAGATCTTGAACAGCAGGGTGCGGAAAAACACGTCCTCCCAGGCCTGCGGCCCGCTGTAGATCACGTCAGCGATCAGCGCCTGGCTGACGCGGTCCGCCGCCCGGTAGCAGTTGGTGAAACGGTGCCGGGCAAGGATCGGGTCATTGGTCCACGGCTGTTCCCGGCCCTCCAGACGGGCTTCGTAGACCGACTGCCGGGCCGCCGCGAACCGCCAGTAGGTGTCGAACACCGGCGTCGGGCGCAGCTCCCGGCCGGCCACCCGCACCCGTCCCGGCGGCGCGTCCTGGCCGGCGGCCGTCAGACGGTCTTGCAGCAACGTCACCATGGACGCAATATATATTCGTTATAGGTCAACTGTCACGAAGGAGGATCCATGGAGTTGCTGCACCGTCAGCAGCAGCGCCGCACGACTTCTGTGCAGTGGCCCGAGGACATCGACCGGCACCTGAACATCCTGGTCCGTGCCGCCACAGCGGCCGGTGAACGCACCTCGCGCGCCGAACTGCTCGCCGCCCTGGTGGCAGCCGCCGACCCACAGCCCGAACAGTTGACTGTCCTGCTGCACCGCTACCGTCGCCTGCCCGAAACCGCTCTCGCCGAGGACGAGAGCCGTGAGGACCTCCCCCACGTCCGCTCTCCCGGCCCGCGCCGCGCCACGTCCGCTTAAACGACCGGTACCTGCGGGAGGTCACTGGGGCTGGCAGGCAACCGCAGCGCGGGGCTCGCCACGAACGGATCGGGCGGCTGCGCCGGCATCGGACACTGGTGAAAGATGGCAGCGTCGGCAAGCCGTACGGGGCTGCAGCAGCGCGGGAACCTTGCCACGAACTGCACCCGGCCGGGCCAATCGCAGGCTCATGACCATGCCGCCCGGGGCCGCGGCCAGTGGCGGGAGATGGAGCGCCACATGGCCGGCTGGCCGTGAGGAATACTCGGCTGGTGCCTCCGCCTCTGCGTCCTCCCGCGCCGCGCCCGTGCGACAGCTGCCCGTATCGCCGCGACGTGCCGCCCGGCGTGTGGACGCACGAGGAATACGAGAAGCTGCGCCGGTACGACGCTGTCACTGCTGAACAGCCGTCCGCTCTCTTCCAGTGCCACCAGAACGATGCCGGCTCGCCGGGCCGGATCTGCGCGGGGTGGGCCGGCTGTCACGGAGAAGAGCTGCTGGGCCTGCGGGTGGCCTTGCTCCGGGGCTGGATTGACGAGGCCACCTTCCGCGCCGCCGCCCAGTACCACTCGCCTGTGGCGCTGTTCGACTCAGGCACCGAGGCCGCCGACCACGGGCAGGCAGACGTCCATCAGCCCGGGGCCGACGCCACCCGCCTGATGGACAAGATCGGCAGAATCCGCAGCGATCTGGCTGTCCGTCCCGGAGCTGGGCAGGGCCGCGGCTAGCGGGAGAGACGATCTTGACGAAGGCTTTCGCAGACGGGACCGGGATGGACTCGCCCGCCCGGGCGCGGGAACTGCGCCGCTGGCTGGCGCTGTACGCGAAGCTTCAGGTAGGAGATGCCTCCTGGGCGTACCGCAGCTTCGCGCAACTGGTGAGCGACCACGGCTTCTACCAGCAGCCCTCGCCCTGGGTTCACGACGGCTTGCAGCGTCCTGGACAGTGCTTCAGCACGGCAAGCCAGTGGGCCGAGCGCGCCGGCTGGACATACGTGGAGGGCTATGTCCTCGTGCCGTCAGCGGCACCGTTCAGCTGTTTCGAGCATGCCTGGTGTCTCACCGACCAAGGCGTCGCCGATCCTTGCCTTCCGGACGGAACGGCCGTCGGCTACGTCGGGATCCCGCTGACTGACTCATTTCGCCGCCAGCAGCAGGCCCTTCGAGCCACGCATGCAGTCTTTGTAGCGGACCCGGTGAATCCACTGGCCGGGATCAACGAAGACGTCCTGCGCGCCGGTCTTCCTTCGCAAGCCGTCGCCGGACACGGACCAGGGCCACGCTCGGCGGCATCCCTCTGAAACGAATGCGGACAGGTGTACGACCGTCGCAGTTGCTACCGGAATGCCGCGATCAACGTGAAGACGGCCGCCGGACTGGCGGTATCAGCCTGCGGAGCACCGGTGAGACCAGGAGCAATCCCGGCACAGCGCGAAGAAACAGGAAGCCACGGATTCCCGACCCAAGCCCGTGCCGCGTAGCGGCACACCAACGATCGAGAAGGCCAGAATCCTCGGGCTTCAGCCCGAGGAGCAAGTCAATGCGGGTCTGTGCCGAGGGTTTGCACGATGCGCGTCAAAAGCACAGGAATTCGCGGCAGGCCTGTGGCGATGGTGACGGCGCCGCTGGTGATCGCGAGGGTCAGGTACCAATTGTATCCGTGGGTGAGCATCCAGCCGATGAAGAGCAGGATGCCGAGTGTTTTGGCGACGTGCGGCCAGGTAACGGTGTCGGCCGGCGGCGTGGGGCGGGCGGAGCCGGAACGGCCCGGCGCCGGTGAGAGAGGGGCCACCGTGATTCTCCTTGCAGATGACGGGAACTGACGGCCGGTAACTGCGGGACCAGGCCACCGTATGGGTGCCGGCGTCCGTCGAGGAGAGAGATGGCTGTCCAAGCGACGGTGCCGGCCGGATCGGACAGTCGCCGTCTGGCTGAGCGCTTCGGGGCGACAGATGTCGGACGGTGCGCCGGCGTGCGCAACAGGGCTCAGGCGGCCTGCGGCGTCGGCAGGATCGGCACGAGGATGACCGTGGTCATGCCGCGGTGTTCTGCGCAGTTTCTCCGTCCTCGCTTCTGATCCACAGCTGCTTGTTCTCGTGGTGTTGACCGGGGTGGCCGGTGGATCGGACAGAGATTGGACGCTCGTGCGATGCCAGAGGTGCGTATGACCCAGTACAGTCACGCCCATTGCTTTGTGGTGCTCAACGAGGAGACCCGTGAGCGAACTACTGCCGCAGATATCCCCGCCGCCCGGCGGGTTTCAAGATCCCTACGCTTTCGGGGACACTCTCCGCCGATTACGCGTACATGCCAGGTTTTCGTTGCGTCAGGCATCGAGGGCATGCGCGGCCGTCCATCCCATTGCTCATTCGACCATTGAGAACTGGGAAAAGGGCGGCATCGTCAGAGAAAGCAACGAGCCGGCATTCGTACACGTGCTCCAGACTTTCGGGGTGGCCGATCAGGCCAATGTGGACGCATGGCTGCACAGCGCCCGCAACTTGCGGGCCCGGCCGCGCCCGTCGCCTTTCATCGCCGAGCCCTACCGCGGCCTGGAAAGCTACGACACCGCATACGCCCAGGTCTTCTTCGGGCGGAACGCGATCATCAAGCGTCTGCTGGACGAACTCGGGGACCTGCAGGCGGATGGCGGCGCTCTCCTGCTGACGGGAGCTTCCGGATCGGGCAAATCATCGATTCTGCGCGCCGGCCTCGTCCCCGCCTTGAGCGAGGACCGACTTCGCGGCAGCGCCGGCTGGCCAGTGCTGAGTGTCATCTCGGAAAGCAGCGAGCCGGATCCGCTGAACGGCCTGGCCGCATCTGCGGCCGCCTACCTGAACGCGGACACCGGTGAGACTGCCGACCGCCTGCGCGGCGGAGCGAAGGCCGTGCAGTGCCTGCTGCGCCAGATCACCGACGTGTATCACGGCGCGGACGCGGGCGGCCAGGAACGGCCGGAGACAGAGGGCCGGGTCGTGATCATCATCGACCAGTTCGAACGCGCCCTGGTCAGCGCCGAGGACGGTCCCGGCAGCGAGGAAACCCTCGACGCGTTCTTTGCCGTGCTGCGCCTGATGGCGTCGGCACCCACGGCCGCACTTGTGGTCTTGGCTGTTCGCCTGGACTTTCTCGACGCGGCGATCCTGCGCGATGCGCCGCGCACCCTGACGGGCGGAAGACCGCCTGTCGTGGTCGAACCCATGAGCGAGGAAGACCTGGCCAGTATCGTCGGACGGCCGGCCCGGGCGTTCAACGTCCATCCGGAAGCCGGCTTCGTCGAGACCGTGCTCGGCGAGATCTCTGCGCGCGGGGGCAGGTTCGCGCATCAAGCAGGGGTCCTTCCCCTGCTCTCCCACGCACTGCAGATGACCTGGCAGCGTGGCAGCGGCAGAGAAATGACGGTAGCCAACTACCGGGCCGTGGGCGGCGTGGAGGGCGCGCTGCGGGAAACCGCCGAGAGCATCTACGCGAGCCTGTCGGCGGACCAGCAGGCTGACGCACGGAGAATGTTCTTGAGTCTCGTGCATGTCTCGCCTTCTGGAACCGCTACCCGCCGGCAGGTAACGCAGAGCGAACTCCTCGATGACATCGGGCAGAGCAGGGCCGAAGCGGAAGAGGTACTTGACCGCTTCGTGGCCGGCAGGCTGTTGACCGTTGACGAGGTCGACGTAGAGATCACGCATGAGGCGCTCATGGCGGCATGGCCCCAGCTGCGCAGGTGGCTCGACGTCGACCGTGGAAGCCGCCTGGTCGCCCAGCAGATCGCCGCCGATGCGCGGGCCTGGGACAAGGCCAAACGGCCCCGGTCGGATCTGTACTCCGCGACCCGGCTCCAGCAGGCGAGGGACTGGCGGGCGAACCACCCGAGCGATGTCAGCGCGCTGGCGGGCGAATTCATCGATGCGTCCGTCAGGCAGTGGCACAGAAAGGCGCGCCAGCTGAAGACGACGGCTGTCGTGCTGGCTGTCCTGGTCTTGTTGGCGGGCGGACTGGCGGGCCTGGTGTCCTATCAAGCCAACGACCTGCGTGAACAGCGCGATGAGGCTCAGTCACGGATGCTGGCGAGCCAGTCGAGCATCGTGCGGCTCAAGGACGTCAACGTCGCGCGCCAGCTCGCGCTGGTCGCGTACCGTATCTCGCCGACCCCCGAGGCCCGATCCGCCCTCATCGAAGCAACGGCGCTTCCTCCAGCGGTGCGCATGGTCGGCGCCAGGGACGCCCGCATCATGTACGCGGTGGGCATCCACCCGGGTGGTTCGGTTGCCGCGGCAGCGGTAGAAGACACGGTGCGGCTGTGGGATCTGACCGCCGCAGGCCACCCCCGGGCGCTGCCGTACCGGGCCGGTACGGTGTGCCGGAAGATCTATGCCTTGACGTTCTCTCCGGACGGAAGCCTGCTGGTCGCTTCCTGTGCCGATGGCAGTATCCATCTGTGGGACACCGACGACCCGGCCGTTCCGCGCCCGCTGCCCTCCCTCACCTCGCTCGGAGTGAAGGTCTACTCCGTGGCCTTCAGTTCGGACAGCCAGCTGATGGCAGCGGCCATCGCGGATCGGCCGGCGAAGGGGCGTACCCCCGGCAGCGTGCGTCTGTGGGCGCTGAAAGGTTCGTCGGTGAAACCCCTGGACACGGTCCTGAGGGTCAGCAGAAAGTCACCGGCCAAGTCCGTGTCGTTCCATCCCGGCGGCGAGCAGCTCGCCGTGGGGGGCGACGACGGAACTGTGCAGCTGTGGAACATCAGCGATCCTGCCCGTCCCAGCGGCCCGATCGCCGTTCCCGGCACGAGGAAGGCGATCGGCCAGTTGGCCTTCAGCCCGAACGGCAAGTTCCTCGCCGCCGGAGGCGCCGACAACCTGGTCCATCTGTGGTCGACAGACGATGGACGTCGTCTGCGCCCACAAGGGAAGGCGATCGCAGGCGCCGCCTCTTACATCAACGCCATCGCTTTCTCCCCCGACGCGGCCACCCTGGCCATCGCCAGTTCTGACAGCAGCAAAGGGCTGCGGCTCGTCGACATCGCCAGCCGCCGCACCCTGGCCACGCTGCCGCACCCTGCCCCGGTGACCTCGGTCAAGTTCAGCCCCGACGGCAAACGCGTCTTCACCGGGGCGAACGACGGCATCGCCCGCCTGTGGCCTGTGACGTCCCCGCAGTTGGAGGGCATGACGTACACCGTCAGCGCGGCAAGGTTCAGCCCGGACGGCAAGACCTTGGCCCTGGGCAGCAGCGACCTGCAGATCCTTGACGTCGGCAACCTTCAGAGCCCCCGTCGACTCGGGCCTTTTCTGACCAACCCCGACGGGTTCTCCGGCACGGTCGCCTTCGCACCCAACGGCCGGCTGCTCGCCCAGGGACACGGCAGATCCGGAAAGGTTCAACTGTGGAGACATGACGGCTCTGCCCCCCTGACCCGCCTGGGACCACCCTTCAAAGCACATCCCCTGCAGGTGGAGACCCTGGCCTTCAGTCCGGACAGCACCGTCCTTGCCACCGGCGCACGCGATGGAGCCGTACACCTGTGGGACGTTCGAAAACCCGGCCATCCCCAGAGGGTGGCTACAGCCGGCACCTTCGGCGGCATGGTGACCGACGTCGGCTTCAGCCGCAACGGGCGGCTTCTGGTGGCCGCGAGCGCAGACAAGACGGTCCGCCTCTGGGACGTCAGCGATCCCAGGACGCCACGGCCGCTCGGCGAACCCCTCACACCCGCCCGGCACTACGTCTACGCGGCCGTATTCAACCCCGACAGCACGCGGCTGGCCGTCGGCCTGGCCGATAGCACCGTCCGCCTGTACGACATCAGCGACCCGAGCCATCTGAAAGCCGTCGGGAAGCCCCTGTCAGGCCCACACGGCTACGTTTTCTCCCTCGCCTTCCCCTCCGACGGCACGGCCCTGGCCGCGACGGCCGGCGACGGCTCGGTGTGGCTGTGGAACCTGCACGGCGAGGATCCCCCCACGGTCTACGCGACGCTGCGGATGAGCACCGGCGCGATGTATCCGATCAACTACCAGCCGCGTACACGGATCCTCGTCGCCGGCGGCGACGAGAGGAAAGCGTGGATCTGGACCACGGACGTCGACGACGCGATTGCACTGATCTGCCGCACGACAGGTGATCCTCTGACCTCCGAGGAATGGGCCACGTACCTGCCCGCCGATCGCGGCTACAGCCGCCCATGCCCATGAGTTCACTTGTTCACAATCGTCCAGTTGCTGTCCGACCAGGACGTATTGCCCGGTATCCGCTCACCAGAAGTGGCTGTGGCCGCCATGCTGGATCCATCCACTCCGCACCCCAGGGCACCCTGCCCGGCCTTCGGAAGGAACCCATCCCGTGAAACGAGCAACGCTGCTTCGCCGGACCGGCCGCAAACCGGCCGCAGCCCTCATCGCAGCGGCGGCCGCCATCGGCCTGATCGGGCTCGCGCCGTCCGCCCACGCTGCTCCCGCCTACTGCGGCCCGAGCAAGTACGTCGAGAAGATCGAAGTCGCTTCATGGAGCAACGATCAGTTCCAGATCGTGCTCACCCCCACATCGCAGGCCCGCTGGGACGCAGCCCTCTCGCCGGCTCCCCGCAACGCGGTCGTCGAACAGTGGCACGCGATCCAGGCCTGCGTGCCCGGGCTCTACGGCGGGCTGGCCGACACCATCTGGGACCAACTGGAGTGCCACCAGCTCAATTCCTGGCTCGCCCTGCCCCGCGAAGGCAGCAAGTGGATCACCGGGGACACCTACGATCTGGAAAGCTGGCGGCCCGTGCTCCCCCGTGCCGTACCGGGCCAGGACCTCATCATCACCCATTGCCTGAACGACCTGGGCGTCGACCCGGCCGGGCCCCTCACCAGCCCCATCCGCCCCGACCTGGGCCAGTTCGACCTGCAGCAGGCCATGCGGAACGTCGCCTGACACCTGAGCAGTGCGGGGGGCCGGAACAGTCCCGGCCCCCCACGGCAGGACCTGGATACCGGGTCTCGTACAGCCTAGAAACGCGTGTTCGATCGCGCGCTCCCCCGCCGTACAGAGGACTGTACGGCCAATGCCGCGTTCGGGACCCTGTCACCGTGATGCGCGCGGTGACCGGTCCGGCTACCAGCGAAACACGCTCCGCCGTGTGAAGAACTGCTGGACGAGAGCGTCAAGTTCGGCATCGGCGCTGGTCTCCTCGACCAGGATGCGCTCGATCCCGCTCATGCGCCACTGCCGGTCGCGCATAGCGTCCGCAGCAAACCGCTTCTACTGGGGAAGGCCGCCGACTTCGATCAATCCCACCCGGCCCGCCAGGGTGACGAGGAAGCCCGGGGTCCAGGCGTTGCCGACGCCGACACTCCCCATCGGCTAGGGGAAGATGGAAATGGTCGAGTTACCGAGCAAGCTACCGATAGGGCTGGGCCAACTCATCCGCGTCAGCTCAGGTCGGACCGCTACACCCCACCCGCCAGCAAGACCGGCAGGTTGAACTATCCCCTCCCCCGCACCGCTGCCAGCCTCAGCCACCGAACAGTTCCCCAGAACAGCGAAACTGTGAACACCCACGTGCGGAGGTACCGGAGCCGAATGGCCCCTCGGGCCGGGCGGCGGAACCCGCCACCGGCACCAGCCACGCTTCATTGCTTTTGATCGTCACGGCCGGGACCGCCCGAGACTCAGAGCCGCTGATGCCGCCTACGACCTGCACCCGGGCCATCAAGCCTCAGTGGGCTCCATAGGAAGTGCCATGAAGCTGTCCTGGGCTGATGCCACTTCCTGACATTGCATGATGTCACTGGACGCCAGTAGATCGAGAACAGTTACACCAGTTCGAACGGCTGACTCGAAGATCCCAACGATGACAGGGAGGTGACATGCATCCCCTGCCATTTGAGCGGCACTTCACACAGCCGCTCGCAAGACGCGTGAGAACGCCAAACGGCGTGCCGCCGGGGAAACGGGCATCTCCGCGGCTGGTGAGCTGTCGGAGAGCCGTCTGGAGGCGCTGGATGCCATCGACCCGGCCTGGTGTCCGGGGTGGGGGATTGACTGGCAGCGCGGATTTCACCTCACCCTGCAGTACCTGCGCTCCGCCGGCGTCCTGCCGGAGAAGTCGGGCGAGGTGATCGTGCAGGGTGAAGACCTCGGGGCTTGGGCGATCGCGCAGCGGGTCGGGTGGGACAAGCTGACGCCGGTCCAGCAGTGGATGCTCGACAGCGTCCTCGGGCTGGAGCCCGCGGGTGAGGGTGAGCTGCAGCCGGTGCGGAAGTCGCAGGCGGACCGGTGGGCCACCCATCTCGCCGCGGCCCGGCAGTTCCACGCCCGTGAGGGCCACCTGCGCGTCCCGCGTAAGCACGTGGAAGAGATGGCGGGTGACGACGGACAGGTCGTCGGCCTGCGGCTTGGGGGGTGGTTGGACAACACGCGCCGCCGGGCGGACAAGCTCAGCACGGAGCGTCGGGCGGAACTCGACGAACTGGGGATGCGGTGGGCCTGATCTGGTGGACGAAACGGGCTACCTGCGTGTGGATCGCCGGGCCACCGGACGCACGGCCTCGCTGAGCTCTTGGTCAACGGGCATCGCCCCGCCTTGGACTCGATCTGCAGGATGCCGGTTGTCGTGATTTCACTGAGTCTGATGACTGTGCCGCACTACGCTGGTGCTTCGAGTCTGATGGATCTTGGGGGACGTCAATGTTGGTCGAGGGACTTGTCGCCGTAGCCGCTGCTGGCGGAGGGGCGATTGTGCAGGCTGCGGGGACAGACGCGTGGAACGGGATCCGGGGCGGGTTCGCCCGCATCTTTGGGCGCGGGGAGGCCGGACGCGAGCAGGCAGAGCTGGAGCGTTTGGACCAGACGCGTGCTGTGCTCGAGGCGGCGCGGGAGGGTGATGAGGCGGAGCGGGTACAGGTCGCGCAGGTCTCCAGATGGCAGACCCGTCTCGAGACTCTCCTTGAGGAACTGCCCGAGGCGGAGCAGCAGCAGGTGGTGGCCGAGCTGCAGGCCTTGGTCGCGCAGGCCGAGGCTGCTAAGCCGGCGGAGACCGTACACAACGACTTCCGCAGTGCGACGTTCACGAACAGTCAGGTTCAGGGCAGCGGGAGTATGACGGTGACGAACAACTACGACAAGTAGGTCAGTATCGTGGGGGGTAAGGGCAGCGCCAAGCGCAAGGGCAAGAAGAGCGGGAACTCGCAAAAACAGGGGCGAGTGAGCGGCGGAGCCCGGAATGACTTTCGTGGTTCAGAGTTCCGGGGCAGTCAGGTGTTGGGTCACGGCACCATGGCGGTGAAGACGTATGTGCAGCAGTACGCGCCTGTGCCCACCGCGCTGGACGCCTTGCCTCAGCCGCCGGCGGGGTTCACCGGTCGTGACGAGGACATCGCGTTCATCCAGGGTGTCCTGGATCCTGACCGCCCCAGCAGCGGGCCTGCGGTGGCCGTCCTGTCCGGTTGGGGCGGGGTCGGGAAGACGACACTCGCCTATGCCGCAGGGCATGCCGCGCAGAAGAAGGGCTGGTTCACCGGCGTTCTGTTGGTCGACCTGCACGGCTACGACGCTCACCCTGCGCAGGCCGCGGACGCGTTGGAGGCGTTGCTGCGCTCGCTCGGCGTACGGCCCGAGCACCTGCCGCCACCTGGGGCGGGCCAGGAGGCGCTCTACCGTTCGCAGTTGAATGCCCGTCAGGAGGCGGGAGAGCGGTTGCTGGTAGTCGCCGACAACGCTTCCGCGGTTGCCCAGGTCCAGCCTCTACTGCCGCCCGGGCATCACGGGATGCTCGTGACGTCCCGGAACAGCCTTACCGGGATCGGCCGGCTGCGAACCGTCAACCGTCTTCAGCCCGAAGACGCCGTCGACCTGCTGGATAGTGCGCTGAAGAACAATGACCCAGGCGACACGCGGGTCGAGCAGGACCCGGAAGCGGCCGAACAGGTCGCGCTAGCGTGCGGGTATCTGCCGCTGGCCCTACAGATCACCGCTGCGCTTCTGGCTCAGGACCCCGGCCAGCCTCTCTCCGAGCGAGCCGAGGCCCTCGGCCAGGCAGAGGGTGTCCTGGACGGGCTGAACGATGGAGAACGCAGCCTGCGAACTACCTTCGACCAGTCCCTTGAACGCCTCCTGCCTCAGGAGCAGGACCTGTTCCGCTTGTTGTCCCTTAACCCTGGGCCTGACATCTCCTCCTCCGCCGCCGCCGTTCTGGCCGACCAGCCGCAGCTGGCCACCGAACGGCTCCTCGGACGACTCGCCGCTAGCCACCTCATTGAACGCAACCCTGTAATCCGCAACCGCTGGCAGATGCACGACCTTCTCCGCGCCTACGCCCACGAACAAGCCCAAGCCACCATGGCCCACAGCCGCATCCCACGCCGCCGCTACGAACAGGCACACCAACGGCTCATCGACCACTACGTGCAATACGCCCGGGAGGCCAACACTCATCTCCACCCGCACGGCGGAACACTGTCGCCTCGGTACGCCGACCGGAACCAAGCGCTGGCATGGTTTGACGCCGAACGCGAAAACCTCATCGCCACCGCCCACACCAGCCCGCAAGCCAGCTTCCGTCTTGGCTTCACTCTAGGTTTCTATCTGGAGTGGCGGCGCCGCCTCCAGGACCTCCTCGTCGTACGTTCCCTCACCCTCGACGCCTGCCAAGCACTCGGAGACTCCGACAACGAAGCCAAAGCCTGGAACAACCTCGGCACTGCCCTGCGGAAGTTGCGGCGGTTCGACGAAGCACTCCACGCACACCGGGAAGATCTCAAGCACTGCCAGGAGATCGGGGACACCTACAACGAAGCGGGCGCATGGACCAATCTCGGAAATGTACTGCAGGAGTTGCGGCGGTTCGACGAGGCGCTCCACGCACACGAAACCGCCCTTAACCAATTCCAACAGATCAACGATGCATACGGTCAAGCAACGGCCGGAAACAACCTCAGCATTACGCTTAAAGAATTGGGGCGCTTTGATGAGGCACTAAACGCCCAACAAACGGCCATCAATCACTTCCAGCAGATTAATGACCCCCCGGGCGAGGCCACCGCCTGGAACAACCTCGGTGTCGCTTTCAGGGAGTTGCGGCGCTTCGACGAAGCAATCCATGCACACCACACAGCCGTCAACCTCCATCAGCAGATCAGCAACATCCATGGCGAAGCCACCGCCTGGGACAACCTCGGTCTCACGCTGAAGGAGTTGCGGCGCTTCGACGAGGCACTCCACGCACACCAAACAGCCGTCAACCAGTTCCAGCAGATCGGCGAATCTCACCCTGAGGCCACCGTCTGGAACAACCTCGGCACTGCTTACCGTGACCTAGACCGCTTTGACGAGGCCATCACAGCTGGCCGACAGGCCGTTGCCATGTTGACCGCGGCCCAGGACCGGTTCCTTTCCGGTGAAGCGTGGGGTGAGTTGGCTAGAACCCTGACTGCTGTTGACGCCGACCCTCTCCAGATCCACGAAGCGTGGACTGAATCCGCCAGTGCGTACGACCTAGCTGGCGCGGAAGAGAAGGCAGCAGCTTCACGCTACAAAGCAGACAGCACGAAGACTCCAGAACCGTAAAGTCACACGGCGTCGGACAGCGGCTGCCGTGTGCCCACGCAGCCTTGCAGCTACCTTCCGACCTGCATTGAAGTGCCGAACTCAGGGTCCGATGTCCTTCAGCGGCGCTGACGAGAAGGGTTAGCGCCCCCGCCTACCGGCCTAGGATCTCGGGGATGGTCTGTGGTGTGTGATGGCGGAAGGATGCTCATGGCTGCACTTGTACGGCAGCAGGATGTAGCTGCGTACGTGGGCTTCCACGCCTTCGGGTTGCAGGAGTCCGACGACGCGGATCTGCCGGTTCCTTTCCCGGAAGACTTCGACCGGCACGCTTTCCTGAGCACTCACCCAGGGCGCCTGGACATCACCAGCGTCGGCCATACCCACACCGCCGCGGTCCATGTCGAGGTCTGGGACGGGCCGCCGCCCCAGCAGGACCGGGCCGCCTGGGATGAAGTGGCGGAGGCCGAGCTCAAATCGACGAGCGGTCAGGTCGCTGTGTGGTCCATGCACACCGGCCGAGAATTTTTTGACGATCACTAGATTCCGGAATGATCACTGAACTCGCACTTCAGAGGGCTCTTCGACTTTTGAACCTCCACGGAATCCCCAGCTCAGATCAATACGGCACGACGACCAGAAATCCTGTAACGATCAGCAGCTCACCGCATCACTCATGCAGTGATCCTTCGTGGATTTGTCAGAGCTGTAGGCAGAGCATCCCGGCGCCGTGGTACGGCTGTTGAGGCCGGACCGGGTGTGCCCGCCGTCTGTGCGTGTGGAGCCGGTGCGGGTCAGGCAAGGCGGCTGAAGACCCGGCGCAGCACCACCGTCCATCCAGGGCTCCGGCGACCGCGACGTTCGGCTGCTGACGTGCGATGCAAGTCAGGGGATTACTCGGCGGTGTGGGAGACCGGGTGCAGGGTGGAACCGTCGGTGCCCTTTCGGACGTGGAGCTGGCTGGTGATGCGCCGGCGTAGTTCTGGGACGTGGCTGATGAGGCCGACGGTGCGGTCGTGGGCGCGTAGGGAGTCAAGGACGTCGAGGACATGGTGGAGGGTGTCGTCGTCCAGCGTGCCGAAGCCCTCGTCGATGAAGAGGGTGTTCAGGACGCGTCCGCCTGCCTCGTAGGTGACCACGTCGGCCAGGCCCAGGGCGAGGGCGAGGGAGGCGAAGAAGGACTCTCCGCCGGAGAGGGTGTCGGTGGTTCGGTCCCGGCCGGTCCAGGCATCAGTGATTTTCAGGCCCAGGCCGGAGCGGGCGCCGTTCGAGGCGCGGTCGTCGCTGTGGGCGAGGGTGTAGCGGTGGTCGGACATGAGGCGCAGTCGCGTGTTGGCGGCGTCGACGATCTGTTCGAGTCGGGCGGCGAGGACGTAGGCCTCGAGTTCCATGCGGTCGCGGTTGCTCGTTGAGGTGCCGTGGATGACCTCGTGGAGGTGGTGGACGGTGTCGTAGGCCTCTTGGAGGGGGTGCAGGCGCTGGATGCTGTCGGTGAGGCGGGTGGTGAGCTCGGTGAGCTGGTCGTGGCGGGTGCGGGCTGCGGCGGTGGCGGCGACAGCGTCGGTGTGGCGTTGGGCTGCTGTCTTGTTCAGTTGACGGGCGCCTTCGAGGTCAGCGGGTGGCTGGGCTGCTGCCTGGGCGAGGTCGGGGCGATCAAGGGTGGCGGTGTGCACGGCGCGCTGGTGACTGAAGTTTTTGATCTCTTCTTCGATGGTGTGCAGGGCGTCGTCGTCGAGGAGAGCTTTTTCTGCTGCGCGGGCCGTGGGGAAGTTCTGCTCGTGTGCCGCGGTTTCGGCCTCGTCGGCGCGCAGGGTGCGCTCCGCTTCCAGCCGCAGGGTGGCGGTGGCGGCGCCGGTGGCCGTCTTGAGCTGTCCGGCGGTGCGGTGGAGGTCGGTCAGGCGGTCGGTGATGGAGGGGGCTTGCTGGCGTGCCTGGTCCAGTTGGCTTTGGAGTTCGGCCAGCTGGGTCGCGAGGTGGTCGTATGCGGTGTTGCGGGCGGCTAGGTGTTCGCCGGCGGTGGTGGCCTGGTCTGTCATGGCCGTGTGGTCGCGGTTGAGAGCCGCGAGTGCTTCGCGCGCGGGTCCGGCATCGGAGGCTGTCTTCAGGGTCGCTTCGAGGTCGGTCTGGGCGTTGGCCAGGAGGGTCCGGATGTCGTCCAGCGGGGTGTCGCCGGCCTGGGCGCGGGCCTGGGCGAGCAGTTCCCGTGCCTCGTGGAGTGCGGCTGCGGCGTCTTCCTTGGTCTTCTCGGCCTCGAGGTGGCGGGTTTCGGCCTTCTGTTCGTCCTCGCGGGTGGGCTGCCCGGCGTGAGGAGCGGCCTTGGCGGGGTGAGTGCATGAGCCGCATACCGGGCAGGGTGTTCCTTCGGTGAGGTCTGCGGCCAGTTCTGCCGCCATGCCTTCGGTGCGCTGCCGGCGCAGGGTGATGTAGGCCTGGGCGGCCTCGCCGACTGCCTTGCCAGCTTTCTCCCAGAGCTGTTCGCGGGAGGCGACGTCGGCGAGGCGGTCATCACGCTGTTGGGCTGCCGTGAGGCGGCGCTGCAGGTCCGCGAGGGAGGTCTGCTGGTGGACGTTGTCGGTTTCGGCGCGTTGCGCGGCGTGCAGGCGCGCGGTCAGTTCGGCACGGCGGCCAGGTTCGTTGCCCAGCCATTCGCCGGCTTCGAGCTGGTCGGCTGCCAGTGCCTGGCGTTCGGTGTCCAGCTGTCGGAGGTCTTGTGCCATTTGCCGTATGGCGGCTTCTTGGGGCAGGAGGGCCTCGACGAGTGTGGCTTGGGCCCGTGTCTGCTGTTCGGCGGTGGCGAGTTCCTCGGCGGATGCGGTGGCGTGCGGGGCGCGCAGCGTGTCGCGGGCTTGTCTTTCGAGGATCTCCGCGCGTGTGTGCTCGTCGGCGGCGGTGTGGGCGGCGTGCAGGACCGCCGCGAGTTTCGCGGCGCGGCGTGCTTGCTGGCGCTGGTCGGTGATGTACTGCTGGCGGGGTGCTTGCTGGTCCAGTTGTTCCAGTTGCTCGGCTGCGGTGCGGTGTTCGGTCTGCTGCTGGTGCAGCAGGTCCACGGTCCGCTCGTGCGCCTGCTGCTCGGTCAGGTCTGCGGCCGCGGTCTGCATCTGCGTGTCGGCCGTCTCGAGGTGTGCGGCTGCGGTCCGCATCAGCACGGTTGCCCACGTGGGGGCGGCGTCGGGCAGGGTCTGCGGGTCGTCTGTGGCGGGAGCGTCGGATTCGTGGTCGAGGCCGGTGGCGGCTTGGTGGATGCGGTCGACAAGGCTGATGACGTCGCTGCGAGCGGCCTTGAGGTCTTTTTCCGCTTCGCGGCTGCGGTTGAGCAGCCAGGTGTCGATGTCGGTGAAGCGGCTGGTGCGGAACAGTTTGCTGAGGAGGTCCTTGCGGGCGGGTGCTTTGGCGCGCAGGAACTGGGTGAACTGGTTCTGCGGCAGGAGGACGACCTGGCAGAACTGGTCGCGGCTCATCCCCAGCAGTGCCTGGAGGTGGTCGCCGATCTCGTCGTGGGCTTTGCTGGCGGACTCCCACCGGTCCTGGCCTGTGGTGTCGTCGTGCTTGAGCTCACGCATGAGCGTTTTGGCGTTGTGCCAGGTGTATCCGGCGCCGCGGGCTTTGGGTCGCTGCTGGCGGGGGCTGCGAGTGATCTCCAAGCGGTGGCCGGAGAGAGTGACGTCGAGGGTCACCTCGGTGAGCAGATGGTCGGCGGCGTGGTCGCTGCGCAGGAGTTGGTCTCTGTCGCCGGGTGTTTTGCCGTACAGGGCGTAGCAGATGGCGTCGAAGACGGTGCTCTTGCCGGCTCCGGTAGCTCCGTGCAGCAGGAAGAGGCCTTCGCCGGTGAGGGACTCGAAGTCGATGGTGTGGGTTCCCGCGAAGGGGCCGAAGGCCTGCAGGGTCAGGCTGTGCAGGCGCACGTCAGACCGTCTCCTCGTGTGCAGTGTGCTGGGCGTGTTCGACGGCCTGGCGCAGCAGGACGTGTTCGGCGGGGGTGGGGGCGTCGCCGCGGACCTTCGTGACGAAGTCGCAGGCGATGTCGAGGTCGTTGCGGCCTTGCAGGCGCTGGGTGTAGGTGGAGTGCTCCCCTGTCCGTCTCCGCTGGCCGGGGTCGGGTGGCACCAGGGACAGGACGTAGGGGAAGCGGCGGCGCAGCTGGGACATCGGTTCGTAGGGCAAGGCAGGGTCAGTGAGGGTGACCTGCAGCCAGCTGCCGGTCAAGGGCTCGTGGGCGGGGTCGGTCAGCAGGTCCTTGAGGGTGCCTTTGAGGCAGGCCAGGGGGCGCGGGACGGGGGTGTTCACGCGGTCGAGAGTGACGGTGCCGTCGGCGGCCATGTCGACGATGGTCAGGGTCTTGGTGTGGTGGGCTTCGGAGAAGGAGTACGCGAGCGGTGAACCGCTGTAGTGGATGCGGTCGTTGACGTTCTGCGCGCCGTGAAGGTGGCCGAGGGCGACGTAGTCGATGTCGTGGAAGGTGCTGGCAGCGACGTAGTCGAGTCCCCCGACGGTGATGTCGCGTTCGCTGGTGGAGCTCTCGCCGCCTGCGACGAAGGCGTGGGCGATGACGATGCTGCGGGTGTTGGGCGGGTAGGAGGCGAGGTCGGCGCGGATGCGGTCCATGGCCGCGGTGGTCACGGCCTGGTGGCTCTTGTCGGCGTCGAGGCCCTCGTGGGTCAGGGACGGCTCGAGGTAGGGGATGCTGTAGACGGCGACGGTGCCGTGTTCGTCCTCGAGCAGGACGGGGCGGGTGCAGGCGCTGTCCGGGTCGGTCCGCAGGTGCACGCCGGCCCGCGCCAGGACGCTGGCGCCGACGCCGAGCCGGTGGGCTGAGTCGTGATTGCCGCTGATCATGATGATGGGGATGTGGAGCTCGGCGAGCTGGGTCAGTGCGCTGTCGAAGAGACGTACGGCGTCGAGGCTGGGAATGGCCCGGTCATAGATGTCGCCGGCCACGAGGATGGCGTCGACTTCTCTGTCCCGGGCCGTGGCGTGGATGTGGGTGAGGAAGGCGCGCTGCGCGTCGATCACGTCGGCTTCGTGGAACCGGCGCCCTAGGTGCCAGTCCGAAGTGTGCAGGAACCGCATGAGCACAGACCGTAACCAGCGGGAGGGCGGTGGCGGGCGGGTTTCCTGATAAATGCTGTCTCGGCTGTGAGCCGGGGGGCCGGTGGCGGTGGTGTTTCACTGGCCTCGCCGAGGGTCACTGGCGTGGGCGATGCCACCGGGTGATTGTCAGTGGCAGGGGGCAAGATGGTCGTCAGGGGGAAGGAGGATGTGATGTCGTTATCGCGTTCTACCAACGCTGGATCTGCTGTGGCTCCGAACGGTTGCCGCTGGTGCGGGATCGAGGCCCGCGGTCACGGCCGCCAGCATGTGGCGGAGGCGGGCTGGCACGCGTGGACGGCTCCGACGCTGCAGCAGCGCAAGGAACGCATGCTGCAGCGCCGCGCCGACAGGCTGGTCAGGAAGCCAGGTCCTGGATGCTCCTGAAAGCGTTCCTGAGCTGTGACGGGACATCCTCGGCCTTGGCAAGCGTGGTCACCAGCGCGTAGAGCATGTCGTCCTTGCCGTCAGGACTTGTCTGCGCCGCCTGCTCTTTGATCATGGTCAGAACAGCGCCGCTGAACTTCCCGCCGCGATGCGCGGCGAAGTGCCCGGTGGTCCAATCCGAACCCGTGGGCCGGGGCCAGTGCGTATTGGCGGCCGCGGCCCACTGGGCATCGGTGAACAGTTCCTCGAGTTCGTTGAATCCGTCGGCCTCCCCGACGTAGGAGACCTGGGTGGCCAGGTCGAGTCCTGTCCGGATGAGGCGTTCGGTCTTGAAGTGCTTGTTGGTGCGGCTATCCGCATCGACCATCAGCATGACGGTACGGCGGTTCTTGACGAGGTAGCCGGCCAGGTGCAGGGCTCCCTCGTTGTTGCCGCAGGCCCACAGGGCGATACCGGCCGCCTGGAGGGAGAGGCCCTGGGAGAGGCGGAACAGCAGTGGCAGGCACTGCTGTTCGGTGGGGCCTTCCACGGCGAGGAAGCACCGCTCGTGCAGGAGGACGGAGTTGCGTAGCCCCACCGCGGCGGCGATCTGGCCGAGGTGGAAGTCGACGCCGTCGTGGGACTCGTCCGCCAGGCGCTCGACGATGGTGCGGCCGCTCTCGCTGAGGCGGAGGTGGACCACGTCGGCGATGTCGACACCGTCGATGAGGTTCATCGAGTGGGTGGCGACCACGACGCTGACGTGGGGCAGGGTGCACTGTTTGCGGATGATGTCCATGACGGTGCGCTGGTGGCGGTAGTCGAGGTGGGTGTCGGGCTCGTCGTAGACAACAATGGTCTGGGTCGGCTCCTGCTCACCCCGCTCCCCCGCCGTCAGTTCGCTGCTCTCCAGCAGATTGCTGGTCCACTCCCACACGGCAAGCGCGATCCGGCGGTTGCTGCCCTGGCCGGAGCGCGTGAGATCGACGGGTTCCCCGTCGGCTTTGGACACCTCCAGCGGGGCACGCTTGAAGCCGCCCTTGAAGGAGACCTCAGGCTTGACCTGCACACCGACAAATTCACCGCAGTGCCGGCGGATGTGCTGACACAGGGAATCTGCTTCCTTCTCCAGACGCTGGGTGACTTCCGCTTCGATCTCCCGCACCCGCCCCTGAAGGGTCTCGTCCTCCAGGTACGTCTCGTAGCAACTGTTCAGCGCGGTGCGAACGGCAGCGTCCGGGCTCTCGTCCCTGCCTCCGAACGACAGCAGTCGGGGCAATCTCTCCTGGAGTTCCTTGGCAAGGGGCTGCCACTGCTCTACCTGGGGCGCCGTGGCCGCATAGGCGTTGAGGGCCTGCACCAGATCTTCCTTCAAGGACCCGGCCGGGGTCAGCGAGAACTCGGCCGCCAGCTCGGCCAGTTCGCCCTTCAGCATTCTCCCGACGTCATGGAGACGGCTGTCCGCGGGCCGGGAGCCGAAGTACTCCCACCGGGCTGTCTGGCCCTCTTCAGCAATGCGTCGGATCCGGGCGGTCTGCGGCAGGGCGGTGGCCGCTTGTTCTCCGGCGTCAAGGGCAAAGACGCCCTCGACCCATGTCGGGGAGCAGCGGCCGCCTGCGGCCCCCTCCAACTGGACGTACGTACGGTCCTCGTCCGTCAACCGATGTTCCCCCAGAAGGAAGGCCAGCGCTGTCAGTACAGCGCTCTTACCACCGTCATTGCGTCCGGCCAGGATCGTCGGGCTGCTGACGGGAATGTTCTCCACCAGTGCTAACGAGCGGAAACCGCAGACGGAGAAACGAGTGAGGTACACGGTCGAACTGCTCCGAATCTCCCCTGGGTGGAGGGGCGTGACGTGCGGGAGTGCTTGGGGGGGGTGAGACGGATGAGCACCCAGAACGGGCCGTCATCGTAGAACTGCGGCCAGCAGCGGTCGGGCGGTTTCGGTCAATTCAGTGGTCGCAGATTGACTGGCAGAGGAGCATCAACTCGTGTCCTGACCGGAGTAACCGCTGCTACCCACCCCGAAAGACCGGCCCACGCCAGGTGGAGACTGGAGCTCCGTACCTCCGTGCACACAGGGCAGCCGTTCATGGCTCACCCCGCAGTCTCATCACGTGCGTCCCGTTGATCGATTCCATGCTCAGCACCACGCCGAGACATTCAGAGGGGTTCCGTGGTGGCGTGGTCTTCACTCGACCGAGTGCAGTTGACCGTTGAACGTCACATCTACGTGCGGTGTCACTCTCAGCATCCACTCCCCCGTCTCAGGCGATCTGAGGCGTCCGCCGATTCCACCGTGCACGCCGAGGTCCTTAGAGAGCATCTGATCAAGGTTCAGGCTGGATTGTCGGAATCGCCGGTTTCGATTCGCCAGGTTGGTGCGGATTCTCCGGTGAGTTCACGGCTGGTTTTGTTAGCCATGGCCCAGTGGACCATGGTGCGT
>NZ_JBEXGN010000026.1:0-99121 GCF_040607345.1 Streptomyces sp. NPDC005302
GATGAGGCACTCACCGACGGCCGGGTAGTGCTCGGGCCGCGTTCCGTACTTGCGGTGTCCGCGGCCGAGGTTCTGCAGATACGCGACGAGCACATCGACAACACCGATGTCCTCGCCGGGATGCGGCCGGAGGCGACCATCTGGGCGCCTCCGCGTCGCAGGGCGGTGGCGAAGGGCGCGGCCCACACGTTCTCGTAGACGAGGATGCCGGCGGAGTTGCCGGGCTCCAGCGCCTGGCCGGCCTCCGCGATGTCGTCCTCGCCCAGCAGGCCCGAGGAGGCGCCCTCGAAGACGGCGAGGTCGAGCACCCCGTCTCCGTCCAGGTCGGCGATCTCCAGGCCGACCACGGATCCGTCCTCCTCCTTCTTCACGAACAGAAGGTCGAGGATGCGGATGAGTCCGCGGTCCACCAGGTCGACCAGGAGGGGAAATCCCTCGCCGGTCATTCGGCTGCCGGGAAACTCGATGACCACGTAGTCGATCGGTCCCATCTCGACGAATTCTTCTTCGCTCACGGCTTCATCCCTGGGTGGTCGCGGAATTCCCCCTGCCCCTCAATTCCTCTCCATTGCAGCACCGGACGGATGCCGACGCACGTTCGCGCGGTGTCCGGAACGCGGCGAACGGGACACGTGCCGCACCGGGGTCGGCGCACGCGTCACGCGGTCAGTCCGTAGATGCTCTTGCCGACCAGCCACAGGCCCAGGAACAGCACCAGCGACACGAGGGCCTGTTCCTGGTGGCCCTCCAGCCAGGCGCGCAGCTTCCCGAGGCGCACCGCCGCCGAGCGGGGGGCGAAGGTCGCGTAGAGCTCCATGGTCAGCAGGCTGGACGAGGCCAGCAGGCAGTAGCCCATGAGGGCGGCGTACGAGGCGAGATGCGCGAGGTCGGCATCGACGACGGTGGCGGCGCCCGCCGCGACCATGCCCCAGGGCTGGAGGAGCAGTGCGAGGCCGGCCGCGGACCAGGGGGAGATGTGTTCGACGCGCGACATGAATCCGGAGGGCCCGGGCCGTGTGCCGATCCTGCGGCGGGTGCGTTCCGCGTAGCAGAGGAGGCCGACACCGACCGCCAGCTTGGCGGCCAGGGCGGCGGTGGACGGCGAGGAGTTCGCGGCCGGTGGCTCGCCTCCTGTCACGAGGAGCACGACGGCGATGATGCCGACGAAGGTGGCGAGCCAGGTGAGGAGGAAGGCGAGGCCCTTCCAGATGCCGTTGCGGGCGGAGAGCACCAGGACGAATCCGGTGACCGGCAGCGGGTTCAGGGCGATCGCCAGACCGATGAGGACCAGGTCAAGGACCATCACCGCTCCCGCGTCGGCTCGCGCGTATCACCATGGCGGCACCGCGCACGTCTTCATCGTCCGCTCCGCCGTCCGCCTCCACAAATCCGCGCCGCGTCCGGGACCGCGCCCCTCGGGCACCGGCCCGGACGGCACTTCGGCCCTCGCGCCGCGGCCGGGAGGAATGCCCGTCCGGCAGTCCGCACGCACAGCGCACCGGCCCCCTCGCGGGCCTCAGGGCCCGCGAGGGGGCCCACCGTTCCCGACTCGCCGGACATATCGCCCGGCGATACCTTGATGACGGGGCCGGGTGTCCTGAGCGGCGGGCCCGGACCGCGACGCTAGGACGGTGGCCGGTATGACCCCCAAGCACCCGGCCGACGGCCGGACCCCGCACCCCACGCCGAAGGAGCGGGCCGCGCTCGGCAAGGCCGCACGGGCCTCCGTGCCCCGGTCCCGTCACGCGGACTTCACGCCCTCCCCGAAGCGGACCGACCCGGTGGACATCGTGGAGGGGCAGTCGGCGAACCGGCTGTCCGAACTGATCCCGATCCGCTACGGCCGGATGAGCGAGTCGCCGTTCCGCTTCTACCGAGGGGCCGCCGCCATCATGGCCGCGGACCTCGCCGACACCCCCCGGTCCGGTATCAGGGCCCAACTCTGCGGTGACGCGCACCTGTTGAACTTCCGGCTGCTCGCCTCTCCGGAGCGCCGGCTGATGTTCGACATCAACGACTTCGACGAGACACTGCCGGGACCGTGGGAGTGGGACGTCAAGCGGCTGTCCGCCAGCTTCGTCATCGCGGGCCGGGCCAACGGCTTCAGCACCAAGGAGCGGGCCGGCATCGTCCGTGCGACGGTGCGCTCCTACCGCGAATGGATGCGCCGCTTCGCCGAGTTGGGCAATCTCCCCGTCTGGTACACGCAGTTCGACGAGGAGTGGGTCAAGACCCACTTCGCCGGAAATCTGAGCGAGCGGGCACGGGACCGCTGGTCGCAGTCCGCCGCCAAGGCGCGGACCCGGGACAGCGCCCACGCCTTCGGCAAGCTCACCCACATCGTCGACGGAAAGGCCCGCATCACCGCGGTCCCGCCGCTCATCACCCCGCTGGGCGACCTGCTTCCCGACGTCGAACGCAGCTCGCTGGAGCGGGAGTTCCGGCGGCTGATCGGACGCTACGGCCACAGCCTGAACTCGGACCGGCGGCACCTGCTGGAGCAGTACCGGATCGCCGACGTGGCCCGCAAGGTGGTCGGCGTGGGCAGTGTGGGCACCCGCTGCTGGATCATCCTGCTGCTCGGCCGGGACGACGACGATCCGCTGCTCCTCCAGGCCAAGGAGGCCGACGAGTCGGTGCTCGCGCCGTTCGCCGGTGCGAGCGAGTACCGGACGCAGGGCGAGCGGGTGGTCGCCGGGCAGCGGCTCATGCAGGCCACCAGTGACATCTTCCTCGGCTGGGAGCGGGCCGACGGGATCGACGGCCGCCGACGGGACTTCTATCTGCGGCAGTTGAGGGACTGGAAGGGCATCGCGCAACCCGAGGCCATGGTGCCGACCGGCATGCGCGCCTTCGGTGAGCTGTGCGGCGCGACGCTGGCCCGGGCCCACGCACGCTCGGGGGACCGGATCGCGATCGCCTCGTATCTGGGCGGCGGTGATGTCTTCGACCGTGCGCTGGTCACGTTCGCCGAGCGCTACGCGGACCAGAACGAGAGGGACTACCGGGCACTCGTCGACGCCGTCCGTTCGGGGCGCGTCACGGCAGCGGCGGCCTGACAAGGAGACAGCATGGATCGCTATCCGCCCATCGCCGACCACGGCCTCATCGGGGACCTGCAGACGGCGGCCCTGGTGTCGTCGCAAGGCGTGGTCAACTGGTTCGCGGCGCCGCGCTTCGACTCCCCCAGCATCTTCGCCTCGCTCCTGGACCACGACGGCGGCGGGTACTTCCGGCTCGCGCCCGAGCATCCCGAGGGAGGCTGGAAACAGCTGTACTACCCCGACACCGCCCTGCTGGTGACGCGTTTCATGTCCCCGGACGGCGTGGGCGAGGTCATCGACCACATGCCGGTCATCACCGACAGGACACCGACCGACCGGCACACCATCGTCCGTGTCGTGCGGTGTGTGCGCGGCACCGTGCACTTCGCGCTGGAGTGCCGGCCGCGGTTCGACTACGCGCGGGCCGGTCACGAGCTCGAACTGACCGCCGGCAGGGCGACGTTCCGGGCGCCGGGCATGACGGCCCACCTCCAAGGTGGCATCCCCTTCGAACGCGACGGGCAGGACGTCCGGGGCGGCATCACCCTGCGCAACGGGGAGACGGCGGGCGCCGTGTTCACGGTGTGCGGCGCGGACGACGACGCCCCGCCGACCGGCAGCGTCGACACGATCACCGAAGGCCTGTGGAACAACGTCGACTTCTGGCAGCGGTGGGTGCGCACCTCCAACTACCGGGGCCGCTGGACGGAGATGGTGCACCGCTCCGCGATCACCCTCAAGCTCCTCACGTACGCCCCCACCGGCGCCCCGGTCGCCGCCGCCACGATGGGCCTGCCCGAGCAGGTCGGCGGGGAACGAAACTGGGACTACCGCTACACGTGGGTGCGGGACGGCTCCCTGTCGGTGCGCGCGCTCCTCGACCTCGGATACGTGGAGGAGGCGACGCAGTTCACGCACTGGCTCGGCGACCGCTTCGCGGCCCGTATGGGGTCCGAGGGCGAACCCCTCCAGATCATGTACCGGGTCGACGGCGACCCGCATCTGACGGAGGAGATCCTGGAGCACTTCGAGGGCTACCGCGGCTCGTACCCCGTCCGCGCGGGCAACGGCGCCGCGGACCAGTTGCAGCTCGACATCTACGGCGAGGCCCTCTACGCCCTGGCGCAGGGCCGCGACGTGGGCGAACAGGCGGGCTATCACGGCTGGAAGGGCCTGGCCGGAATGCTCGACTGGCTCGCCGACTCCTGGGACCGGCCCGACGAGGGCATCTGGGAGACCCGCGGCGGACGCAAGGACTTCACGTACAGCCGGGTGATGTGCTGGGCCGCCTTCGACCGGGGCCTGCGGCTGGCCGCCGAGTTCAGCAGACCGGCCGACACCCAGCGCTGGACGCGGGCGCGGGACGCGATCCTCGAACAGGTCATGGAACGCGGCTGGAGCGAGAAGGAGCAGGCGCTGGTCCAGCACTACGAGGGTGACGTCCTGGACGCGTCGCTGCTGCTGGCACCCCGGGTCGGCTTCATCTCGCCGCGCAGCCCCGGCTGGTTGTCCACCCTCGACGCCATGGAACGCGTCCTCGTCTCCGACAGCCTGGTCTACCGCTACGACCCCGAGGCCTCGCCCGACGGACTGCGCGGCTCCGAGGGGACGTTCAGCCTGTGCACCTTCCTGTACGTCGACGCCCTCGCCCGGGCGGGACGCCTCCCGCAGGCCCGCTACACCTTCGAGAAGATGCAGACGTACGCGAACCATGTCGGCCTGTTCGCGGAGGAGATCGGCCCGAGCGGCGAACAGCTCGGCAACGTCCCGCAGGCCTTCACCCACCTGTCGCTGATCATGGCCGCGACGACCCTGGACGAGTCGCTGGACCGCGCCCTCGAACGGGGCACCCGCTGAACCCCGGGATAAATATCCGCTCGCCGCCCCGCCGCCACCGCCCTACCCTCGACGGCATGACCAGGCCCCTCGTCGCCGTCCTCAGTGGCGCAGGCATCTCCACCGACTCCGGCATCCCCGACTACCGCGGCCCGAACGGGCTGTGGCGGCAGGACCCCGAGGCCGAGAAGCTCGTGACGTACGAGTACTACATGGGCGATCCGGAGATCCGGCGGCGGGCCTGGCTGATGCGGCGGGAGAGCGGGGCCCTGCGGGCGGAGCCGAACGGCGCGCACCGGGCGGTGGCCGACCTGGAGCGGTCCGGTGTGCCCGTGCGGGTGATCACGCAGAACGTCGACGGCCTGCACCAGCTCGCCGGCATGCCCGCCCGCAAGGTCCTCGAACTGCACGGCACCGCACGGGCCGTGGTGTGCACCGCGTGTCATGAGCGCACGCCCATGGAGGACGCTCTAGCCCGCGTCGACGCCGGAGAGGACGACCCGGCCTGCCTCACGTGCGGCGGCATCCTCAAGCCGGCGACCGTGATGTTCGGTGAACGGCTCGACCCGGTCGTCCTCGGCCAAGCCGCCGCCATCGCCAAGGCCTGCCAGGTGTTCATCGCCGTCGGCAGCAGCCTCCAGGTCCATCCCGCCGCCGGGCTCGCGGGCGTCGCCGCCGACCACGGGGCCCGCCTCGTCGTCGTCAACGCCGAGGCCACCCCGTACGACGAGTTCGCCGACGAGGTCGTACGCGAGCCGATCGGCACGGCGCTGCCGGAACTGCTGCGCGCGCTGGGCTCCGAGGGCGGCTAGGCGGCCGGGGCGCCGGAGGGGGCGGTCAGAACAGGGCCGCTCCGCTCTCGAAGTCCAGCAGGCGCTGCTTGCGGTCCAGGCCGCCGCCGTAGCCCGTGAGGCTGCCGTTCGCGCCGACGACGCGGTGGCAGGGCACGATGATGCCGACCGGGTTCCTGCCGTTGGCGAGGCCGACCGCGCGGGAGGCGCCCAGGCTGCCGAGGGCTTCGGCGAGTTCGCCGTACGAGCGGGTCTCGCCGTAGGGGATCTTCCGCAGCCGGTCCCACACGCCGCGCTGGAACGGTGTTCCCGTCAGCCGCAGTTCGACCGTGAACTCCTTCAACTTCCCCGCGAAGTAGGCGTCGAGCTGTTCCGTCACGTCGCCGAAGAGGGTGTCGTCGCGCTCGCCGAAGGTCTCCTCCTGGGGGCGGTGGCGCTGGCCGGCCATGTAGAGGCCGCACAGGACACCGTCGTCGGCGACGAGGGTGAGGGGCCCGTAGGGGCTGTCGATGACCATGTGCTGTTTCACCGGGGGTCCTCGAGACGTGGTGGTCGTGGTGGTCGTGGTGTCGCGTACCGCGCGGCCGGCACGGGCGGGCTCACGCGGGGAGGAAGTTGATCGGGTGACTGGCGGTGGCCCACAGGTACTGGACCGCGTACGCCCGCCAGGGACGCCAGGCCGCGGCCCGCGCGGTGAGGGCCGCGGGCGTGGACGGGAGGCCCAACTCCCGTGCCGCGTAACGGATTCCGAGGTCCGTGGGGAGGAAGGCGTCCGGGTCGCCGAGGGCCCGCATCGCGATCACGTCGACGGTCCAGGGGCCGAATCCGGGCAGGGCCAGCAGCCGCGCCCTGGCCTCCGCCCAGTCGCTCTCCACCCCCAAGTGCAGCCTCCCTTCGGCGAGTTCGGCCACCAGGGTGGTGAAGGTGGTGCGACGGGTGCGGGGCATCGCGAGCGACTCGGGATCGAGAGCGGCGAGCGCGGCCGGCGTGGGGAAGAGATGGGTGAGGCCGCCCTCCGGGTCGTCGACCGGGTCACCGTGCGCGACGACCAGCCGGGCCGCGTGGGTCCGCGCCGCGGCCGTGGAGACCTGCTGCCCCAGAACGGCCCGTACGGCGAACTCGGCCTCGTCGACCGTACGCGGCACCCGGCGGCCGGGCGCCTTGTCGACCAGAGGGGCGAGCAGCGGGTCCGTGCGCAGCTGGTCGTCGACGGCGACCGGGTCCGCGTCCAGGTCGAGCAGGCGGCGGCAGCGGCTGATCGCGACGGGCAGGTCGCGCAGATCGCTGAGACCGAGCCGGCACGCGATGTGGTCCGGCGTCGGCGTCAGAGCGGCGATCCCGTGCCCGTACGGCAGCCGCAGGGTCCGCCGGTACGCGCCGTCGCGCCACTCCTCCACCCCGGGCACGGCGGTGGCCGCGAGGTGTCCGAAGAGGTTGTCCGGATGGAGCGGGGCGCGGAACGGGAGCCGGAGGTTCAGGACGCCCGGGGTGTGCGCGACTCCCGCGGGGCCCCGGTTGCCCTTCTTGGGCAGCCGGGCCCGCAGCTCGCTCGGCGACAGGGCGAAGACCTCGCGGACGGTGTCGTTGAAGGTGCGGATCGAGGAGAACCCCGCGGCGAAGGCGATCTCGGCCATCGGAAGCGGCGTCGTCTCGATGAGCAGCCGGGCGGTCTGGGCGCGCTGCGCCCGGGCGAGCGAGAGGGGGCCCGCGCCCAGCTCGGCGAGCAGCTGCCGCTCGATCTGCCGGGTGCTGTAGCCGAGCCGGGTGGCGAGGCCGGGCACGCCTTCGCGGTCGACGATCCCGTCGCCGATCAGTCGCATCGCGCGGGCCACCAGGTCGGCGCGGTGGTTCCACTCGGGCGAGCCGGGACTGGTGTCCGGGCGGCACCGCTTGCAGGCCCGGAACCCGGCCTGCTGGCAGGCGGCCGCGCTCGGGAAGAACGTCATGTTCCGCGGCTTGGGCGGCACGACCGGGCAGCTGGGCCGGCAGTAGATCCTCGTGGTGGTGACGGCGGTGAAGAACCATCCGTCGAAGCGCGCGTCCTTCGACTGGACGGCACGCAGACAGCGCTCCGTGTCGGTGTGCATTCCGTTCTGCATGCCTCAAGCATCGGTCACCCGGGAGGGTCGGGCTGGCGGGAATCCGACATCTGCCTCGCCCGGCCTGCACCCCGGACCGCCCCTTCGCCCACCTGTTCCCGGCCGGTACGGGGCTGTGGCGGCGTACGGGTCACAGGACGCGGCGCCGGACCAGTACTCCCAGGGTGACCAGCCCCGGGACGAGGGGAAGCCAGCTGGTCAGGAGCCGGTAGCCGAGCACCGTGGACGCCGCCGCGCTGCCGGGCGCGCCCGCGAGGGTGAGGGCGAGGACGAGGGCGGCGTCGAGGGAACCGATGACGCCGGGGGTGGGCAGCAGGACGGCGGCGCTGCTCGCGGCGAGGAAGGCGAGCGCCACGCGTGCGGGCGACAGCGGCAGGCCGATGGCCTGGGTGACGGCGACGACGACGGCGGAGTGCAGCGCGGCGGAGCCGAGGGAGCCGCCCCACAGGGCGGCTGCCCGCGCGGGCCGTTCGTGGACGGCGCGCACGTCGAGCAGGACGCGGCGCAGTGCCCGCCGCAGTGGCCCGGCCAGAAGCACCGCGGCGACGGCGGCCACCACGACGGCCGCCGCACAGGCCGCAACCGTCCACGCGGTCACCTGCGCCCGCGGGATCCGCAGCACGCCGGGGCAGGCCAGGGCGAGGGCGGCGATGAGACAGCTGCGCCCGACCCCTCCGGCGCCGGCCTTGACGGCGAGCGCGGTCGCGGCCTGGGGGACGGACAGTCCGCACCGGGTCAGGAACCGGAGGTTGACGGCGCTCGCGCCGAGCCCGGAGGGCAGGACGTGGTTCGCCGAGGCCGCCGCGAACTGCACCGCGACGAGCCGCCCGGCGGGTAACGGCACGATGGTGGCGCCCTGTTGTGCGAGTGCGGAGGAGGCCCAGGTCGCGCCGGCCACGGCGGCCGCCACGAGCAGCCAGCCGCGGTCGGCGCCCGCGAGCCGGGCGGCTCCGGCCGCGACCACGGGCCAGTGGCGGTGGGCGAGGTAGGCCGCGCACACCAGCACGACCAGCGAGAAGCCGGCATGCCAGGAGACCCGTCCGCGCAGCCGGCGCGCCGGTCCCGGCACCGCCGTCGGCTGCTGCCCGCCCGGCACGGCCGGCCGGAGGTACGCGGCGGGCCGCCGTCCGTCGGCCGTGCCGTCCCCGCGCGGCGGGGACGGCGACGGCGTGCCGGGCGGGGCGGTCATGGTGCCCGGCTCCCGGTCAGGGGGGACACGTAGACGTTCAGGTTGCCGGCGCGGTGCGGGGTCCAGTCGCGGGCGTACGCGGGCGGCCGCTTCCCCGGTTCGGTGACCACGGCGAACGGCAGGGAGCGGGTGGCCCGTGCGAGGGCCCGCTCGGTGGCGTTCGCGTTGTGCCCGGCGGCCGCGAGCGCGGAGCAGCGGGCGTAGAAGGCGATGGGGATGGCCTGGTGGCCGGTCAGCCGGCAGGGCGGGCGCACACCGAGCCGGTGGAGTTCCGCCGCCGTCGCGGACCAGCCCCGGTGCGCCTCGGTGGTGCGCCGCACGGTGGTCTGCAGGACGGAGAACTGGACGGCCACGTGGGCGGCGAGGCCGAGGGCAACGAGCGTCACGGTGACCGGGCGCCAGGACCTGCCCGGGGCGGTGACGAGGTGGACGACGGCATCGGCGACGGGGATCGCGAGGAGGGCGTAGGCGGGGAGCAGGAAGCGCGGCGCGGCGTAGCCGATCATGAAGAGGTACGGCAGCGCCGCGGTCGCCGCGCAGGCCACGAGCAGCACGGTGGCTGCCGGGCGGCGGGCGCGGACGGCGATCACCAGGGCGAGGGCGGCGGCGAGCGGCAGGGCGAACCACCACAGCGTCATCGGGAGGCCGGGCAGTGCGCCGGCGCAGGGCCGGCACAGGGCCTTGCCGCCGAGGCTGCGGGCCTGGTCGAGGATCGCGATGTTCCAGCCGAGGCCGCCCTGGATGCGGGAGGCGTCGTCGAGCCGTTGTCCCAGGCCGCCGTAGGCGGCGTACGCCTCGGCGACCCACTCGACGCCCCCGGCCAGCAGGCCCGCGACGAGCGCCGCCAGAGGCCGCGGGCGCCGCCACCGGGGGACGGTCACGGCGGCGACGAGGAGCGGCAGCGTCGCCCAGACCGCGTCGGTGGGCCGCATCAGCGTCATCAGCGCGGCGCTGAGCGCGAGCCCCCACAGGGCGGCCCGGTCGGTGCGGTCCGCGGTCGCGCGCAGGAAGCAGCCGGCGCAGGCCAGGGCGCCGACGGCGACCCAGTAGTTGGGCATGGCCTGCGGGCCGTAGAAGAGGGTCACCCATAGCGTCGCGAACAGGGCGCCCGCCACGGCGAGCACCCGTGCCGGGAACAGTCCGCGCCAGACGCGCAGCGCCACGAACAGCGCGAGTCCCGACAGGACGGCGAGGTACACGCGCAGCAGCACGGTCGACGAGGACCATGCGGCGACCGGTGCCACGAGGACGGAGACGCCACGGGCGCGCGGGGCGCTGAAGAAGGCCGCCGGGGCGTGCCCGGAGACCTGGCTGACATACACCGCCTCGTCCCAGCCGAGGCCCATCGCCGGTGTCACCAGGGCGAGTTGGACGAGAGTGAAGGCGACCGCGACGAGAGCGAGGAGGCCTGTTCCCCCTGGGTGGCGGAGTGTCCGGGCGGCGGGGGCGGGGGCCGGTCCGTTGCGCCGGACACCGAGCAGCGGGACGTTCTGGGTCTTGGGCATCGTCCTCCCTTCAGCCCTACAAACCGTAGGGTCGGGCCGCGCCGCGCTCCATCCGGGCAAGGTAAGAGTCGGGGAAATATGCGACAAGCTACCTCGCACCGGCACAAGCCGCCGGGCGGGACGGGCAACCGGGTTAGCGCCGCACCGGGACACGTCACCGGGCCGCCCCGACGCGGTGCCCGCCCCCTCTTTCGAGGCCGTCCCGGGCGCCCCTACGCGCTGTAAGGTGAGGGGCATGGCTGGGACAGGCCCCGACGGAAGGGCGCAGCGGCGCAGCGCGGGCATGCTGGAGAGCGAAGTACTCGCCGCCCTGTGGGCCACCGAGGACGCGCTCACACCCGCCGAGATCCAGGCGGAACTCGCGGGCGGCCTCGCCTACAACACGGTGCACACCATCCTCAAGCGTCTGTACGACAAGGGTCTGGTGCTCCGGGACGTGGACGGCAGGCGCGGCGCGTACCGGCCCGCCAAGGACGCGGCCGAACTGACCGCCGCGGCCATGCGCGAGGCCCTCGACCGCGGGCCCGACCCGATCGCCGCCCTCCAGCACTTCGTGACGGGGCTCAGCCGTCAGGAGGAGCAGACACTGCGCGACCTCCTCCGGGGCGACGGCCCTCCGGGCCCGACGAACCCGTGAACGTCCGCGGGATCGGGCCACCCCGCCCGCCGCCCGCCCGATACGGTCGCGCCCATGACAGCCTCCGAGGCGGATCCCCACGGCCGGACGCGTGCCGGCCGAGTACGGTTCGCGACGTTCAACGTGCTCCACGGCCTGCCGATGCGGAACGGGCGGCCTGTCGCCGTCCCGGCCGGAAGCGGCCCCGAGGCCCCGCTCGTCCGGGCCGTCGCCTCCCTGGACGCGGACGTGCTGGCCCTTCAGGAACTGGACCGTCTCCAGGAACGATCGGGCCGGGTGGACCAGGCGCGGGCCGCCGCCGAGGGCGCCGAGGCGCCGTACTGGCGCTACGCGTCCGCGTTCCCCACCGGGCCGGCACCGGCCGCCGGCCGGACGCCTGAACCGGACGAGCCGGGGCTACGCGTGTACGGCCCCGGCGAGACCGAGGCCGAGGGCGGTACGGAGGTGAGCGAGGGCGTTCCCTCGCACGGCATCGCGCTGCTGTCCCGACTGCCCGTACGGCACTGGAGAGCACACCGGCTGGCACCCGCACCCGTGCCCCTGCCGCTGCGGACACCGGGACGGCCCGGACTCACCGTGTCGTGGGACCACCCGCGGGCCGCACTGGCCGCCGTACTGGAGGGCCCGCACGGCCCGTTCACCGTGGTGGCCCTGCATCTGTCGTTCGTCCCCGGCTGGAACGTCCGCCAACTCCTCGAAGTCCGCGCCTGGACGGCCGACCTGCCTGGCCCCCAGGTCCTGCTCGGCGACCTCAACCTGACCGGCGCCCTCCCGAGAACCGTCCTCAACTCCCCCACACGCAAGGGCCGCACGGGACGCCGACGGACACGCGACGACGCCACCACACGCCCACCGCGCCACTGGTACGACCTGGCCCGCACGCCGACCTATCCGGCGCACCGCCCCCTCGTCCAGTTCGACCACGTCCTCGCGACCGGGATCGCGGCGGACACGGTCACCGGCGTGGACACACCGCCGACCCGCGTCTCGGACCACCGGCCACTGGTGGTCGAACTGCCGCTGTGAGCACGGCCGACGAACCCGTCCGCGCCGACCGCCGCCGGGCCCGGCAGGCCCACCGCCTCAGATCCGCGCCCTGAACGCGCCGTACGCCGCCTCGTCGAACAGCACGAAACGGACCTCCTCGACGCCGGTCTCCGCGGCTCGCACCGTCTCCACCGCGATACGGGCCGCGTCGTCCATCGGCCAGCCGTAGATACCCGCGGAGACGGCGGGGAAGGCGACCGTACGGGCGCCCAGTTCGTCGGCGACCCGCAGCGACTCCCGGTAGCAGGACGCCAGCAGCTCCGAGCGGTCCTCGTCCCGGGCGTAGCGCGGGCCGACGGTGTGGATCACCCAGCGCGCGTCGAGTTCGCCCGCGGTGGTGGCGACCGCCCGGCCGGTGGCAAGTCCCTTGCCGTAGTGGCCCGCGCGGAGCCTGCGGCAGTCGGCGAGGATGGCGGGGCCACCTCGCCGGTGGATCGCCCCGTCGACACCTCCGCCGCCGAGCAGCGAGGAGTTCGCCGCGTTGACGACGGCGTCGGCGCTCTGCCGGGTGATGTCACCCAGCACCAGCGTGATCGTCGTCATTCCTGCCTCAGTCTCCTCCACACGGCCTTCGCCGCGTTGTGCCCCGACATGCCGTGCACCCCGGGACCCGGCGGAGTGGCCGAGGAGCAGAGGAACACGGCGGGATGCGGAGTGCGGTAGGGGAACGCGGACAGCCTGGGCCGCAGCAGCAGTTGGAGCCCGGAGGCCGCACCACAGGCGATGTCACCACCCACGTAGTTGGCGTCGCGGGCCGCGAGCTCGGGCGGTCCGGCCGTCGCGCGGGCCAGGACCCGGTCACGGAAGCCCGGCGCGAACCGCTCCAGCTGCCGCTCGATCGCGTCGGTGAGGTCGCCCGTCCAGCCGTTCGGCACATGCCCGTACGCCCAGAACACCTGCTTGCCCTCGGGCGCCCGGGAGGGGTCCACGACACCGGGCTGCACGGTGATCAGGAAAGGCGCGTCCGGTGCCCGGCCCTCACGCGAGGCCGCCCGCAGCGCCGTCCCGATCTCCGCCCTGCTCGCCCCCACCTGCACCGTGCCGGCCCTCCGGGCCTCCTCGGCGGTCCACGGCACCGGGCCGTCCAACGCGTAGTCCACCTTGAAGACGCCCGCCCCGTACCGGTAGCCGTCGTAGTAGCGCCCGAACCCGGCGATACGGGCCAGCGCCGTGGGCGAGGTGTCGAAGACGTACGCCCGCGCGGGCGGCAGATCGTCCAGCCGCTTGACCTCGTAGTCCGTGTGGACGGTACCGCCGAGGTCCTTCAGATAGGCGGTGAGCGCGTCCGACACCGACTGGGAACCACCGCGCGCCACGGGCCAGCCCCGGGCATGCGCGGCCAGCGCGAAGACCAGACCCACGGCACCCGTGCCGATCCCCCCGAGCGGAGCGATGACATGCGCCACCAGACCCGCGAACAGCGCCTGGGCCCGCTCGTCACGGAAGCGGCGCATCAGCCACGTCGACGGCGGCAGCCCGGCCAGCCCGAAGCGGGCGAGCGTGACGGGGTCACGGGGCAGCGAGGTCAGCGGAAGCGACATGAAGTCGTGCGCCAGGGTGTCCCACTTCGACAGGAACGGCGTCACGAGCCTGCGGTACGCGCCCGCGTCACGCGGCCCGAACGACGCCGCCGTCTCGGCCACCGACCGCGCGAGGACCCCCGCCGAACCGTCGAGGAAGGGATGCGCCATGGGCAGCTCCGCGTGCAGCCACTCCAGGCCGTACCGCTCCAGCGGCATCGCGCGGAACGCCGGTGAGTTGATGCCCAGGGGATGCGCCGCCGAACACGGATCGTGCCGGAAACCGGGCAGCGTCAGCTCCTCGGTGCGCGCACCCCCGCCCACCGTGTCCCGCGCCTCGAACACGGCGACGGAGAAGCCCCGGCGGGCCAGCTCCACGGCAGCCGTCAGTCCGTTCGGCCCCGCACCCACCACGACCGCATCGAGCATCGACGGCACCTTCGGACTCCTTCGTCAGCCGATGGCCACTGAGGTTCAGGATATGCCGGTGGACCGGCGCCCCCGACGGCCCGGGTCGCCGGGAGCGCACCCACGGTGAACCCCGGCAGGCCGTACGCCGCCGCCCGGACCGGACCGGGTGCGGCTCTCCCAGGCGACGGACCAGGGATTCCCCGGGCCGCTCAGGCGCCGGCCGCCACCTGCTCGGACCTCGGCTCCAGCAACGCCATCACCCGACGCGCCGTGGCCTCGTCCCGGGCGGCCGTGAACGGCAGCGCGTTCCCCCCGGTGACGCGGAACGGCTCGCCGCCGAGCGTCCGGTGCGTGCCGCCCGCCTCCTCGACCAGCAGCAGGCCCGCCGCATGGTCCCAGGCCGCCTCCCAAGAGAAGGCGGTGGCGTCCAACTCGCCGCGGGCCACGGCCAGATACTCCAGGCCCGCCGAGCCGCACGGCCGCGCCACGACACCCTCGGAGCGCAGCCCGAGCAGCGCACGCTTCTGTTCGTCCGTCGTGTAGTCCGGGTGCGACATCGCCACGTCGAGGTCACGGTCAGGCTCGGGCGAACCCGAACGCAGGGGCACACCGTCCAGGACGGCACCCCTCCCCCGTATCGCGGTGGCGAACTCCTCACGCGCGGGCGCGTACGTCCACGACGCGTGCACCACGCCGTCCAGCACCAGCGCCACCAGGGTGCAGAACCCGGAGTCGCCGTGCACGAACTGCCGTGTGCCGTCGACCGGGTCGACGATCCAGACCGGCGCCGTCCCACCGATCGCCCCGTAGCTGGCGGGGTCGGCGTGCACCGCCTCCTCGCCAACCACGACCGAGCCGGGCAGCAGCGCGGTCAGCGCCCCGGTCAGGAACTCCTCGGCCTTGCGGTCGGCGTCCGTCACCAGGTCGTGCGGGCCGGACTTCTGGTCGATCTCGTGCGCGGCGAGCTGCCGGAACCGGGGCATGATCTCGGCGGCGGCCGCCTGACGGATCACTTCTTCCACGTCGGACGTGCGGTGCGCGAGAAACTCGTCGATGGTTTCGATGTCTTCGATCATGGCTCCATCACAGCACGCGGCACTGACAATCCCCACCCCTCCCGGGTACTCGGGGTGGAATCACCATGAACTCCCGGTGCCGGACGATCACCGGCCGACCGCGTACCCCTGCATCCCGCGCGCGTTGGCCGCCGCCGACAGCACACCCGTCTCCGGATCACGGGCCACCGCGCACAGCCGCCCCTCGGTCCACGCCCCGGCCACCGTCACGTCATGACCCCGGCGACGCAGCTCCTCCACCACGGCCTCCTCCATGCGCGACTCAACGGTCAGACTGCCCGGAAGCATGCCGCGCGGATAGAAGGACCCCGGAAAACTGTCGTTGTGCCAGTTCGGGGCGTCGACCGCACCCTGCAGGTCCAGCCCGCCCCGCACCGGCGGACGCAACGCCACCGACAGGAAGAAATGCGTCTGCCACTGGTCCTGCTGATCACCGCCCGGCGTACCGAACGCCATCACCGGCACCCCGTCACGCAACGCCAGCGAAGGCGTCAGCGTCGTCCGCGGCCGCCGCCCCGGAGCGAGCGCGTTCGGCAGCCCCTCCTCCAGCCACGCCATCTGGAGCCGCGTACCGAGCGGAAAACCCAGCTCGGGGACCACCGGGTTGGACTGCAGCCAGCCGCCGCTCGGCGTCGCCGCGACCATGTTGCCCCACCGGTCCACCACATCGAGATGACAGGTGTCGCCCCGAGTACCCCCGTCCGGCGCCACCTCGGGCTCCGCCGCGGCCCGCGCCACGGTCGGCTCCCCCGCACCCGGCACCCCCAGCGCGTCGAAACCGGCCTCCCCCGCGGCCACCACGCGCGCGTGGCCGCTCAACACCGGCTCCCTGCCACCCGGACCGCCCGGCCGCAGCTCGAACGACGCCTTGTCACCGACCAGCGCCCGCCGGGCCGCGTTGTACGGCTCCGACAGCAGATCGTCCAGCGGCACCCCCGCCGCGTCCCCGTACCAGGCCTCCCGGTCCGCCATCGCGAGCTTGCAGCCCTCCACGAGCAGATGCACGTACGCGGCCGAACCGTACGGCGGCAGTTCGGCCGGGAGCAGCGCCAACTGCTGCAACAGGACGGGACCCTGACTCCACGGGCCCGCCTTGCACAGCGTCCAGCCCCGCCAGTCGTACGTCACCGGGTCCTCGTACGTCGCCGACCAGCCGGCCAGGTCGGCGGCCGTCAACGTGCCCACATGCCGCTCACCGCTGGTGTCCACGGTGGGCCGCCCCGCCTGCCGGACCAGCGCCCGCGCGACGAACCCGGAGCGCCACACCTCGCGCGCCGCGTCGATCTCCGCCTCCCGGCCGCCCGCACCGGCGACCTCGCCCAGCAGCCGCCGCCACGTCGCCGCCAGCGCCGGATTGCGGAACAGCTCCCCCGGACGCGGCGCCCGGCCGCCCGGCAGATACACCTGCGCCGACGACGTCCACTCCGTCTCGAACAGCTCGCGCACGGTCTCCACCGTCTCGCCGACGCGCTCCACGGGCGCGTGCCCGTCCTCGGCGTACCCGATGGCGTACTTCAGGACGTCCGTGAGCGTCCTGGTGCCGTGGTCGCGCAGCAGCACCATCCACGCGTCGAACGCCCCCGGCACCGCCGCGGCGAGCGGACCCGTCCCCGGCACGAGATCCAGACCCAGCCCCCGGTAGTGGGCGACCGTCGCCCCGGCGGGCGCCACACCCTGACCGCACAGCACCCGCACCGGACCGCCGGCAGGCGCGAGGATGATCGGAACCTCGCCCGCCGGACCGTTCAGGTGCGGTTCCACGACGTGCAGGACGAAACCGGCCGCGACCGCGGCGTCGAACGCGTTGCCACCGTCCTCCAGGACGGCCATCGCGGACTGCGAGGCCAGCCAGTGCGTGGAGGACACCATGCCGAAGGTGCCCTGGAGCGTCGGTCGGGTCGTGAACATGCCTGCCACCTCGCTGTACGGAGCGATCAACCTCGGCTCCGACTATGACACTTGCCCGCCCCCGCACAGCAGAGCGGGCGACAGCCGGGGATCAGCTCGCGGGCACCCATGCCGTCGCGCCCAGCGTGTTCCGCGGACCGATGTCCAGCGGGTCCGGCAACGGCAGCGTGACAGACCGCTGCCCCTTGCCCGGCGCCACCCGCAGATACGAGCCCTCCTCGGCCGCCATCCGCCAGTACAGACCCGCACTGGCACGCTCGCCCGGCCGCAGCGTGAACGCCTTCGGCCCCGGATCCCGGGGCGCCATGAACACCTGGTCCGTCCCCGCCACCGCCCGCACACCGGTGACCCGCGCACCCTCGGGGCCGAGGACCGCCACGACATCCGGGTAGCCGTCCACCGCGTACGGCCGCTTCCCGCAGTTGGTGAGCGTGAGCGTCATGCCGCGCAGCCCCATCGCCGCGTCCACGGGACCCGTCCCGAACCGCAGCCCGGACGCCGGACAACCGCCACCCTGCAGCCCGGACACCGTGCCCGACGGGGAGAGCGACGGGGAGAGCGACGGCAGCGGCACGGACGACGGGAGCTCGGGCGGCTCGATCCGCAGGGCCCCCGACCCGTCGGTCCCGACCGCGCTCCGCGTCGGAAACGGCTCGGCCGTACGCGCCGGGTCCCGCTCACGGTCCAGTTCGGCGGACAGCCCGCACCCGCTCGTGACCGTCATCACCAGACAGGCCAGGACGACCGGCCGCACCCACCTGCCCCTCGGGCGTATCGCGATCATCGGCCGATCATGGCACGGGCACCCGCCGGACGGACCCGCTTCACCCCGCCGAAGCCTCCCAGGGCTCGACTCCCTTACAGGAAAGCCCAGTTGAGCGACATGCGCGCACCGGGGCCGCCTCCACGCGACACGGTCCCGCACCCCACTCGGACAAGGCCCCATAAGAGGCGAAGTGTCCCACTGCGTCCCCCAACCGGCCGTCCAACGGCGGCCGCTGTCACCACGCGGGCACGGAGCGAGTTGGCACTTCCCCACCACAGGGACTCGTGTGACACTGGCGTCCCGTCCGCCGTGCGGACCACGACCTCCGCACCGTCCCCCACGAGAAGTGCGCCTTGCGTTCTCTGCCTCTGCCGCTCGCACTCACCGCGCGTCTGCTGCCCGTCGCCGTGCTCGCCGCCGCGGGCTGGGCCCTGGCCGCGGACCCGTTCACCGCGACCCCCACCGCCGAGCACAACCCGACGCAGGACAAGCCCAGCGACACGGCATCGGCACCGTCCACCGCGGCCGCCGCGAGGAAGACGTACACCGCCTCCCCCGCGCCCTGCACCGGCATCCCCGTCGCCTCGGTCAAGTCCCTGGTCCCCGGAGCCAAGACCGCCGGCCAGGAGATCGCGTCGACCGACAAGTCCCTGCGCCGCACCTGCTCGTGGAACGCGCTGAAGGACTTCGACTACCGCTGGCTCGACGTCTCGTACGAGATCAAGGACTCGGACGCCGCGGCGGAGAAGGCCTACAAGGACCGCGTCTCCGACAAGAGCGGCGGCGGAGCGGTCCCCGGCCTCGGCGACTCCGCCTACTCCGTCGTCAACCTCACCA
The DNA here is from genome assembly GCF_040607345.1 of Streptomyces sp. NPDC005302. Classification (NCBI taxonomy): domain Bacteria; kingdom Bacillati; phylum Actinomycetota; class Actinomycetes; order Kitasatosporales; family Streptomycetaceae; genus Streptomyces; species Streptomyces sp. NPDC005302. The sequence continues at coordinate 18,667 of NZ_JBEXGN010000026.1, forward strand.
CCGAGGACAAGCAGCAGACCCGCGAAGGCGTCGTGATCGCCCAGGTGTCCAACGCCCTGGTCGTCATCACCTACAACGGCAGCGACTTCGAGACGAAGAAGGCACCCGGCACCGACGAGATCAACAAGGGCGCCATCAAGGCCGCCAAGGACGCCGTGAACACGCTGAAGGGCGGCCAGAAAGCCTGACCGCCCTCGCCCCACGCGGTCAGACGGCCGTCCGGCCCTTCCCGCGCGACAGCATCAGCACCAGATACAGCACCATCGACGTGCCGAGCCCGACCGCCCAGCCGTAGTCGGCCAGCGACCTCAGCGCCCCGATGGGACGGCCGTCGACCAGCGGATGGAAGTCGGCCCCGCCCACCGCGAGGACACCGCCGGTGAGGAACGCCACCACGGCACGCCAGTTCCAGCCGCCGTCGTACCAGTAACGGCCACCAGCGCGGTACAGGTCGGCGAGATCGAGCTTGGTCCGCCGCAGGATCCAGTAGTCCGCGATCAGGATGCCGGCCACCGTCCCCAGCAGACCGCCCACCAGCCCCAGCCACGTGAAGATGTAACCCTGCGGATCCGCGTACAGCTTCCACGGGAAGATCAGCACCCCGAGGACACACGTGGCGAGCGCCCCCATCCGGAAACTGATCCTCCGCGGCGCGATGTTGGAGAAGTCGAACGCCGGAGAGACCAGGTTCGCCGCGATGTTCACGGACAGCGTCGCCACCAGCACCGTGACGAGCGCGAACAGGATGCCCACCACGTTGTCCGTCTTGGCGGCCAGCTGCACCGGATCCCACACCGCCTCCCCGTACACCGCCTGCGAACCCGACGTCACCATGACCGACAGGAACGCGAACAACGTCATCGTGGTGGGGAGACCGAAGGTATGCGAAAGCCCCCTCTAACTCCCGTGGGATGAGGGGGCTTTGTTCGCAGGTCAGACCTGGGGATGGCCGGAACGGCTGGGCTCACGCGGCCAGATGCCGAGTCGGGTTACTCGCTCGAGGTACCTGTTCCACTCTTCGTAGAGCGGGCGTTCCATGGACTTCGGCTTGATGACGATGAGCGTCTCGTCAACGAGTTCGATCTCCATCATGTTCCTGCCTTCCGGCCATTCGAATGGAGGGCATCCCTCGGGAAGTTCGTCGCTGAAAACGATGCGTGCGCGGACTGTCGTGCGAGGTGCGGTGGTGCCCTTACTGCGTTCCGTCATCGAACCCCCAGGGACGTGCACACGGATTCGATCGTGCGTTCGATCTAATCGTTCGTGCAGGCTATCGCAACATCTCACGCTTCCCAGGCGGATCAGTAATGGTGCCAGCTTGAACAAGATTCGACTACACCCCGACACCATGTACTACTGGTTGTAATGGTGTAGGCCAATGATCATGCCGGGGGTTCTCCCGGAATGTCCGGCTAGCGACCCTCGGCGAGCGACCGCATGAGCGCCTGAACAGCCTCGCGCTGCGTCGGAGTCAGCCGGTCCGCGTCCTCGAGGAATGCTTTCGCCTCGACCGATTCGACGAAAATCTTCTCCGCGCCGAAGAACTGAGCCGACGCCGCGTCCTGAAGGACGTCAACGTCTACCTCCAGGCCGGCGGCCATGCCGAGCAGCATGTCGTAGTCCGGGGCCTGAACCGGTTCACCGGTGGCCACCCGATGGAGCCAGGAGTCCTTCACCGTCTGCACCCCGGTGTCCGGGTGGATGCAGCGCGCGGCCAACTTGGCATAGCTCAGATTGAGCGCGGTCTTGCGCGCTACAACGACGTCGCGGAACTGAGTCCGCCCCTGCGCCGCCTTTCGATCTTCCGCTGCCATGAGGCTCATCCTGCCACTCCGTGTCGCTACATGGGCCGTGGGGTGTCCATGGGGTCAGGGAGGTGCGGCGCAAATACCCCCTGGTGGCGCAGGCCCGACGAGTTATGCGCCGGACAGAGTGTCCATGCAAATGGATGGCTCACGCCAGAGCGCGCGCTCAGTTTGGCGAAAACGAGACCCAACTATCCGGCTCCTCGGCGGGGCGACACGAGCCTTCTCCAAGAGGATGGACAAGCCGTCCAAGTCGTGCAATGCTCTACTCATCCAAGCGGTGCAGTACCGCAGGGCGAACCATTGCATGAGGTGGACGTGACTACACCTGAACCCGCACCACCGCTACAAGAACTACTCGACCGTGACCTCCTCTTCACCCTGATGAAACGCACAGGCCGAGGCGACGCGGTCGACGTTCGGAAGCTGGCCCACCGGGCCGGCATCGCACGCGGAGTGGTCGGAGACCTCGTCTCCGGAGCCCGCACCCGCGTGACCTACGAAAGCGCCGTGGCCATCTGCACGGCCCTTGGCGTAGACCTCGCGATCCTCTTCGGCACCGTTGGCCGGTCTCTGACCTTCATGCCGGAGCGGCTCAGCAAGCAGCGGATCACGGTCGGCTCATGAAGGGCGTCCCGTTCTCCTTCGCCGACTGCGAGGCGGACTTCCCCGGATGCTCTGAACGCGTCGAGCGCAGCGTGACCGAGGCTCCCCGCTTCACGCAGGAGCAGATCCTCCGCGGCAAGGCCCTGTGGGCCACGTTCCGCGTCCCGCCGCCGGCCTCCTCGGCCGACGCCGCCTGACCCACCAACGCCGAAGGGCCGCCCGCTTGTCCGGCTCGGCGACCCCTGGCAGCAACCCCGCACAACAGAGAAAGCGAGGCGGCTATGACCGCATCATTCCAGACCCCGGACACGGCGCCGACCGTGCGTCCGGCCGACGTCTCCGCAGCGTTCCGGGCCGCGGCCCGCCTGATCGCGGCGAACGGACACCATCAGGGCGACTACCTGCCCGACCCGTTCGACCGCCGCACATCCTCCCCGCACTCGTCGCGCCCCCTGTCGATCGTGGCTGCGATCCGCTGCGTCGCTTCGCCGGGCGGCGACAACCCGCGCCTCGCGACGGAGCTGTCGGAGGCTGCGGTGAAGGTGCTGGCCCACCGCCTGGAAGTGGAGGGCGAGCCGCCGTGGAGTGACGCGCCTCGGTGGCTGGAGAACCACGTCGACTGCTGGGGTGATCTGCCCGGCCGGACGGTCGAGTCGGTCGTCGCGGTGCTGGAGGCGGCTGCGGACGCGAACGAGGTGTCCGCGTGAGCGCCCCGAGGACTGTCGTCCCGTCGGCGTGCAGGTGGTGTGCGGTCGAACGGCGTGGCCACGGACGGCAGTTCGCGGACGCGGTGGGCTGGCACGAGTGGGCGGCCCCGTCGCAGGAGCAGATCCTCGCGCGGATGAAGGCCCGGCGGCTCGCGTTGACGGTGGCCCGGGAGGGTGCGCTGCCGATGCCGGTGGGCACCGCTGAGGCGGCGCCGGATGGGATCACGCGGTTGTTCGCTCCGACGCAGGCCCTCCGCGTGGACGCGGATCGGATCGTCGCCCACCGGGCTCCGGACGTGAGCGTCATCTACTGCACGATCTGCTGCCGCGGCAACGACCAGCTCGACGCGTTGACTTCGGCGGACCTGCCGGACGGTGGCGTGTGTGTGAGCTGCGACCGGGACGTGCTGCTCATGGCTGAGCAGGGCGGTGCCTGATGCCTGAGTGGCTGATCGCCTCACTCGCCGACCTCACCCCGACCAGCGCCGTCCTCCTCGCCATCGCCCTGTTCTCCGGGTCGCTGGTCCCCTTTTTCCTCCTCGTCGAGGCCGAGCACCTCACCCCGCGCTGGCTGCGTGACGCCCCGCTGTCGCTGGCTGCCGCTCTCCTCGTCCTCACCGCACCGATCGGAGCCGCCCGATGAACCGTGTCCGCCTGTACCTGCACCGCGTCTTCCGCCGACCGGTCATCACCGGCCCGTACCGGCTGTACGTCCGCCGCACCCCGGGCGGGGCGATGCTCGACGTGGAGCACTACCTCGTCGCGACGATCCACGCGATCGCCGACAACCCGGACCTCCTCGGATTGCTTGACGAGATCGTTCGCGACCGGGCCGAGGCGCGGGCCCACGACGGGTGGGAGCCGGAGGACTGCCTCGTCGAGCAGCTCGTGGCCGCGCTCGGCTACGAACTCCCGCTGCACGGGCCTGCGGTGGGTCACCTCGCGGACCGACTGCGTGCGGTGGCTCCGGCTCCGGCCGTCGTCATCCCCGGCCAGCGTGAGGGCGAGGCCGCCGCATGAGCGAGTCCCGCCAACGCCCGCCCGTCCAGCCGCTTGCGGCCGAACTGTTCGCCAAGATCCGGACGCTGCGAAAGCTCCAGGGCATGTCGGTGCAGAAGCTCGCCGACCGGATGAACGCGCAGGGCTTCAAGATCAGCCGCTCTCAGGTGGCCTCCTGCGAGATCGGATACCGCCGCGACATCTCGGTGGACTTCGCCGACCACGCCGCTCGCGCTCTCGGCCTGACCCTCGTGCAGCTCCTGTTCGAGCCCGCCGTATGCCAGAAGTGCAAGGGCGCGGTGCCTGAGGGGTTCACCTGCAACGCGTGCGGGACAGCCGGTGGTGCCGCATGAGCGCCCGCGATGTGCTGGAGACGAACATCGATCCTGCCGTCCCGGACGGAGGTGGGGCCTCCATCGACGCCTACCGTGCCGAAGTTCTCGCCGAGGCTGACCTGTTGCCGAAGGCGGACGTCGTCACCTGGCTGGTCAAGAAGGCCCGGGAGATTCCGCGCGGCAACAAGATCGGCCGGGCGCAGGGGGACGTGATCGCGGTGATGGCCTCGAAGGTCGCCCGTGGCGCGGTCCGCCCGGACAACCTGCGGATGCTGCCGCCGGACTTCTTCGAGCCCGGTCACACCTACTCGGCTGGTCCCTGGGACTTCAACTGCGCAGCGGTCACCACCCACCCCGAGACGGGTGAGCGTGTCGCCCTGGGGTGGACCCGTATCAACGGCGGCGCGTGGACGACGTACTCGCACGAGGGCGCGGAGTGGCCGTGCGGGTGGGCCGACGTCACCAAGGAGGGTGGCCGATGAGCGCCCTCGATGACGTCCGCCGCGCCCTCACCCAGGCCTACGGCACCGACCCCATCTTCGACGGACTCACCGTCGACGACCTGATCAAAGCCCTCGTCGCTGACGAACAGCTCGCCGTCAGCGCGGAACTCCGGGAAGCGGCGGACGACCTCAGCGACCGCATCCGGACCGGCGGGCCCCGCGCCCGTGGACTCGTCTTCGCTCGCGCCCTGCTCATCGCCCGGGCCAACGGCGCCACCGCGCCCGCCGAGCGCATCTCCGCCAATCACGGACAGGTCGACACCCAGTTGCGGGCCAACCCGGGGGTGTGGCTCCCCGTTCGCGACTACTCCAGCCGCCAGTCGGCCTCATCCATCTGCTGGCGGATCCGCAACGGCGGTCGTGGCCTCAACGCCTATCAGCCGGCCGGGTCTTTCGAGGCCCGTGTCGAGCCGACTCCCGATGCCAGCCGCGTCTTCGCCCGCTTCGTCGGCACCGCACCTGAGGACGGTGGCCAGTGACCAGTCCCAAGCACGCCCGGGACACCGAGCGGGGTCGCTACTACAGCGACCCCGCCGGGGGCCCCGACCTCGTCTCCGTCACCAACGTTCTCAACACCAGCGTCCACAAGCACGGCCTCATGCCGTGGGCGGTCAAGCTCACCATCGAGTGGATCCTCAACCACCGCATCGAGGTCGCCCGCCGGGCGATCACCGACCGGGCGGCGCTCGTCAAGGAGATCAAGCAGGTCCACATCGACGCACGGGAGACCGCGTCAGACCTCGGCACCCTCATTCACCAGGCTGCGGAACTCCGCCTCCTCGGCTCCCCGTTCGCGGTCGAGGAGGTCGTCGCCCCCTACCTCGCTCAACTGGAGGCGTTCCTCAACTTCTGGGGCGTCGACATCGACGAGCACGTCGAGGCCACCGAGATCACCTGCCTGCACCGCCGGCTCGGCTACGCGGGCACCGCCGACCTCATGGTGTGGCTGCCCACCGGGATCGGCCGGCGGCGGGAACTGTGGCTGATCGACTTCAAGACGTCGGCGACCCGCTCCGCGAAGGACGTCTACCCGGAGAACACGCAGCAGCTCGCCGCGCTCCGCTTCTGCGAGACGGTCCTGCTCCCGGACGACACCGAGCAGCCGATGCCGAAGATCCAGCGGACCGGTGTCCTCAACCTGCGGACCAAGTCCCACGCCCTTGTCGAGATGCCCGCCGGCCGTGACGCGCACAAGGCGTTCCGCGGCGCCCTCGTCAACGCGCTGTGGCACCACGCCGCCCCCTCCTCCTATCCCGCTCTCCTCGCCCCCGACCAGCCGGTGCCGGCCCGGTGGCGCAACTTCCGAAAGGTGGCCTGACGTGGGCTCCCGAATCCGCACCGCGCAGAAGCAGGCCCGCGAGCTGGGCCGCCTGCGCACCGGCTACAGCATCCCGAACCAGGACCCGAAGAAGCGGCCCCGGCCGGTGAAGTCGAAGACCTGGGTGGTCAGCAGTCACGCCGAGCACTACGTGAAGGCCGCCGCAGAGGCGATGGGCGGCACGGTCGAACGCTGGCAGCCGCAGGGCAACGGCGCCCCGCAGTTCCGGGTCATCACCGAGGCCGAGCAGATCGAAGCGATCCTCCCGCCCGGCGACCCGCTGTCGCAGGCCAACGAGATGTGGAACAAGGGCGGGTGCGTGCGCCGCTGCGACGGTGAGACCGAGCAGATCAGCCGGCACCCCTGCTTGTGCCTGGCCGAGCACGGTCCCGAGTGGCACCAGTTGCGGCAGGACGCCTACACCAAGGACCAGGTGTGCGCGGCTACGTCGCGGCTGAACGTCATCCTCCCGGACATGCCTGACATGGGCGTGTGGCGGGTGGAGACGCACTCCTGGTATGCGGCGAACGAACTCGCGGGCACCGTCGACATGGTGCTGTCGGGGACGGGCGGCAAGGGCCTGGTTCCGGTGACGCTGCGGATCGAGCCGCGCACTCGGGTCGCGGGCGGGCAGACGAAGCACTTCCCGGTCGTCGTCGTCGAGATCAGGGGGGTCACTCCGCGGCAGGCACTGAACGGGCCGCTGCCCACGGCGGTGGCGCTGGATCCGGCCGGTGGCGGTCAGGCGCGGGCTGCGATCGAGGCTCCGCGGCCGGACTACCTCGCTGACGCTGCTGCCGCGCTGACGGTTGATGACGTGCAGGACGTGTACCGGGCGGCGTTCGCTGCGGGGCATCTGACGGACGATCTGATCGCCGCGCTGAAGGTGCGTGCTGATGAGATCAAGGGTGATCCCGAGGGTGCAACTGGGGGTGGTGGGGCGCCGGGCCCGGACGATGACGGCGCGTATGCCGTCGAGGTCGTCGAGGACCGGGCGCCCGCGGAGGCTGCGGGCTGGCCGGCGGCTGCTGCTCCGGGATCGGGGGCCCGGCGATGACTCCCTGGCACCTCCAGCGCATGGCCGCCCTCGACTTCGAGTCGTCCGACAAGGACCCGGAGACCGCACGCATCGTCTCGTGCGCACTCATCCTCGTCGGCGGCGGACTCCCCACCGATACCCGCGAGTGGCTCCTCAACCCTGGAATCAAGATGGAACCCGGGGCCATCGAGAAGCACAAGATCACCGACGAGTACGTGGCCGAGCACGGCCAGCCCGCAGAGCAGGGCGTCGGCGAGATCGCGAAGGCCATCGCCGAAGTCGTGGCCGGCGGGGTCCCTCTGGTCGGTCACAACCTCGGCGGCTACGACCTGAACCTCCTCGACCGGGAATGCCGCCGCCACCTCGGCGACAGCCTCGAAGACATCTGCCGTACCCCGCTGACCCGGGTCATCGACACGATGATCCTCGACTGGTGGGCCGCCCCCTTCCGTAAGCGTGTCTCGGAGAAGCAGGGCGCTTACGAGATGAAGACCACTGCTCAGAGGTACGGGCTGGGCTGGGACGACGAGAAGGCCCACGGCGCCACCTACGACGCCCTCATGTCCGCGCGTGCCGCCTGGCGTATGGGCAACATCGCTGGCCTGCCTCGTGACCAGCGTCCCGAGTGGGTGCAACTCCTCGTCAACCGGCGCGGTCCCTACGAACGGTTCGACGACCTCGCCGTGGCCGACGTCGAGGAGCTGCACCGCCGCCAGATCGGCTGGGCTGCACAGCGGGCCGCTGGCCTTCAGGACCACTTCCGCAAGACGGACCCCGCCGTGGTGATCGACGGCACGTGGCCGCTGCGCCCGGTCCCGGAGCTGGTCGGGGGTGAAGCGTGATGCCTGGCGTCTCCCCCGAAGAGCAACTGGCCGCGAAGAACCGGCATATCGGATCCCTCACCGCCCAGCTCGCCGCGGAGAAGGAGACCGCGAAAGCCTGCGCCAACCAGATGGAACGCGCGCTGACGGACCTGTGTCGGGTGAAGGACGTCATCGCCGCCCACATCGCCCGCGCCGGCCACCCGGACACGGTCCTGCACGACGTGACCGCGTTCGCCCTGTCGTTGCAGCAGACCCTCGCCGCCGAAGGCATCGACCTGCGCATCGAACTCCACCGCCTCGAAGGGAGCGCCGCGCTGTGACCAGAACCCTGCGCGTCCTGCGCCAGATCGTCGCCCCGACCGGCCGCCACCGGCCCCGCCCCGTCGGCCCGGTCCTGACCGCCCCGGACCCCGACGAGATCCGCATGCCGTGCCACACCACCCGGTGCGCGCACCTCACGACCCGGCACGACGAAGTGTCCGAGGACCAGTTCAAGTGCCGCGGCTGCGGCAACGTCACGACGGGCGGTGCCTGATGACGACCGCGCCGACGCTCTTCGACACCGCCACCCCGGCCGCCACCCCGGCCGCCACCCCGGCCGCCACCCCGGCCGCCACCCCGGCGGCCGGGCCCCGGCCCCTCGTCATCGTGCTCCCCGCCGGCCTCGACCTCCTCAACTCGAACCAGCGCCTCCACCACGCCCCCAAGGGGAAGCTGACCGCCGCCATCCGAGCGGAGACGCACAAGGCCATCACCGAGAGCCCCGCCCTCATGCAGGCCCTCGCTGCCGCCAAGCCCGGCCCGCTCTACCAGCGGATCCACGTCCTCGGCATCCTGCACCCGCCGAAGAACGACCGCCGTGACCCCGCGAACTGGTACCCGTCCTTCAAGGCCGCGATCGACGGTCTCGTCGACGCCGACATCGTGGAAGACGACGACCACACGCGCGTGATCGGCCCCGACATGCGACTCGGGGAGAAGCGCAAGGGCGGCCAACTCGTCCTCGTCGTGCGCCCGCTGGAGCCGGGCCAGGACCCGCTCGGGTTCGCGGCGGTGACCCGGTGAACAACCTCCCCACCCACGGCACGTACAGCCGCTACAGCCGCCACTCCTGCCGCTGCACACCATGCGTCGCCGCCGGCCACTCCTACCGACTCCGCCTCGCCTACGACCACAGCAACGGCATCAACCGCCTCATCGACAACACCCAGGCCCGCGCCCACGCCGAACGCCTCACCGCCCGCGGCTGGACCCACTTCCAGATCGCTGCCGCCGCGGACTGCGGGAGCGTCACCATCAGCGATCTCCTCTCCGGACGCAGCCGCAGGACGAAACGGACCACCGTCACCGCAGTCCTGAACATCCGCCTCGACCAGGCGCCGCCCATCCCCCGCGGCATGAGCGACGCGACCGGAACCCGACGCCGCCTCCAGGCCCTCATGGTCCTCGGCTACACCCTGCCCGACATCGCCGCCCAAGTCGGCACGGGAATCAGCAGCCTTCAGCAGACCGTCGAAGGGCGCTGGGTGAACATCCGGTCCATGACCGCGACGAAGGTCGAGCGCGTCTACCGGCGGTTGTCGACGCGGCCGGCCCCGCAGTCCCGGTTCGCGGAGCAGGCCCGCAATCAGGCGATGGCCGAGGGCTGGTACGGGCCGATGGCGTGGGACGACATCGACAACCCCGCCTGTGTGCCCGACCCGGACGCTCCGTCGGCGCCGCGGAGTGTGCACGCCGACGATGTGGCCGAGCTGGCCGGCCGTGGTCTCGACGACCACGAGATCGGGCGACGGCTCGGAGTGTCACCGCGGACGGTGCTACGGGCCCGGGCCGTGCACGACATTCCGGCGGGGGTGGCGGCATGAACGCCTACACCGGGACCGTCCCCGCCACCCCGCGCGCCACCGACTGGCGAGACCAGGCGGTCTGCCGCGACGAGGACCCCGACCTGTTCTTCCCCGCCGGCAGCACCGGCCCCTACCTCGACCAGATCGAAGAAGCCAAGGCGGTCTGCCGCCGCTGCCCTTCCCTTGAAGCCTGCGCCCTGTGGGCCCTCGACACCGGGCAGGACACCGGCGTCTGGGGTGGTCTCTCCGAAGCGGAACGCCGCGTCATCCTCCGCCGCCGCTCCGTGAAACGGATCAGTGTCGACGACTACACCGGGACCCCGCGCACCGTGACCCGGGCCCGCAGCCTCGAAGAGGCCTGGGAGGCGTACACCGAAACCGACGGCGAACACACCGTGTGGACCGGCGGGAAGGTCGTCAGCAGGCCCGGCAGCAGCGGCGTCACGCCGAACCGGCTGTCGTTCTACCTCGACCGCGGTCACTGGCCCGAGGGCGACACGAAGCGGATGTGCGCGGTCGAGGGCTGCGTGAAGCCGTCGCACCTCGCGGACCGCCGGGAGCGGGCCGAGGAGACAGAACTGGCGGCCACCGGATGACCGGCCGTCAGCAGGTCAACGACGCCCTCTTCATCGACTGCGGCGACGGCTACGAGATCAAGCACGGCGACAACGCCGGAGAGATCAAGTACCGGCGCCCGCCCCGCGCCCGCTTCGAATGCGTCCGCTGCGGCTACGCCTCGCCGATCGTCACCGGCCCGACCGCCGTGAAGAACTTCGTCGCCGCCGCCCGGCCAGAACACCGCTCGATCTGCCCAGCCACTCACGCCCAAGGAGTACGCGCCGCATGAAGCCTGCCCGCAGCAACTCGGGGGTCTCGCACCGGTCATGCGACCGGTGCGGGTCCCCGGTGCTGCGGCAGAGAGAAGGCCTGCCGTGGGTGGTGGTGGTCGACGACGTCCGCCACACCCCCGGCCAGGCCGCCGAACTGACGACTCCGAACCGGCTGGCCTGGTGCCTGAGGGAGAGCAAATGGACCGGTGCCCGGTTGGTCGAAGTCCACACCGCGTTCCACAACCGCGAGTGCCCGCGCCCTCACCTTGTCGAGCACACGTGCCCGCCAGGCACGCCGCTCAGCGCGAAGCCCGAAGGAACGCTGTGGTGAACGGGTCAGGAGTTCCCGGGGTTCTGCGCCGAGCCGGCGTCCCGCTGCTTGTGCTTGCGACGCCAGGCGTTCACGCGCGAGTGGACATGGCGACGGATGTCGTCCGCACGGGAGGTTCCCTCCTCGTCGCACAGCTCCCCGTATGCCGCCCACATCTCTTCGTCGATGCGGACCATGCGGCCGGGGGTGCCCTTCGTCGTCATGACGTCAGAGTAGCTGACCCGTCACCGGCAACACACCCCCTCTCACCTCACCGTATTGCCAATGTATTGCGGGTGACTACACACCCCGAGGTAGAATCTGAGGCAGGTGAGGCCCCCAGCAACAACGCGCTGACCTGCTAACTCGCGCTGCCCACCACCAGCACTCCCGCAAGGAGCACCACCCGAGTGACCGAGAACCCGCAACAGCCTCGCCAACCAGGCGAGTGGCCCGTACCGCAGCCCGCCGACATCGACGAGCACGCCTACGCCGGCCACGACGAGCTGTACGTCCAGCGCGCTGCCGAACGCGCCCTGCACGAGCTGGTTCTCGACTCCATCCGCCACGACCTCAAGCAGCAGCCCAGCCCCGCATCCGTCCGCACAGCGGCCCGCGCTTGGTGCAACCGCATCACTGCCGCAGCCGAAGAGATCGCCAAGGGGATGCGATGAACGCGCGCACCCGCGTCACAGACGCTCTCAACAACCGCGGCTGCCGAGGCCGCGGAAACTCCTGGCAGTGCCCCGCCCACGAAGACCGCACACCGTCCCTCTCCATCGGCAACCGCAACGACGGCAACGGCATCGTCCTCAGCTGCCACACCGGCTGCGACATCGACGACATCGTCGCCGCCCTCGGCCTCACCCTCGGCGACCTCTTCGACGAACCCCTGCCCAAGCCGGACCCCAACCCGACCCGCCGCAAGGTCGCCGACTACCCATACGTCGACGAGCAAGGCGAACTCCTCCTGCGCGTCGAACGCTGGGAGCCCGGCAAGAACGGCAAGAAGAAGGACTTCCTCCAACGCACCCCCGACGGCGGATACAAGACCAAGGGAGTCCGCCGCGTCCTCTACCGCCTGCCCGAAGTCGTCGCCACCGCACAGGCCGGCGGCATCGTCCTCGTCTGCGAGGGCGAGAAGGACGCCGACAACCTCGCCAAGATCGGCGCGACCGCCACGACCATGCCCGGCGGCGTCGGCATGGGATGGCGCGACGACTACACCGCCAGCCTCCGCGGCGCCGCCGAGGTCGTCATCATCGCCGACCGCGACGACGCAGGGATCACCCACGCACGCAAAGTCGCCGCTTCCCTCGCCCGCTTCGGCGTACCCCACCGCATCGCCCTGCCCGCCGTCGCCCACGCCAAAGCCGACGTCTCCGACCACCTCGCCGCCGGCTACGGCTTCGACGACCTCATCCCCCTCGCCGACTCCGACGACGAAGAGCCCGAAGAACCGGCACAGGAAGAAGCGCCGACCCCGGAACCGGAGCCCGAACCGGAACAACCGCAAGACCGGTTCCCCAGCATCAACTGGTACGAGGCCTACGCCACCGACTTCACCCGCATCGACTGGCTTCCCGGCAGATTCATGGAGCGCGGCCAGCAGGTCGCTCTCGTCGGCCCCGGCAAAGCGGGCAAGAGCATCTTCGTCCAGTACTGGATCTTCTGCGCCATCACCGGCCGGTCGTTCCTCGGCGACGAACGCCGCGAGCCCCTCAACGTCCTCTACTTCGACCGCGAGAACAACCTCCGCGACATCGTCACCCGCATGATCGCCTTCGGCGCCACACCGGACGATCTCCAACGCCTCGACTACCGGCTCTTCCCTCGCTTCAGCGGCAGCTTCGACCAGTCCTCCGTCGCCGCGGCCGAACTCCTCGCCATCGTCGAAGAGCGGCCCCGAGACCTCGTCATCTTCGACACCGTCTCCCGCTTCATCACCGGCAAGGAGAACGACGCCGACACCTGGCTCCAGTTCTACGGACGCGTCCACGCCCCCCTCAAGGCCCGCACCATCAGCGGTGTCCGCCTCGACCACATGGGCAAAGACGAAGACCGCGGCGCGCGCGGCAACAGCGCCAAGTCCCAGGACGTCGACCACGTCTGGGAACTCACCCGCCTCACCGAGAACAAATCGTTCGACCCCAGCGCCGGCATCGAGCACATCACCACCACGCTCAAGCTCAACCGCACCCACACCCGCTCCGGACTCGGCGAGGACCTCTTCCTCATCACCCGCCGCGGACAGCGCCAGCGCGGCGGCCTCTGGGTCCCCGGCGGCACCCGCCACGAACTCAGCAGCAACACCGGCGGCGGCAGCGGCGCAGCCCCCGGCTCGGCCGCGTGGATCGTCGAACTTCTCGACAGCGCCAAGGTCCCCAATGACTGGGGCGCCCGCCGCGTGATCCCCAAGTGCCAGGAACTCGGCATCAAAGCGGCCAAAACCAAGATCGAAGAAGCCATCCGGATCCGCAAGAACCGGCCCGCTTCAGACGTCCCCCCGCACGTCCCCTACTCCTCAGTAACAGAAACGTCCCCCGAAGAAAACGGCCAACAAGACATTTTCCCAGGTCAAACGTCCCCCGGGGACCCCTGGGGGACACCCCGGAACACCCAACAAAGGGGTACGTCCCCCCGCCCCCCCACCAAGGAGGGGGGACGTCCCCAGGGCGGCCACGTCTGCACCGTCTGCAACCTCACCCTCGACAGCAACTGGGCCTCCCGCGGCTACGACACCCACATCGGCTGCGACACAGCCACCGGAAGCCACCCACCCGCCGCCTGATCGGACACCACCATGACCACCAACATCCGCCCCCAAGACCTCCCCGAACTCCGAGCCGAACTCGCCGCCGCGCTCGCAGCGCCAGGAATGGCCTGGTTCTACGAAGACCGAGCCGCCTCACTGAACCACCGCGGAGCGCCCTACTCGCCACCCGACGAGTACCAGCGGATGGAAGTGAACGGGCTGCTCTGCGACGAACTGTTCTATGTAGCCGAGGAGATGTACGAGCTAGCCACGGCCGCCGCCGAATCGCTGCCGGAGTACACCCTGTTCCCCGAGGACGTGCCGTCCGAGTTCGGCTTCGCCTACCTCGCACCCGGGACACGCTCAACGGGCGGAAGCCTGAGTCCCATCGCCGCAGTCGAATGGTGGTCATCGAGCGAGGGGGTGCGACTCAACTTCTACTGCGACACCGAAACGATGATCACGCACATGACCGCCCTGGGGAAGTGCACTCCCGAGCAGGCGGCCTACCAGCGCAGCGCCATGGGTCGGTTCTCCCCCATGCAGGCCGAAGCGCTCATCCACTTCGGATTCGATCCCCTTGACCACGTCTCCATCGGCGACGAGCGGTTCATCCGCACTATCCGTGCGATGTGGCTCCTCATGCAGCAGCCCCTCGCGGAAGACACCGAAGTCCAGCCAGACCGTGCTGTCCGCAAGCGCCTCCGTCGCGCCGGCCACGAACCCGCACCCGTCCGCGTCATCGAACTCCGACGCCCCAAAACCAGCAGCAGCCCCAGCGACAGCGAGACCAGCCGCGAATACCACCACCGATGGATCACCCGCGGCCACTGGCGCCAGCAATGGCACCCCAAACGACAAGTCCACCGCCCCGTCTGGATCGCACCCCACATCAAAGGCCCCGAAGGCGCACCCCTCATCGGCGGCGAAAAGGTCTACGCCCTCAAACGCTAGCCACCCCGACACCCCCGCCCACACCCACGCGCCCCACGACGAAAGAAGACCCGCATGACCACCACACCGCCCCTCACCCAGCAGCAGACCGAAGCCCTCCGCCCCCTCGCCGCACTCATCGAAACCGCCATCCGCGAGACCCCCATCCGCCTCGACGCCGACCACCCCGCCACCGCCCTCGGCGGCCGGCTCCTCGCCGACGTCGCCGCCTACATGGGCCGCACCCTCGGACCCGACGCCGCAGTCCTCGCCGAAGTCCAGGCCGAGCGGGAGCGGCAGGACGCGAAGTGGGGCGAGCAGAACCACCCCGACGGCACCGGCGGATCA
Organism: Streptomyces sp. NPDC005302; assembly: GCF_040607345.1. Lineage (NCBI taxonomy): Bacteria > Bacillati > Actinomycetota > Actinomycetes > Kitasatosporales > Streptomycetaceae > Streptomyces > Streptomyces sp. NPDC005302. The sequence continues at coordinate 33,826 of NZ_JBEXGN010000026.1, forward strand.
GGCGCCCTGTACGTCGCCGACCGCTACCGCTCGATCGTCGACGAGGCGCTGAAGACCGGATCCGTCACATGGCGGGACGTCCTGCTGGAGGAGGTCTACGAGGCGCTGGCCGAGCGTGATCCGAATCGACTGCGAACCGAGCTGGCCCAAGTCGCCGCACTTGCCGTCGCCTGGATCGCAGCCATCGACCGACGCACCGCCTGACCGCGCTCACTCGGTTAGGCCGCGCCCCGCACACATCCGACCTCGCACACTGCTGACGTCACTGTCAACAAGGAGAACGATCATGACCGACCGCCAGCCCATCGACCTCGACGAGATCGAAGCCCGCGCCGCACACCTGCACGAGTACGGCGACCCCACCGACACCCGCACCGCCGGGTGGGAGGAACTCGCCGGGACCGACGTGCCCGCGCTGCTCGCCGAAGTCCGTCAGCTCCGCTTCCGTCTGGCCGAGTTGGGAGAGCAGGGCCCCGGTGACCGCGAGACCGTCTCCGAGGCCGCGCAGATGTACCGCAGCCTCCGCACGGTCATCGAGCGCACGATGACCGAGCCCGACCGCTGGGACGGCGACGAGGACGAGTCGTTCCACCTCGCCCGCTACGTCGAATGGCTTGCTGCCGGACGGCCGGACTATGCCGGGGAGCAGCCGGCCGCCGAGGGGGCGCAGCGATGACCGAGCGCATCAAGTCGCCCGTCCCGTACTTCGGCAGCAAGCAGCGCATCGCCCCATGGATCACCAGCCTGCTCCCCGCGCACGACCACTACGTCGAGCCGTTCGCCGGCGGCCTGTCCGTGCTCCTCGCCAAGTCGCCGTCCCGGATGGAGACCGTCAACGATCTCGACGGGGAGCTGATGACGTTCTGGCGCGTGCTCCGCGACCGGCCCGCCGAGCTACTGCGCGCTTGCATGCTCACCCCGCACGGCCGCGCTGAACTCGCCGCAACGTGGGACCCGACGACGGACGAACTCGAACTCGCCCGCCGCATCTGGTGCCGCCTCGCCCAAGGCCGCTCCGGCACGCTGCGGAACACCGGGTGGCGGCACTACATCGACCCCGCCGGCTCGGCCACGTCGATGCCCGGCTACCTCGAGGCCTACGCCCTGCGGCTGGCCGCAGCTGCGGAACGTTTCCACGCCGTGTCGCTGGAGGCGTTGCCCGCGCTGGAGGTCATCGCCCGGTACGGGGCGCGGCCGAGTGTCCTGCTGTACGTCGACCCGCCGTACCTCGGCAGCACCCGCGGGTGGGGCAACAACTACCGCTGCGAGATGAAGACCGAGGCCGAGCACCGGGAGCTGGCGGCCGCGCTCGCCGCGTGTGCGGCGACGGTCGTCCTGTCCGGGTACGACAGCCCGCTGTACCTCGAGCTGTTCGACGGCTGGCACCGCTACGAGCAGGCGGCGCAGACCGGCAACGCCAAGACGGACAAGGCGCGGACCGAGGTGCTGTGGGCGAACCGCCGGCTCGGCGACCAGCTCGACCTGTTCGACCAGACCGCGTGACTGTCCGCAGTACGGCCGTCCCGCGCGCTCGAATCGCGCGGGCCGGCCGCCCACCCAGCCTACGAACCCAGGAGCACACCATGCCCGAGACCACAGCCGACTGCCAGATGGTGGCCGCAGCAGGAGCGACCGCCGGACAGCCCGTGATCCGCATCCCCCGCTTCGCCAGCGACCCCTTCCCGTGGGGCCACGGCCCCGACCTGAACGATGGCCTGCGCTTCAGCGACAGCGAAGTCCGCCCGGCAGGAGACGCCAGGTGACCGCCGCCGCGGTTGTGGCCCACGGCTACACGATGCGCGACCTCGACCGCCTCGCCGCGTCCGCCTGCACCTACGACCGATCCATGGCCTCCGACGCCACCACCCGCTACGAGACCGCATGGTCGGCGATCGCTGAGGCCCTGTGCTCCGCCGTCGAACCGCCTGACTGGCACGACCTGTTCACGGTCGGCTGGCGCGCCATCTACGCCGAAGTCCGCGAGATGCGGCACCTGTTCGGCCAGCGTGACAAGGACGGCACCAACGAGGTCGCGAGCAGCCCGCGGTTCCGGCAGTACTGGACGCTGCCGCCCGCCCGCCCGGAGGAAGGCATCGCGGAGCGGCTGGCGCTGCCACAGATCATCGCCGTCCTCACCGAGACGGAGCGGGCCGCGGTCGTCGCGCTCGCCGTGTACGACGACTACCAGGCTGCCGCGGACGCGCTCGGCATCGGCTACTCGGCGATGACCCTCCGAATGAGCAATGCCCGGAAGCGATTCCGCGCCCACTGGTACGCGCCGGAGACGGCCCCGCCGGTGAAGGGCACAGACCGCCGCGTCGGCTCCCGTACCAAGCCGCTGTCGACGCACTGCCGCGGCGGCAAGGGCCCGCACGAGATGACCCCGGAGAACACCTACCGCCGGCCGAACCCGAAGCCCGGCAAGCGCGGTGAGCGCGTGTGCCGGGCTTGCGAGACCGAGCGCGGCAAAGCCCGCCACCTCGCCAGGACCGCCGCCACCGCCTGATCGTCCGCTGTCGGGGCCGTACCACTGCGGCCCCCACCACCCAGGAGCCACACCATGAACCAGCCCGACCTGCCGCCGTCCGAGGGCCCCGAGTACACGCCGTGCGCCTGCCGCCACATCGAGCCCGAGCACGAGCCGAACGCTGGCGCCTGCCTGTCGTGCGACTGCGAGGCGTACCGGCCCGCTGTCCCGATTGCCGTGTCCCCGCCCGCCACCAACCAGACCGAACTCCGCGACCGCATCGCCGAGGTGCTGGTCACCACATCCCGAGCGGACTGGCCGTACACGCCAGGCCAGGAGAAGTGGGACCACCACAAGCACGGTGACCAGCCCGGCCACACCTTTTCGATCTCCTGCGCGCTGTGCACCGGCGACGTGGACAGGCTGGCCGCCGTGGTGCTGGCCGTGCTGCCCGCGTGCTCCGACCCGATCGAGTGCAGCCACGAAGCCGCCCTCGGCGAAGCGCGCGAGACGAACCGCCGCCTCAACTACCGGGCGCAGCAACTGGAGTCCGAACTCGCCACCTACCGCCGGGCCGTCAGCCAGTGGCAGGTCAGCGACCGTGGAACGTACATCCCGCTCAGGACCATCAGCGCCATCGCCAAGGCTGCTGGCCGCGACATCGAACACCCGCGCTGGATCCTGCACTACCAGCGCGTCGAGCAGGCGGAGGCCGCCATCGAACGCGTGCGCAGCTACCTCGCCAGCCAGACGGACGCCTTCCCCGCCAACTACCCGGTCGCCGTTCCTGCGGCCGACGTGCTCGCCAACCTCGACACCGCGCCCGCCGCCGGGCTGCGCGGTGAGGCCGGCGAGACACAACAGGACCAGACACAGGGCGAGCGCCACTGCTCCCGCTGCGGTGACAGCCTCACCGACTACACCGAAGACGACCTCGTGTGGCGTACCGGCGACGACCGCCCGTACTGCTCCGGCGAATGCATCGTCGCCGCACACCGGGCAGCGCAGAAGGAACTCTTCGACGCGCACCCCGAGCGGATCGTGGGCTACAAGTCCAAAGGCGGGCGGCTCCTTCGCTGCCTCGCGCACCACCCGGGTAACGAATCCGTCGACTCCGGCGACTTCTACCCGGTTGCCTCGGACGACCTGCCGGACGGCGGAGTCTGCACCATCTGCGGCACGGACGTGCTGAGTCAGCCCGCTGTCGTGGCCCAGCCCGACAAGGAGCCGACCCCGTGACCGGCCAGCCGAGTGCCGAAGACTTCGGCCACGAGCCGATGAACATCATCACCAACGGCAAGCTCCGCGCCGTCGTCTGCGCCCGCTGCTCGGTGTGGGACCGCGGCTTCAACCACGTCGACTGGCCGTGCACCAGCGCGATCGTCCTCGGCCTCGTCGCCCGGGAGTCGTCGTGACGGGCGTGCTGATCTACGACGCGATCGACACCGCGAGCCTGCTCATCAACGTCATCTGGCTGTGGTGCCTCACCGCCGCAGCAGCCGTCACCGCGCTGCTCGCCCTCACAGCCGTCAGCATGCGCGCCGCCTGGATGGCCGTCAGGCGGGGCGTGGTGGGGGCACAGAGCGCCGCACACGCCACTCCGGCCCCCGCGTCCACCGAGACCGCGCCAGAGCCTCACACGCCCGCCTGGGCCCACCGAGAGACGGAAGCCGCATGACCGACCCCACCATCACCGACCTCCGCCGCGAACTGGAAAAGGCACAGATCGCACTCATCGCCGCACTGAAACACCTCAGCGCGCACGCCGAAATGAACGCAGCCCTCCACTGCGCAGACCGCGTCATGTACTCGCCGCTCCACGCCAAGGTCGAAAGCGCCGTCAGCGGAATCGACCACGCCCTCAACCGCACCACGCAGACCGAACCCACCACACAGTTCGCACGATCCCTCGCGGACACCCAGGCCCTCGTCAAGATCCTCACCGACCTCGACCGGTGCCGGCACGGCCGCCACGAAGGCGACCCCTGCGGACCAGCCGACGAATGCAACGGCACCTCCGCAGGCAACCCGTGGCTACGCCCCGGCATGGTCATCGGCCACGACCGGCATGGCGACGAGATCGTCATGCCCGACCGGGACCACAAGCACGACCCGGCGGCCTGGCGCACGACTCCCCGGACCTGACGCCCCGCTCATCACCGCCGCCCTCTACGCCCTCCGGCAGACAGGGCGGCACCTCGCCCGAACACTTCGCACCTGGAGATCACCGTGACCGTCAACATGCAGGCCATCCTCATCGGCCTCTTCTCCGTCAAGCACACCCCCGAAGAGGCCGAGCACGCGGCGAACGAAGTCCTCAGCCAGCACGCCCACGAACTCGCCAAGCAGCAGCGAGAGCACTTCGGTGTCGGCGATGCCCCGGTCCGTGCGCACTGCGACCCCGCCTGCGACTTCTGCCGAGGCGTCATCGGAGCCGCTGACCTCATCGACCCGGAGGTGCAGTCATGGCCGCTGCCGTAATCCTCGCCCTGCTCTTCGGCCTCTCCGCCGGCTGGGTCTGGGGCCACTGCACCGCCCGCATCGTGTACAAGCCGATCGGAGCGGACGCACACCGCGACGAGTTGCTGCTCGACGCACACGAAGCCCGCCAGTTCCGCGACATCGAGCAGCACTTCGACGGGACCGAATGGAGGCCTGAGGCATGACCGAACGGCTCAGCATCGACGAGATCAACTCCGACCAACTCGACGCGCTGTACGACAGGCTCGACGGGTACGAAGCCGCCGAGCGGTACCGGAAGGCAGCGACCGAAGCGACCAGAGCCACCCACATCGAGACCACGGCCCGTGTTTTCGCCGGACTCCACCGCTCCGCCGAGGCCGACGTCACCCGCGTCATCGAACTGTACGAACGCTGGGTGAAAGAAGGCGCACCCCCGCTCGGCGTCCCCATCGCCCGCTGGTGGGACAAGCGGCTCGTCGAGCTGCACGACGCGATCGTCCCGCCCACCGACCAGCCCAAGGAGAAGTGACCATGCGAAAGCTGCGCACCGTCGGCCGCTGGCTCGGCGAAGAGTGGCCCGTCCCCCGCTGGATCTGCCTGCTCATCGTCATCGGCTGGATCGTCAACACGACCATCCGGATCACCAGCCCCTGACACGACGAAGGGGCGCGCCTAAATCGACCTCCCCAGGCCAGGCACGCCCCATCTCACCGGTGGCCATCACGTTACCCGCCCCACCAGCACCATGGAGCCCCGATGACCACCACCGCCACCCACCTCCGCACCTGCGCCCTCCACTGGGCCGACCTCCACGAGTCCATCGGCCAGCCCAACATCCTCACCGGATTCGGCCGAGGCCTCCGCGGCTACCTCGCCGCCCTCGACGACGCCGAACAGCAGGAAGCCCGCCTCTACCAGGCCGCACACCTCCGCACCCTCGAACGCGACCCCATGCAGCTCGGCGACCGCCCCACCCCGGTCCGGCTCCACATCCTCGACACCATGCGCGCCGTCGAGGCCGCACTCCACGACACGGCTGACCACAGCGCCTCCGCGGTGCAGCGCCCGCCCATGCCGTTCGCCCCGAGCAACTGGCCGGCCGCGGACCGGGAACGCCGCAACCAGCTCGCCCGCGCGGACATGGCGGACCCTCGGCGTTGGAGGTGGACCGGCCGCCGGCGCCCCGTCCCGTACACCGCGCTGTGGCTGCTGGCCCGCGTCGAGGGCAAGGGCGGCCCGTTCCGGACGCTGACCGTGGTCGAGGTCGAGCAGATCGGCGCGACAGCGGCCGGGGCTGCGGCGCGGATCGAGCAGGCCCTCGACATCGCGGCGCAGCGACGGACGCTGGAGCAGCGGCACGAATGCGGCGGCCGGATCGACGTCCACGGCGGTGAGGGCCGGGCCCCGGTCGCGCACTGCACAGGGTGTGGACGCATCTGGGCCGAGGGAGTGATCGCGGCATGACGGGCGCGCAGTGGCAGGCCGGGCGCATCACCGCCTGCGTGGTCTCCGGGCTCGCCACCATCGCGGGCATGCTGTGGCTGCGCGAGCAAGGCGACATCGGGCGGGCTCTCGCCCTGGCGTTGGGTGGCGCGGGCTGGCTCGGCCTGGCGATCTGGTACGTGCGGAGCCGGAAGGACTGAGCAGCACGAAGCCCGCCGGTCCGAGAACCGGCGGGCCCGTGTACCTCCCAGATACAGCGACGCTACGCCTGCCCCGCTCAGTGCGTCCAGACCTCGGGCCCGCCGCCGCGCCACTCGATCCACTCCGCGCGCACCACGCTCATCTCGTCCGCGTCCTGAAGGCCGGCCATCTGGAGCAGCGCCGCGATGTCGCGCACCGAGTAGGCGAGGCCGAGGATCGCCCCGTCCGCGCGGACGCGTCGGCCGCCGTCCTCGTCGGGCGGGTACACGATCACCGGAGTCATGCAACCAGCCTCACCCGGAGCCTGCGGGCGCGCATCCCGGGCCGCTAGTCTGGCCGTGCAGCCGGACGCCAATCGGGTTGCGGGGATCGCGCAAGGCCTGGACAGCCGGAAGGCCCTCACCGAGTCGGTGGGGGCCTTCGTCGTGTGCGGGGTGTCAGCCCCAGGTGGTGTCGCTCATGGCGCCCACTCCTGTCGGTAGCCGGGACGGTCGCTGTATGCGCTGGCGTACAAGCGCAGCGTCCCCTCCAGCGCGGACGCGAAACCGTTCATGAACGTCTCGTGGTAGTCGTGCGCTGCCGCCGCGACGCGCAGCAGATCCCGCTTCGCCTCGACCTCGCGCAGGCAGCGATCCGGGTTCTGCACAGGCACCGCGCCCGTCACAGAGCCGGGGCAACGCCTCCCCTGCCATGCAACCTTGCCGGGCAGTGTGGCCTCGTTGGCACCGTGCGTGTAGCCAGTGATACCGAGGTCGCTCCGGATCGGAACCACGGTGCTACCGCAGTTGATGCAGAGCTGGTCTCGCGCAATCCGTTCGTCCTCGTCGAGCTGCTCGCCGTACCACCGGACCAGATCATCCATCCGACGCCTCCGCCTTCTTCGCGCGTGACCCCCACGGTCCGGAGTGCCCCCGCACGATGTCCTGCACCGTGCCCAGCGAGACGTCCAGCGCAGCAGCGATCTTCCGGAACGAGACGTTCTCCTCGCGCATCCTCAGCACGATCTCCCGCCGCTCGTCGCGCAGTTCGGGTTCCTTCTCCGTCTGCGCTTTCAGCAGCTCGCTGATGGCCCGCGCCCGCCGCACCGGGTCCTCGATTGCACGCACTGCGTTCACGGCGTCGACCACCCTCTGAACCTCCTCGATCACACCCGGCCTCATCTCGTTCGGGCGGGCTGCTTCCCCACAGCGTATGGCATGCCATACAGTGGCGGAAGCAGCCCAACGCTGCTGATGCACAAAGCCCCCGGCCCGGCGCTGCGAACGCCATATGGGCCGGGGGCGGACCCACCTCGACCATCACGAAAAGGCAGGCCCTGGCATGGATCGTATCGATCAGCAGGCCCACCAGCCCAGCCCCACGGGCGAGGCCACCATCCGCGCTCTCCTCCTCACCATGGCCGACCGCCTCAACAACGAGGCACAGGACGAACCCATGACCGAGAAAGGCCGCCTCGACCTCGCCCGCGAACTCGCCGGCCGCGACACCGACCTGCACACCGCGCTCCTCGCGGCCAGCGTCCACGTCGCACCCGAAGCCACCCGCGCCGAATACGCGGCCGTCCTCCTCGCCGTCGCCGACACCCTCGACCTCGTCAACCGGTTCGCCGCCGCCAACCAGACTTGCCGCGACATCGCGCAGCGGGTCGGCGTGCGCGAGTGCGACGACAGCCAGGAATGGCGCGACGCCGAGACCGAGTGCAACCGGCTCTGGGACCTGGCACACGAGGGCGGGCACTCCTCGGCCACGCTGCTCGCCGCCGGCAAGGCGAAGGCGGCGAGCTGATGAGCATCTTCTCCAGGCGCAGCGACAGCAGCCGCTCGTACCCCGCCGCCGGTACGTCCGTTACCGGAGACTCCGGCCGCTTCTTCCGCGCCAAGACGTCCGGTGCCCGCCGCGCTGCTCGCGCCGGCCAGGCGTGGGAGGACCGCGACCGCGCGCAGGAGCGGCGCGGCATCTGGTATCGCGCCGCCCGCTGACCCTCACCGACCGCCGCCCCGAGCGAACATCCCCCCGCTCGGGGCGGCCCCATCTCCCACCACCGGAGACCACCGTGAAGAAACTGACCGGCGGGCAGATTGCCGTCCTCATCCTCGCCGTCATCCCCATGACCGCTGTCGGCGCAGTCGGGGTCATCGGCACCTACACAAACGCCGCGTCCGTCCTCCACCGCAAGGGCACCGCCCTCGGAATGGTCGCCGGCGGAGAGGGCGCGACGCTCGTCGCCGCCCTCGTCATGATCGTCGTCACGATGTTCGGACAGACCACACCCCGCACCCTCCGAGCCGCACTCTGGCTGCTCCCCGCCTCGGCCGCCGTCATGGGCGTAGCCATCGCCCCCAGCCTCAGCGAGATGGTCGTGTTCGCCCTCACGCCCCTAGCCATGACCGCCTCGGCCGAAGGCGTCAGCTTCCTCGCCCGCCGCCTCGTCGTCCACCGGACCGCGGTCGACATCGAGACGCAGCAGCGCAACGCCACCATCCTGCGGAAGATCGCCTACCACCGGGCTCGCGCTGAACGTCACCCGTGGAAGTGGGTACGCAAGTGGTCGACCCTCAGGGTGTGGCGCCTGCTTGCCCACGCCGGGGATGGTGACGCGCAGCTCGGCGCGGGGCTCGTCACGGTGCAGCGGGACCGGCTCACCGCTGGGGCGGGCGAGGCCCTCGGTGAGCTGCTCTCCGGTCACGCGGCTCACGCCGAGCGGGCCCCCGATGAGCCAGCGAGCCATGAGCCTGAGCCCGGCTCAGACCCTGAGCCCGATCGTGATCCCGGCTTTGAGACGACCGTGAAGACCGCGCTCGACGTCGCCGCGCCCGAGCTGCTCGCGCTCCCGACTGCACCACCGGCTCAGCCCGTTGACCAGCAGGGATCACGTGAGCCCGTCTTGAGCCCAGCCGAGCCGCTCACCGTGAGCCTCGCTGAGCCGGACCCTGAGCCCGAGCCGGATCACACGGATCAGATCGAGCAGCAGATCGTCACCCTCGCCACCCGGCTCAAGGACGGCGAGCAGCTCACCAAGACCAGCGCGGCTCACCTCCTCGGCGTGAGCCAAGCCACCGCCGGCCGACGGCTCAGGGACGCACGCACCCGCATCGGAGACGGAACGGGGTTCTACCCGTGATCCTCGCCGCGTTCTTCTCCGTCGCCATGGTCGGCGCGATATGCGGCCTCGCCGCCGTCGAGCCCCGTGCCGTTCCGCCCGTCGCCGCCACGACCGCCTTCATCCTCACGCTCGCCGCGCTCGCCGTGGCCGTCTGCCACTAGGACCAGCCATGACCGTTGTCACGCTCGGCGGAGTCACCGTCGGCATCATCATCCTCGCCCGCCACCTGATCGTCTGGTGGCCCGGCCTCAAGGCCCTCCAGGGCAACCCTGTCCACTACGCGGCCGACCTGCTGCCGTTCCTGATCGCCTGGTCGTACGGCGTCCTCGCGATCCTCGGCGTCGGCGGGATCATCGGCTGGGTCGCCGACACCACACTGTGGATCTCCTCGTGGCTCGGAGACGTCGCCCTCGTCTGGGGTGTCGGCGGGCACGCCGGGCAGCACGGCTCACGGGCCGCATACCTGCCGCTCACCCAGACCGGGGCGTGCATCGTCCTCATCCTCACGGCCGTGCTGCTCGCCGCGGTGAAGAAGTCCCGGTACGGCGCCGACATCCGGCGCGGCGCGTGGTGCGGCGTCTGCCTCGGCACCTCGGCGGGGGTCGCGGGATTCGCCGCCGCTCCCCTCGCGCTTGGCGCCAACTGGCTCGGCGATGTTCTGTACGGGGTCCTGTGATGGGCCGCTCGAAGAAGACCCCGGAACCCGAGCCCGAGGAGCGCAGCGCGGCAGCCGGCGCCTGCGTCCTCATCGTCCTCGCGGGCGTCGTGATCGCGGTCGCGTTCGCCTGCTCGCCGATCGCTGGGGTGCTCGGTCTGTGGGTCGCGGGGGCCGTGCTGCTGTGGCGTTCCGCCCGTCGCGTGTCCGATTCGTCCGCCACTCCCCCACCCCGGGAGGGGCTGCCCTCCTGTCGCAAGTGCGCTGGTCAAGAGCTTGTCGACGGAGCCCCTTCCGAACCCCAGAAGGGGATGTTGATCTACAGGTTCGCCCTGCCTAAGCGGCCCGGCCACACCCACATCCACATCGAAGAAGTGGAGGAGTCGACCCTGTAACAGCCCCTCGCTGCCACACTGGTGGTGCATCGTCAGTGCACAGGCCCCGTCGCGGAATCCCCCCTCGCGGCGGGGCCGCCCTGTACCCCAGCGAAGGACACCTCCGTGACCCAGACCCAGTCCACCGCCGCGCGCCGGCCGCGTACTCCGCTCGCCTCCATCGACCCGCACAGCGCCCGTGCCGCGCGTGCAGCCGGCCGGATGCGAGACATTCCCGGACGCCGCCCACCCCGGCCGATCACCTTCGACTCGGCGCTGTAGCCCGCCGGTCCGTGTTGGCCCCACCGTCGCCCGGACGGTGGGGTCTTCGCGCGTTCCCGGGGTGGACTGTCGGTGGACGCGGCTACGATCCCGGGCACACCACAGTCCTGGGGGGACACATGCGCCGACGCACCATCCTGATCATCGCCACTGCCGTCGTAGTCATCGCAGCGGGCGTCGGCTTCGCCATCTGGAGGAACGACAACCCGTCCTACGGCACCATCGCCAAGAACTGCACCCACGCCCTGAAGGCCCGCCCGGACGGCGACAAGACCAAGCCGAAGGACTGTGAGGGGCTCAGCGAGGACGACTACCAGACGCTCCTCATGTCGCACGTGCTGAAGGACGATCTCGGCTGGGTCGACGAGGACGGGAACGTCGACCAGCAGAAGATGCTCGACGACGCGACGCAGCCGTAGGTCGGGCGCAGCGAGGCCCCGCTCCGGATCACCGTCCGGGGGCGGGGCCTTCGTCATGCCGTGGGCTACTCGAAGAGGCGCCGGACGTGCGCTTCGTTCACTGCGAACTGCGCGTCCAGCTCCTCGGCATTGAGCCGCCCGTCGCGCTGGATGGCGCGCCATGTATGCCAGGCCAGCTCGTATGCGGCGTTGTCGGGATAGCCCTCGCGGCTGGGCCGCGCGAGTTGGTCTGCCTCGCCGCGCAGGTCGGGGTGAGATGCGAACATCAGGCTGGACTGTGCACCCTGGGCGGCTGCGGTGAAGCGGCCGGTGTCGACGGTGAACTCGATCGTTACGGGCTCCGGCTCTTCCGGCTCGCTCATGTGGACTCCTCGCCCGGGCGCACCGGGGCCGCGCCGTCCACAGCAGCAAGGTTCGAGTCCCGCAGTTCCCTCACCCGAGACTCGTGCAGCAGGCGCAACTGCCCGAGCATGTCCCCCATGCGGCCGTTGGCCGTGATCAGCGTGTCGGCCAGCCCGGGTTTCGCTGCGCTCTGTCCCCACCGCAACTGCTCGTAGAGCCTGCCGAACGCGCGGCCCGGTCCGTTGAGGTTGATGGTCTTGCTCATGCGCTCTTCTCCTCGCTGCCCCTGACGAGGCGTCGCACGTACTCGCGGGTCCAGCCGGTGACCTTGACGACGGTGGCCTGCGCGCCTCGCTCGTCGGTGTTCCGGAGGAAGGTGACGGCCTCAGCCTGGAGGTCGGCGCGTGCTGCGTCGAGGGCGGTCTCGGCCTCTCGGTAGCGCTGAGCTGCGAGTTCGAGTTTCGCGGTGTCCATGTAGAGGAGTCTCCCACAAGATTGGCCAACCGACTAGGCCAAGCCTATTGACTAAAGCCTACCGAGTAGGCCAACATAGGTGTCACAGGGAAGCGCGACGAGGGGGCCACTGATGAAGCACACGGCGAACGAGACCAGCACCACCACCCTCACCCGCCTCATCAAGGCCCTCGACGCCAAGCACCCCGTCACCATCACCTACGTGAAGGCCGACGGCACCCAGACCATCCGCACCATCGAGATCGCCGACATCATCGTCACCGCCGCCGGCGACATCGTCCTCCGCGCCATGGACCGCGAGACCAGCGAGATGCGCTCCTTCCGCATCGACCGGATCCAGACCTACACGGTCCACCGCACCGAGTACACCGTCGCCCGCCCCGCCGCCGAGGAGTCGAAGGCCGGCCCCGGCCGCGGCCTCGCCTCGATCGTCGTGCTCTACCCCGTCGACCTGCCCATCACCGAGCGCATCGCCCTCCTCGCCGACGCACTCGCCGCCTGATCGGAGACCACCATGCAGACCACCACCCACGTCGGCCGCCGCATCTACTCCAACGCCAACGGCCCCACCTACACCGGCGTCATCACCGAGGAGGAGCACATCCTCCCGAACGGCGACGAGCATCCGACCGGGGACCTGTACGTCAACGTCACCTACGACGACGGCGGATGGTCCGACTGGACCCACCACTCGAACGTCACGCTCATCTGACCCCGCGCATAGCTGAGGGGCCCTGACCGCCACCGTGGTCAGGGCCCCTCCGCGTGCGTGCGCACCGCCGTCCACTGCTTGCGCAACTCGTTACCATCAGACCATGGATACCGGTAACGAGCCACCCGTACCGGCCGACCGCCCGGGCGCCGGCCAGACCGCCGAGCCCACGCTCCAGAGCCGAACCCGTGACGGCCGCGGGAAGTTCGCCCGCACCATCGACACCGCCCGCCGTGACGCGGAAGCGGCTGAGTACCTCGCCGACCACCCCGGCACCACATACCGAGAGCTGGCCGAGCGGTTCGGCTACTACGACAGGGGCACGGCCTGGCGCGCGATCCAGGCCGTGAAGGTGGAGGTCGTCCGGCCGGCCGTCACGAAGCTCATCGAGACCGAGTCGGAAGAACTCGACGCCCTGTACGTGATGGCGCTGGAGATCATCGAGCGGAATCACATCGTCGTCTCGCACGGCAAGGTCGTCACGATGAAGGATCCGGAGACCGGCGAGGAGAAGCCGCTCCAGGACGACGGCCCCCGGCTCCAGGCGATCCAGACCGCGCTCCGTGTCCGCGAGTCGTACCGCAAGCTCCGTGGCCTCGACCAGCCGTCGCAGGTCGCCGTGTCCGGTGGCGTGAAGTACGAGGTCGTCGGCATCGATCCGGCGGACCTCACGTGACGACCGCGCTCGACCGGGACACGGTTGTTCGCTACGAGCCGCGTGGCGCAGCACGGGAGCTGTTCAAGCGGCGCGACGACGAGCTGGTCATCGCGGGCCCGGCCGGTACGGGCAAGTCGCTGGCCGCGCTGTTCCGCCTGCACCTGACGGCGCTGCACAACCCGGGGATCCGCTGCCTCATCGTTCGCAAGACCGCGGTGTCGCTGACGTCGACGACGCTGGTGACGTTCGACAACAAGGTGGCGAGCGACGCGCTGGCCCGCAGCATCGTGTCCTGGTTCGGAGGCAACGCCAGGGAGGCCGCGTGCTACCGCTACTCGAACGGGTCGCGCATCGTCGTCGGCGGCATGGACAAGCCCGAGAAGATCATGTCCGCCGAGTACGACCTCGTCTTCGCGGACGAGGCGACCGAGCTGACCATCGACGACTGGGAAGCGATCTCCACCCGGCTCCGCAACGGGGCCCTGTCGTGGCAGCAGCAGATCGCCGCGTGCAACCCGTCGCACCCCTCGCACTGGCTGAAGAAGCGGTGTGATGCGGGCGAGGCCCGGATGCTGATCTCCCGTCACCGCGACAACCCGGCCTACGTGAACGCCGACGGCACCCCCACGGAGGCCGGCGTCGCGTACTTCAAGAAGCTCGACCGGCTCACCGGGGTCCGCAAGGCGCGCCTGCGTGACGGGGCGTGGGCTGCGGCCGAGGGCCAGATCTACGACGCGTGGGACGACGCCCTCCACCTGATCGACCCGTTCGACATCCCCGACACGTGGACCCGCTGGTGGACCGTCGACTTCGGATTCACCAACCCGTTCGTGCTCCAGTGCTGGGCCGAGGACGGCGACGGCCGGCTGTACCTGTACCGGGAGATCTACCGGACGAAGCGTCTCGTCGAGGACCACGCCCGGGACATCCTCCGTCTGGTGCGGCGCTGCGCGAAGTGCTGCAAGACGAAGGGCTCCGACCACGACTGCCACACGTGCGAGGCCTGCGAGATGGAGTGGACCGAGCCCCGGCCGCGCGCGGTGATCTGCGACCACGACGCGGAGGACCGGGCCACGTTGGAGAAGCACGTGGAGATGGGCACCGACGCCGCGCACAAGTCGGTGAGCGACGGGATCCAGGCGGTGCAGTCCCGGCTGAAGCCGGCGGACGACGGGCGGCCGCGCCTGTTCGTGGTGCGTGGCGCGCTCGTTGAGGCGGACCCGCTGCTCGATGACGCGTCACTGCCTTTGTGTGCGACGGATGAGGTCGGCGGCTACGTGTGGGCGGTGAAGCCGGGCAACGCGGGCGGGCTGAAGGAGGCTCCGCTGAAGCAGGACGATCACGCGATGGATGCTCTGCGCTACATGGTCGCTGAGCGGGACTTGGGCGGGCGACCGCGGATGAGGTGGGTGGGATGAAGAAGCTCCGCGCGAACCCGAAGATGCTGAAAGATTTGCGGCCAGCATCCATGTTGACAGGAGGATTTACACTCATCACAGCAGGATGCTGGAATATCTTCGGTACAGGCGTTGGCCTGATCGCCGGAGGAATCCTCACGTGCGTCCTCCAGTGGGTGCTCGACAGCGACTGACGTGAAGGGGGTGCCGAGTGGGAAGAACCCTCTTCGGCTCCCTCGGCCGCGCAGCAGCCACCTTCAGCAACCGCACCCCCGTCTCCTTCGCCCCGCCCGGCTCCGGCATCCGCCGCGGCTTCTCCGGCCTCATGCGCCCCGCAGGCCAAGAGGCGCAGATGCGGGCCATGGGCGGCAGCTCCACCCTGTACGCGATCGTCGACCGCATCACCACCACGTACGCCGGCATCGAGTGGAAGCTCTACCGCTCCGCCGCGTCCGGCCGGGACGAGGACCGCGTCGAGGTCACCCGGCACGCGGCCCTCGACCTGTGGAACGCGCCGAACAAGTTCATGACCGGGCCCGCGTTCCGCGAGTCCGCGCAGCAGCATGAGGAGCTGGTCGGCGAGCAATGGTGGGTGATCTCCCGCTCCGAGTTCTCGCCGATCCCGCTGGAGTTGTGGCCCGTCCGCCCGGACCGGATGCAGCCCATCCCCGACGCCGAGGACTTCCTCGTCGGCTACGAGTACACCGGGCCGAACGGCGAGCGCGTCCCCCTCGGTGTCGACGAGGTCATCTTCCTGCGCCGCCCGAACCCGCTCGACCCGTACCGGGGCATGGGCGCGGTGCAGACGATCCTCCTCGACATCGACGCCACCCGCGCGAGCGCGGAGTGGAACGCCAACTTCTTCGCCAACTCGGCCGAGCCCGGCGGGATCATCGAGGTTCCCAAGCGGCTGTCCGACGCCGAGTTCAACGAGTTCAACGACCGGTGGCGCGAGCAGCACAAGGGCGTCTCCAACGCTCACCGCGTCGGCATGCTCGAAGCGGGCATGAAGTGGATCGACCGCAAGTACTCGATGCGGGACATGCAGTTCACCGAGCTGCGCGCCGTCAACCGGGAGATCATCCGCGAGGCGTTCGCGTTCCCCAAGCCGCTGCTCGGCGCGGTCGACGACGTGAACCGCGCGAACGCCGAGGCCGCCGAGCTGGTCTTCGCCCGCTGGCTGATCAAGCCGCGTCTTGAGCGGGTGCGGGAGATGCTCAACACCCGCCTGCTCCCACTGTTCGGCGCGACGGCCACCGGCCTGGAGTTCGACTTCACGAACCCCGTCCCGCAGGACGAGGAGGCTGAGGCGCGCATCCTGCAGCAGCGGGCTCTCGCAGCGTCCAGCCTGCACAGCGCGGGCTGGTTCGCAGCGGACATCCTCGGTGTCGTCGACCTCCCCGAGATGGGCTCCCGCGATCCGCAGGAGCAGCTCCTCGTCGACATCGTGCGCGGCGCCCCGTCCACGGCCCCGGTGATCCTGCCCCTGCTCGGCTTCGACATCGACACCTCACGTCTCGCGCCGGCCGCGAAGAACGCGTGGGCCGACATGGTGGCCGGCCTCGTCGACGCCGCGGACATCGAGGCAGCGCAGCGCTGGGTCGTGAAGATCCACGACGACGGCGACACCTGCCACAACTGCCGCGAGCAGCAGGGCCGCACCTACAAGAACCGCGAAGAGGCATACAAGGACTACCCCGAGGGCGAGGGCTACGTGCGCTGCGAGGGCGTCGCATACGGCAACCCGTGCCGCTGCAAGGTCGTCAAGCGCGGCCGGAAGGGAGAAGGCGAATGACGACCCGGATCCAGGGGCTCGCGCTCCCCGCCGCTGCGGCGGGGTTCGTTGCCCGCCAGCGTGAGCAGGCCGACAAGCTCCGCAAGGAGCACGGCATCGAGGCGCAGTCCTGGTACCGCATCACGAACGCCGCGTCCCCGGACGAGGCCGAGGTGATGCTGTACGACGAGATCGGCGGCTGGTACGGGGCGACCGCCGATCAGTTCATCGCGGACCTGCGGGGCGTGACCTCCCCGAACCTGCGGGTGCGCATCAATTCGCCTGGCGGCAGCGTTTTCGAGGGCATCGCCATCGCCAACGCGCTGCGCTCCCACCCCGGCAACGTGACCATCCAGGTCGACTCCGTGGCCGCGTCGATCGCTTCCGTCATCGCGATGGCCGGCGACCGCGTCGAGATGGCCCCGAACTCGATGCTGATGATCCACGACGCGTCCGGGGTGTGCCTCGGCAACGCGGCCGACATGGAGGAGATGGGCAAGCTCCTCGCCCTCATCAGCGACAACATCGCCGACGCCTACGCGAGCAGGGCCGGCGGCACCCGCGAGGAGTGGCGGGCGGCCATGCAGGCAGAGACCTGGTACCTCGCCGAAGACGCAGTGAAGGCCGGGCTCGCGGACGAGGCGCTGTCCACGCCGAAGACGGGCGAGCCCGTCGAGAGCCCCGACGAGGACGAGCCGGACATGGCGCGCGCCTGGGACTTGGCCGCGTACGGATACGCCGGCCCCGACGAGCAGCCCAAGGAGTGGGTGACGCCCGAGCCGCAGCCGACCACGCTGACGATCCCCATCGGGTCGGCGATCGGCCAGGAGCTGTTCGAGGCGCTGCGCAAGACGGTGGCGCACCAAGGCGAGCACGGGCCTGAACTCGTCGCGCCCAAGCCCACCCCTGCGGAGCCCGAGACGCCGGCCGTACCGGAGACGCCGCCCGTCACCGACACGGCCGGGCCAGACGCCGAACCCGACCCTGCCCCAGACCCGTGGACGGACGCCATGTCGCGTCTCGCCCAGCCGAAGCCCGCTCCGTGGGCCGAGGCATTCGCCCACCTCATCAATCCCCAACCGTCGTCCAGCGCGGCGACAGCAGCCTGAAGGAGGCACCACAGTGGCACCCACTCTGACCGCTCCGCGCAATGCCGACGAGCTGGAGGAAATGCTCGGCGACACCTCGAACTACGCGAAGATCGCGGAGACGCCGGACACGTTCAAGAACTTCATCCTCGACTACGCGAGGAACCAGCAGAGCGAAGGCACCGACCTGCAGCGGCAGATCGACGAGGGCGTGCAGCGCGGCCTCGCCAACATGCTCCGCGAGACCGACCCCGACGCCGACAAGGGATCCATCAGGGACTCCATCAAGCGGCTCAACCTCGACCCGCAGACCCGCCCCGCGACGATGCTCACGTCGCACAGGCAGGCCACCGCCTACAACCCGAAGGCTGTCGGCTCGGCCCTGGACGGCAAGTTCGAGAACGCCGCGGACTACTTCCGTCACGCCTGGCACCTCAACCGGGACCCGCAGCAGCGCGCGAAGATGGAGGAGATCCGCAACGCGTACTCCTCGGTTGTCCCTGCGGACGGCGGGTTCCTCGTCCCCGAGACGCTCCGCAGCCAGCTGCTGCAGATCGCGCTGGAGTCGTCCGTCGTCCGCTCCCGCGCGACGGTCGTCCCGATGGAGACGGCCCGCGTCCCCTTCCCGATGATCGACTCGACGACCAGCGTCGGCTCCGTCTTCGGCGGCATGATCGGCTACTGGGGCGAGGAAGGGGCGGCGCTCATCGAGTCGAGCCCCAAGTTCGGCCGGGCCGTCCTCGACGCGAAGAAGCTCACCGGGTTCGCGCTCGTCCCCAACGAGCTGCTGCAGGACAGCCTCATCTCCTTCGCTGCGCTCATCGAGACGCTGTGGCCGCAGGCCCTGGCGTTCTTCGAGGACATCGCGTTCATGTCTGGCTCTGGTGTCGGTGAGCCGAGCGGCTTCCTCGGCGCGGGCAACGGCGCGGCGGTCCCGGTCACCAAGGAAGTCGGCCAGACCGCGGGCAGCATCGTCGTCGAGAACGTCATCAAGATGTACTCGCGGATGCTGCCGTCGTCCCTGGCGCGCGGTATCTGGGTGTGCTCCCCCGAGGCCATCCCCGAGCTGTACACGATGGCGCTGTCCGTCGGTACGGGCGGCGGCCCGGTCATGCTCACCAACGTCGCGGGCCCGGCACCCATGACGATCTTCGGGCGCCCGCTGGTTGTCTCGGAGAAGGCCGGCCGCCTCGGCGCCCGCTCCGACCTGTCGTTCGTCGACCTCTCGTACTACTTGATCGGCGACCGCCAGCAGATGAGCGCGGACTCCTCGACCGAGTACAAGTTCGGCAACGACCAGACCGCGTACCGCATCATCCAGCGCGTCGACGGCCGCCCGTGGCTGAAGAACCCCATCACCCCGGCCAACGGCGGACCCGCCCTGTCGCCGTTCGTCGAGATCGAAGCCCGCTGATCACCGGCCGCCGCCGGCAGTGACACCCCGGCGGCGGCTTCTACCCGGGTCGGCAGTGTCGCCCCGACTGGACACCACAGACAGGAGGCCCTCATGGGTCAGAAGGCACTCGGTAGGTCGCTGAACTGGCAGCCTGCCGGAGACGGCGTATGGATCAACTTGCGTGAGGTAAGTGGCATCGCGTTCGGCCTCTACCTCGGAGGCGCGGCTGGGGACACCTACACCCTGCAGGAGGCCAAGGATGCCTCCGGGACCGGGGCGCAGAACCTCGCCGTGATCACCGAATACCACACGAACACGGGCAACGGCACGGACGCGTGGACCCGGCGCACGCAGGCTGCAGCGGCGACCGTCGTCACCACGGCCACGGCAACTCAGCAGGCCGCCGTGTTCGAGATCGAAGGCACTCAGCTCTCCGACACCTACAAGTACGTCAAGGTCACCAGCACCGGTGCAGGCACCGTGTCGCCGATGCACCGCGACCTGATGACGCAGCGCACGCCGGCGAACCTGCCCGCGATGGGGGTGTGACGCATGTCGACTCTCATCCAGGGCGACCAGATGCGCACGCTGCTTCTGGGCGCGCAGTCCGCGAACGCGGCCGGCAAGACCGTTCCGCAGAACGCCACCAGCACGATCTTCACCGTGGCAGGTGGCCGGGTCGCGATCACGTCGCTGGTCGGGAAGGTGACCACCGTCATCGGCGGCACCACCCCCTCCGCGAAGGTCGTGGCCACGCCCACCGTCGGCACCGCCAACGACCTGTGCACGGCGACCGCCATCACAGCGGACGAGGTCGGCACCCTGTACAGCCTGCCCGGCCCGACAGGCAGCGCACTCGGCGTCTCCGGAGCAGGGTCCGGCGGGGTGACCGGCCAGACCGCGCCGGTGATCGTGGCCGCCGGAACCGTCGGCGTGAATGTGAGCGCCGCAGACGCGACGGGCGCGATCCAGTGGGCGCTGACCTACGTGCCGATCGACAACGGCGCGACTGTGACGGCGGCCTGACATGGCTGCTGAGACGTGCGCCGACTGCACCACCACCTATGCGGTGGGCGTCGAGCAGTGCCCGCAGTGCGGCAGCACCGAGCGGGTCGAGCAGCCGACGAGGGGCGCCGTGCTCCCGTCGGTGACGGTCGCGTGTGCCGACTCTGGCTGCCGATATGAGGGGCGCGAGCGCCGGGTGCTCTTGCGCACGGCCGCGCAGGGCGTCCTGGAACTGCCTCGCCTGGTGTGCGCTGGGTGCGGCTACGACATGCCGACGGTCACTCCGTGGCCGCCGGTCACGGAACCGGAGGAAGAGCAGATGCCGAAGATCACCGTGCATGGCGGCCCGAGCGTCGACGGGCATGTCGTGGACCCGGAGACCAGCGAGGTCACGCCGGTCGAGACCGACGAGACCGAGGGCGGTGAGGACGTATCAGCTGGGAGCAGCTCGTCGACATCCTCCGAGACGGAGTCCAGTACGCCCGAGACGAGCGAGCAGCCGAGCCCGTCTCCTGCCCGAACGACGGGGAGCCGCTCAAAGAGGGCGGCGACGGACAAGGCCTCTTCTGTCCCTGGGACGGATGGCGGCCAGGCGGCCGGTACGTCGGCCAGTGACAAGTAGATCCACAACGTGACGAGTTCGGAGAGGAGGACGGCAGGATGACGGCGACTGGATACGTGAGCACCAGCGGTGACAACCGCAAGCTCAACCGCGCGGGCGACACGATGACGGGCGAACTCACCCTGCCCGACGCCTCTCCGGACGCGGCCCTCAACGCGGCACCGCGCGCCTACGTCGACAGCGCTGTGCTCCAGGCGGTGCCCGAGCAGCCGGGGGACCAGAACCTGTTGGCCTGGACGTACGACCCAGATCAGGCCGGCCACGTCACCGCGCAGTCGAACGGCGGGGTGGCCGGGCGGATCACGCTGACGCGGCTGATCCTCCGCAAGCAGATCACGTGGTCGAACATCTGGCTCGGCCTGTCGGGCATCGACGCTGCGGCCGTCCTGTCGAACTGCTACCTCGGCGTGTACGACAGCAGTGGCGCGCTGAAGGCGGTGACGGCTGACATCTCCAGCCTGCTGATGACGAACCCGGTCGCGAAGCCCTTCCCCCTCGCGGCCTCGTTCGTCGCGGCGCCCGGGACGTACTTCATCGCCCTGCTGCTGAACGGGACGTGGTCGACCAACTCATTGACGCTGAAGTGCTCCGGCGCCGGGGTCAGCGTCAACGGTGGCGCGTCCGCCCCGGGCCTGCGCTACTCGAACATGCTCACCGGCCAGACGTCGCTGCCCAGCAGCCTGAACCTGGCCGCACAGACCACCACCATCATCACCACTGGGTGGGCCTCCCAGTGGTACGGCGTGAGCTGAGGGAGGCGACGATGACCGACGTAACCGCAGGCCAGCAACTCGCTCTCCTGTCACAGTGGTTCGACTTCCAGGGCGGCGCACTCACCGACCTCGACGCCACCCCCACCATCACCATCGTGGCCATCGCCGCCGGCACCCCGGCCCTCGCCGCGACCAGCACAGGCGTCACCCACCCGGGCACCGGATCGTACGGATACGCCTGGACCCCCGCCGCGAACCTCACCCCGGGCGCCTACCTCGCGACCTGGTCCGGGCTGAAGTCCGGCGCCCCGGTCGCCGCGTCGGAGACGGTGACCGTCCTGCCGGCCGGGCCCGCCGCGACCGTCCTCGACGCGGGTGTCTTCTACGCGACCCGCGAGGAAGTGAAGGCCGAACTCGACGTGCGCGAGACGGCCCGCTCGAACTTGCGGATCGACCGCGCGCTGGCCGACGCCACGGGCGCCGTGCACGGGCTGACGCACCGCGTGTTCTACCCGGTCCTCGCCACCCGCTACTTCGACTGGCCGGCGCGCGGCGGGTCCGCTGCGGACGTGCTGCGGCTCGACTCGAACGAGCTGGTTGCCGTCACCGCGCTGGCCTCCGGGGCCACGTCGATCAGCGCCGACGACTACTTCCTGCGCCGGGCCGACGACCGCGACGAACCCCCGTACACGCGCATCGAGCTGAACCGCGCCACCTCCGCATCGTTCGGCAACGGCACCACCTGGCAGCGCGACGTGGCCATCACCGGCCTGTTCGGCTACCGCAACGACGAGACCCCGCTCGGCACGGTCGTCGAAGCCCTCGACTCCACCGAGACCGGAGTTGACGTCGACGCGGCCACGTCCGCCGGCCTGGGGGTCGGGTCCGTGCTGCGCCTCGATGCGGAGCGGCTGATCGTCCGGGAGCGGGCGCAGCTCGACACCGGGCAGACCCTCGCCGGGGGCGGCCTCACCAACCAGAACAACAGCGTCGTCGTCACCGTCCAGTCGGGGGGCGTCTTCGCTGCGGGCGAGGTCATCCTCATCGACGGCGAGCGGATGCGCGTCGACGACATCGCGGGCAACACGCTGATCGTGTCGCGCGCGTGGGACGGGTCGACGATCGCCGCCCACACTGCGGGCGCCGCCATCTATGCGCCGCGCACCCTGACCGTCACCCGCGGCGCGCTCGGCACTGTCGCGGCCTCCCACACGAGTGGCACGACGAT
Organism: Streptomyces sp. NPDC005302; assembly: GCF_040607345.1. Taxonomy (NCBI): domain Bacteria; kingdom Bacillati; phylum Actinomycetota; class Actinomycetes; order Kitasatosporales; family Streptomycetaceae; genus Streptomyces; species Streptomyces sp. NPDC005302. The sequence continues at coordinate 56,642 of NZ_JBEXGN010000026.1, forward strand.
CGCCCGCTGGGATGCGCCCGGCTCGGTGCGGCAACTGTGTCTGGCGGAGGCGCTCGTCGACCTGCTCCAGGGCCGCTCCGGATACGCGCGCACCGCCGGGTCCGGGGACAACGAGCGGGAGACCAGCGGCAAGGGCATCAACGATCTCCGCGACCGCGTGTACACCAGCCACGGCCGCAAGGCCCGAAGCCGGGCGGTGTAGCCATGCTCCTCGACGTGTCCACCAGCCGCCACGGCCCGATGTTCGACGGGCGGGCCCGCACTGCGGCGAACGCCTACGTCAACCGGCTGGAGCGCGACCTCGCCGACACCGGCCGCACCATCCTCCTCGAAGAGCTGGACCGCGTCCTGAAGACGCAGACCCCGTACTACGCGACACGGATCAAGGTCGAGGGCGGCAACACCATCACCGACTCCCGCGTCATCTACGGGCCGTGGCTCGCCGGCATTGGCTCCCGGAACTACCCGGTGACGAAGTTCAAGGGCTACGACCACTGGTACGTCACCCGTGACCGGCTCAACGCCCGCAAGCAGGGCATCGGCGAACGCCTCCTGCGCCGCTACACGGGACGGATGTGACCGCCGTGACCCTCGACCTCTCCGCCTATCGCAGCGCCGTCACCTCGCACGCTCAGAGCCTCGGCCTGTTCGGGCAGGTCCTCGACTACGAGCCCGTGTCCGCGCCCGGGTCCGGCCTCACCCTCGCCCTGTGGGTGGCGCGGATCTCCCCGATCCCGGCGCGCTCCGGGCTGGCGTCGGTGTCGGCCCGTCTGGAGTTGAGCGGCCGGATCCTCATGCCGGTGGACACCGAGCCGAAGGGCGACATCGACCTCCAGGTCGTGGCCGCCGTGGATGGGCTGCTGCGCGAGTACGCGGGCGACTTCGAGCTCGGCGGCCTGGTCGCGGCCGTGGACCTCCTCGGCATGCACGGCGCCGCCCTGGCCGCGCAGTTCGGCTACACCCGCTTCGACAGCACGACGTACCGGGTGGCCACGCTCACCGTGCCCCTGATCATCAACGACGCGTGGACGGAGGCCCCGTAGTGGCCAAGACAGGCGGGCTCGGCGACGGGCTCCTCATCGCCGGATACAACGCGTCCGGCGACATTCAGCAGCTCGGCCGCATCGGTGGCGGCCCGGCCCTGCTGAACTTCACCGGCATCGACAAGTACGCGTTCGAGCGCAAGGGCGGACTGCGCGACGGCGCGATCGAGATGACCACGTTCTTCAACTCGGACACGGTCGTCCCGGCCACGCACCAGAAGCTGTCCGCGCTGCCCCGCACGGACGTGATGCTGACCTACTGCCGGGGCACCACGGTCGGCGACCCGGCCGCCTCCCTGATCGCCAAGCAGGCCAACTACGACCCCAGCCGCGGCGACGACGGCATGATCACGTTCGGGGTCAGTGCGCAGGCCAACGGGTTCGGCATCGAGTGGGGGCGCCAGCTCACGGCCGGCGTCCGCACAGACACCGCGGCGACCCTCGGCACGGGCATCGACACGGTCGCGGCCGCGTCGTTCGGCGGGCAGGCGTACCTCCAGGTCGGCGCGTTCGTCGGCACGGATGCCACCGTGAAGATCCAGGACAGCGCCGACAACGTGACCTTCGCGGACGTCGCCGGTTTCTCGTTCACCCAGGTCACCGTCGGGCCGACGACCGAGCGGATCCAGCTCGGCAACACCGCCACCCTGCGCCGCTACCTGCGCGCCACCACGGTGACCACCGGCGGCTTCACGTCGCTGCCCTTCTCCGTCAACGTGATCAAGAACGAGTCCGCTGGGGTGACCTTCTGATGGGCGACGTCTTCCGCATCGAACCTGCCATGCCGCCCGAGGCGTACAGGACGTTCCGCATCACGTCACCGCTGAAGACCCACATGCGGCAGGCCACCTGCGAAGAGATCGGCTGCGACCAGTACCGCAACGGCTGGCGCGTCCACGTCGAGGCCCTCACCCCCGACGTCGTGCACGCGGCCAAGACGGCCGGCCGCCGCTACCGCGAAGAGCACCTCGGCGAGGGACAGACCTGGCTCGTCTTCGAGGCCGGCCAGCCCTGCTTCAGGGCCAGGCAGCACCGAGCCCCCCTCGGCCGGCCGCCCCTGTACGTGGTGCAGGACGGAGACCACCGCGGCAACCCGCGCGGCACCAAAGCCCGGGTGCATGCCCGGCCTTCGGACTGGGTGGAGAACTTCGCCGAGCACCAGCAGGCGCTCGCCGACGAGATCAAGAAGGGATGACCTCTCATGGCAAAGAGCAGCGGCCTCGGCCAGACCGCACTGTCCATCGACGACGCGTCGGGGACCCCGCGTGACATCCGCAACGACATCACGAACTGGCAGATGGCCACACCGCGTGGCGTGCAGGACGTGACCGGTGTCGACAAGAGCGCGAACGAGCGGCTCCTGCTGCTCGCCGACGCGTCGATCACCCTGAACGGGGTGCACAACCCGTCGACGAACCGGCAGCACGACGTCTTCAAGACCGTGCCGTCGACCTCGGTTCCGCGCACCGTGACGCAGACCGTCAACGGAGTGACGCTGCCGTTCGAGGCGCTGTTCTCCGACTACCAGGTCAGCCGCTCCGACAGCGGCGAACTGACCTGGTCCGCGCCCGGCGCCCTCGCCGACGGCACCGTCCCCACCTGGGCCTGAGAGGCGACACGCATGGGATACGAAGCAGGCGTCCGGGCCGTCACGGTCAAGTTCGCCGAAGGCCACGAGTTCCACGGCGCGGAGGCGCGCGTGCGAGGCATGGCCATCGGCGAGTACATGGCCGCGACCGGACTCGACGGCGGCGAAGGCGACAACGCCGGCTCCAGCATGGCGCGGTTCATCGACCGCCTCATCTCCTGGAACCTCGAAGTCGACGGGGCACCGGCACCGCCCACGCCCGAGGGCGTTCAGCTCGTCGACCAGGCCGTCGTCCGCGCACTCCAGAACGCGTACGTGAGCGCGCTCATCGGGGTCCACGATGCCGACCCTTTGCCGGACAGCTCGACCTCTGGCGAGCCGTCCCTGGTGGAGTCCATCCCGATGGAAGCCCTGTCGGAGAGCCAGGCGAGCTAGGCCGGGCCCGGTACCTGCTCGGCCTGCTGGAGCGGTTCCAGGGCTACACGCTCACCTCCCTGATGGCGGAGGACACCGAGCTGCTGCGCCTCGTCGCGATCGAGGAACGCGGCGGCGCACGCGACGGAGAGGAGGTGGACGATGTCTGATGACGTGACGATCACCGTGCGGGTGGGTGACCACACGGCGGCCGGCTTCCGGGACATCGACGGCCGGATCCGTTCGCTGGACGGCCGGTTCGCCACGTCGGCCGGTTCGATGCAGCGGTCGTCGTCGAAGGCGGACGCTGCGATCAGCGGGCTCAAGTCCACCCTCCTCTCCCTCGCTCCGGCCGCGGTGCCCGTCGCCGCGTCCCTCGCGCCGATCGCTGTGCAGGCGGGTGCGGCGACGCTCGCCGTTGCCGCGTTCGGTGCGGCGGTCATCCCGCAGATCGGGAACTTGAAGGACGCGTCGGCCGCACAGACGAAGTACAACGACGCTGTCGCGAAGTACGGGGCGGGATCACGGCAGGCCGGGCAGGCGCAGCAGGCGACGGCGCAGGTGCTGGGTGCGATGCCGAAGGCGACGGCCCGCGCCGCCGTCGGCTGGATGACGCTGAAGGACACGTTCTCCGACTTCTCCGACAGCACCGCGAAGTTCACGATGGCGCCGGTCGAGAAGTCCTTCGCCGTCATGGGGCAGATCGTGCCCAAGTTGGCGCCGATGGTGAAGGGCACGTCGGAGCAGCTGGACCGGCTGATGACGCTGGCCGGCGGCGGGGTGGCGACGGGCGCGTTCGACACGCTGTCGGAGAAGGTCGGCACCTTCGCCAACAGCACGCTGAAGGGCGCCACCGACAAGGCGGTCCACTTCATCCGCGTCCTGTCGGAGGGCAACGCGACGGGGCCGATCGCCGCGTTCATGGACTACGCGCGCGCCAACGGACCGGCGACGAAGGAACTCATCACCAACCTGTCCGAGGCCATCAGCAACCTGCTGGAGGGCGCCTCGCAGGCCGGGCCCGGGTTGCTCACGCTGGTCAACGCGATGGCCAAGCTGGTTGCTGCGGTCCCCCCGTCGATGATCGCCAACCTGATGCAGGTGTACGCCGCGTTCAAGCTGATCAAGCTGGCGGGCTCCGGTGTCGGTGCGATCGCCGGGAGCTTCGCCACGCTGTCCGGCCGGGTGACCGCGCTGCGCGCCGCGTCGGTCGCGGCAGGCGGCGGCATCGCGGGCATGAACGCCGCGCTCAACACCCTGTCGACGGGCGGGAAGGCCGCGCTCGCCCTCGGCGTGGTGGGCGCCCTGTCGCTGGCCATGCACGAACTGTCCAACAACAAAGCTCCCGTGCAGGTCGATGAACTGTCGACCGCACTGAATACGCTGGCGACCAAGGGCAAAGTCACCGGCGCTTTGAAGACCAACTTCGACGAGATCTCGCAGTCGATTGCAATGGTGTCGAAGGGCGCATCCGATAACGGGCTCGCCACCATGGTGTCCGACTTCGGAACGTGGGTGGGCATTTCCACAGGCCCCGGTATCTCGGATGCGAAGAAGAACCTCGACGCGTGGGACAAGTCGATGGCGAATCTCGTGCGCGCCGGGAAGCCGAAGGAAGCGGCAGCCCAGTACGAGATCCTGAAGAAGGCGTGGCTCGCTGGCGGCGGCAGCATGGACCGCCTGAAGAAGACCATCAACGACTACACCGACGCGCAAGCGGACTCGAAGTTCGAGCAGCAGATGGCCGCCGAAAGCATGGGCGTATTCGGAAAGGCCGCGCTCGACACCAAGGCGACTCTCGACGCGCAGAAGCAATCGGCGGACGGGCTCCGCGAATCCATCCTCGCCCTCAATGACGTGAACCGTTCCGCCTACGATTCACAGATCGCATTCGAGGCGGGCATCGATAACCTGTCGGAGGCGTTCAAGAAGAACGGCGCGACCCTCGACATCCACACGGAGAAGGGCCGCGCGAACGGGCAGGCCATGTCGCAGGCCGCGAAAGCCCAGGACGAGATGATCGCCTCCGGTATCGCGGCCGGCGACTCCCTCAGCTCGATGACGAAGAAGTCGGGCGAGCTGCGCGGCGAGATGCTGAAGCTCGCGACGGAGGCCTTCGACGGGAACAAGAAGAAGGCGACCGAGTACGTCAACACGCTGCTCGGCGCCCCGTCGGAGATCAAGACGCTGGTGCGCCTGGAGCGTGAGGAAGCGGTCGCCGGGCTGAAGGAGGTCGAGGCCGCGATCCGGAAGACTCCGGGCGCGAAGAAGATCACCGTGGACACGCTGAACGGGGCGGCGATCAAGGCCCTGGAGGCGGTGGGCTTCAAGACGAAGCAGCTGCCCAACGGCCGGACTCAGGTGTTCACCGCGAACGGGAAGTCGCTCGGGTCGATCGCCGCGGTGGCCCGTGCGCTGCGTGCGCTGGACGGGAAGACGGCCACGACCTGGACGTACCACAACATCAAGACGAACTACTCGACGTCGCACTCCGTGTCCGGCGGGAAGTCCGTGCACGACATGGTCGGCGCGACCGGCGGCCTGTACACGGGGAAGGGCTCCGGGTTCCGGTACGCGGACGGCGGCCCGGTCAAGGGCCCGGGTACGGGCACCAGCGACGACGTGCCCGCCCCGTGGCTCAGCAACGGCGAGTTCGTCATCAAGGCTGCGGCCGTCGCCAAGTACGGGGAGAAGTTCCTCCACACCGTCAACGACGGCCAGTACGAACGCGGCCAGGGCTTCGCCAAGGGCGGCAAGGTCACGAAGGCGCAGCAGCGGGCGAAGGCTCAGGCCGCCGCGGAGAAGGAAGCGCGCGCCGACCTGCGGGACCAGTTCGGCATCAGCCACTTCGGGGTGAAGGCCGGCTACCAGCGGACCCCGTTCGAGAAGGGCCTCGGCGGGGCCGAGGACATGGGCGCTCTCGTGACGGCGCTGAACGCGGCGCGCGGCAACATCAAGCGGTCCACGCATGGGGGCACGGAGTCCCGGCTGCTGAAGCAGTTGGACTCGGTCGGCAAGGCCATGATCAAGCAGGAGCGGCAGCTCACCGCGGTGAACAAGAGCCTGGCCACGGCGAAGGACAAGCTCAACGACCTGAAGTCGGCCGCGTCGTCGCTGTCGTCGTCGGTGCGGGGCGGCGTGCTGTCCGCGTCGAACATCACCAAGGGGGCCAGCGGGGACGCCCCGGTGACGGTGGCGTCCCTCATGTCGGGGGCCACCCAGTCCCGCGACAAGGCCAAGTCGTTCGCGGGTGCGCTGGCCGCGCTGAAGAAGAAGGGTCTCGACAAGGGGCTCATCGAGGACATCGCGAACGCGGGCATCGACGGGGGCGGGCTCGAGACCGCGGGCGCACTGATGGGTGCGTCGAAGTCGGAGATCAAGTCGATGAACACCTTGCGCTCCCAGACCGCGAAGTACGCGAAGCAGGCGGGCGGGACCGCGGCCGACGCCGTGTACGGGGCGGCGATCAAGGCGCAGACCGCGGCGGTGTCCAAGCTGCAGAAGAGCCAGGACAAGCTGGAGAAGTCGATGGCTCACCTGGCCAAGGTGATGGAGAAGTCCATCAGCAAGGCGATCGGGAAGAAGGCGGCCGGCGGGATCGTCGGTGCTGCGGCGGCGGGCGGGATCCGCAGTGGCATGACGTGGGTGGGTGAGCACGAGCCGGAGCTGCTTGACCTGCCGGTCGGGTCGCGGGTGTGGTCCGGGCCGGACTCCCGCCGGAAGGCTCGCGCACCGTGGGAGTCGATGCTGAACACCCCGCGCGGTGGCAGCCAGCGTGCCTCTGCGCCGGCCGCCTCCGGGGGCGTGGGCGGCACGGCCCCGCTGGTCCTGAACATTGCTCTCGGCGGCCGTGAGTTCGGCCAGGTGTGGGTGGACGTGGGCCGCAACGAGGTCCGCACCCGCGGCGGCCTGAAAGCCACGCTGGGAGGGCTGGACTGATGCCGTTTCCGCAGACGCTGCTCCCGCTGAAGGTGGAGCTCCAGGTCGGGTCGACGTGGACGGACGTGTCCGGTGACGTCCGCCAGGAGCAGCAGATCCGTATCCAGCGCGGCCGCTCGGATGAGGGCCAGCAGGTTGATGCGACGCGCTGCTCGTTCACCCTGGACAACAACTCGGGGAAGTACAGCCCGAGGAATGCGGCGGGCCCGTACTACGGGAGCATCGGCCGCAACACGCCATGTCGTGTCAGCGTGTTGACGGGCACCCCGTACCTCGACCTGCCCGGGACGTTCACCGACTACGCGGGCACCCCGGACGTGGCCGCCCTCGACATCACCGGCGACCTCGATGTCCGCCTCGACATGACGATCACGAACTGGCTGCCCGGGGCATTGTCGGGGATCTCTGGTACGGCGGAGTGGATCGGGAAGCTTCAGTCGGCGAGCAAGTCCTGGTTCCTTGGGGCCAGGTCGGGGCGCCTGTACTTCGAGTGGTCGGCGGACGGGACGAACTCTCTTTCCGCGTCGTCGACGGTGCCGCCGATCATCCCGGGTGCGGGCGGCCGCCTCGCGGTGCGGGCGACGCTGGACGTGAACAACGGGGCTGGCGGGAACACCGTCACCTTCTACGTGGCCGACAACCTCGATGCTCCGTGGACGCAGCTCGGCGACCCCATCGTCCAGTCCGGCGTGACGTCTATCTTCAACAGCACGTCGCCGCTCCGGGTAGGGAATCCCACGGACTTCGGCTTCGCCCTCCCCGTCGGCCGCTGCCACGGCGCGGAGGTCCGCAACGGACTGTGGGGCAGCGTCGTCGCACAGCCCCGCTTCGACCAGCAGACGGTGGGCACCACCAGCTTCGCGGACAGCGCGGGCCGCACGTGGACCCTCGCGGGGAACGCGTCGATCACCAACCGGCAGACCCGGTTCGTCGGCGAGGTGTCCTCGTGGGCGGTGCGCTGGGAGACGAAGTTCGACGTCGTAACACAGGTCGACGCGTCCGGCATCATCCGCCGCCTCACCCAGGGTGCGACGCCTGTGCGCAGCCCGATGTTCCGCGAGTTCACCAACCCGTCCCGGACGGGGATCGTCGCGTACTGGCCGATGGAGGACGACGCGTCTGCGGCGACGTTCGGGTCCGCGCTAGGGCAGCCGGCCATGACCCGGTCGACGGGCGGGGTGACGCTGGCGACGTTCACCGGCTGGGCCGCGAGCACCGCTCTGCCGACGTTCACGTATGGCACGGCGCGGGCGCGGGTCGCCCCGTACGCGACGAACCAGCCGCTGTTCACGAGGTTTTTCGTGCAGGTCCCGGCAGGCGGCGTGACCGGCACGGACCGGCTGTTCAGCATCGCGACGACCGGGACGGCCCGCACCTGGAGTCTGTTCGTCAACACCAGCGGCAGCCTGGAGCTACGCGCCTACGACCCGGACGGGACGCAGATCCTCGCGTCCGGCTTCGCGATCTTCAACATCAACGGGCTGCCGAGGCACGTCGGGGTGGAGCTGACACCGGCCGGGGCCGACGTCAACTGGAAAATCTTCGCCCTCAAGATCGACGAAACGTCGATCGGTGTCCCGGTCAGCAGCACCCTTTCCGGCACCCTCACCGGGAACAGCTGCGGCAACGCCACCGAGATCCGCATCGGGCAGGACGGACTCCTCAACGGGACCGCGATCGGCCACGTCGCCGTCGCCAACAACAGCAACGCGTACGCGGCCACGACCGGCGCGGCCGTCGCATGGCAGGCCGAGGCGGCCACCGCGAGAGTCTTCCGCCTCGGTCAGGAGGAGGGCTTCCCCGCGTACCCGGCGGCGATCTCCGAGCAGACCCTCGGCGTACAGGGCACCGTCACCCTGATCGACCTGCTGCGCGAAGCGGAGGCCGCAGACGAGGGCATCCTCTGCGAGGAGCGCAGCTTCCTGGGCTTCCGGTTCCGGGACCGGGCCAGCCTCTACAACCAGAAGCCCGCGATCACTCTCGACTACACGTCCACCGGGTCCGGGCTGGTCACACCGCTGGAGCCGACGGACGACGACCAGGCCGTCCGCAACGACGTCACCGTCGCCCGCAGCGGAGGCTCCTCGACGCGCCTCACACAGGACACGGGCACCCTGTCGACGCAGGCCCCACCGTCGGGTGTCGGCCGGTACGCGGACTCGGTCACGTTGAACCTGTCGGACGACTCGCAGACCGGGGACCATGCGGGCTGGCGCCTGCACATGGGCACGTGGGACGAGACCCGCTACCCCACGGTCCGCGTGATGCTGGCCAAGGCCCCGAACTCCCTGGAGCGCGCGGCTGCGGTGGACATCGGGGACCGCTTCCAGATCACGAACCCGCCCGCGTGGCTGCCGCTCGACACGATCGACCTGATGGTGCAGGGCTACACCGAGACCCTCGACCAGTTCACCTGGAACGTGGACTTCAACTGTTCGCCGGCCGGGCCGTGGGATGTGGCGTGGGCTGGCTCGTACGCGACCGCGACGTCGCCGCGTGAGTTCGCGTGGCAGGACACCACGGGCTCCGCGCTCGTCGAGGATCTGACGACGACAGAGGTCGACGTCGACGTGACCACGTCGGACGGCCCGCTGTGGACACCGAACGTCCGCGACACCCCGTTCGACTGGCGGGTCGGCGGCGAGGTCATGACGGTGACCGCCCCGCACACCCTGCTGAACCCGAACCCGTTCTTCGATTCGAACGCCACCTCGTGGACAGCGCAGTCGACGTCGATGATCTGGTCGCAGGACTACGTGCACCCGCACCCCCGCGCGTACGGCTCGCTGAAGATCACCCCAGATGGGGTGACCGCGACGGGCGGGGCCCTCGGCGATTTCACGGCGGTCGGGTCGATCACCCCGGGCGCGGTGTACGTGCTGTCCGGCTGGGTGTTCTCGGTGAACGGCAGCAGCGACATTCAGGTCGCGGTCAACTGGTACGACGCGGGCGGCACGCTGCTGTCCTCGGCGACCGGGTCGAGCGGCTCGGCGTCCGCCAGCGTGTGGACGTGGCTGGAGCAGCAGTTCACCGCGCCGGCGTCCGCGTCCCGGGCGAAGGTCCGCGTGCGGCACGGGGGTACCCCGCCCTCGTCGCAGGTCTACTACGTGTGGGCGGCTCGGATCACGCGGCTGTCGTCGAGCTGGATCTACGACCAGTTCGGCCGGACCGCCGCCTCCTCGTGGGGCACCGCCGACTCGTCGCAGCTGTGGCAGGTGTCGGGCGGGACGACCGCGGACTTCGCGGTCGGCTCCGGGTACGGGTCGCACGCCCTCGCCACCGCGAACGTGTCGCGCCGCAGCTTCACGGACTGCCTGCTGCCCGACGTGGACGTCTACGTAGACGTCACCTCCTCGGCGACCGCGACCGGCGGATCTCTGATGGGCGGACCGACCGCCCGCTACATCGACAGCGACAACCTCTACATGGCCAGGGTCGAGTTCACGACCGCGGGCGCCGTGATCCTCTCCCTGCGCAAGCGGGTCGCGACCGTCGAGACCCAGCTGGCCACGCTCACGCTCGAGCTGGGATCCGGAGTGACGTACACCGCGGGCACCTACTACCGGGTGCGGCTCCAGACCCTGGGCACGACTGTGCGCGCGAAGTGCTGGAAGGTCGGAGGCCACGAGCCCGAACCGTGGCAGCTCTCGGTCGTGGACACTTCGCTGACCACCTCGTCGTACATCGGCCTGCGGTCCATCTCCGCGACCGGCAACACCAACGTCGGCGCCACCGTCCGCTACCAGAACCTGGCGCTGGTCAACCCCCAGACGTACCTGGTGACCCGCTCGCAGAACCGCGTCGTCAAGGCGCAAGCATCCGGCGCCCCAGTGGCGTTGGCGTACCCCACCTACACGGCGCTCTAGGAGGCTGGCGTGCGATACCCCGTCATCTACGCGGGCCAGAGGGTCACCGGCACCCTGATGTCGTCGATGCTCCCCGACATCATCACGAAGAACAGCACGCTCACCCGCGCCTCGACGACAACACTGACCGACGATCCCGACCTGGTCGCCACACTCGAAGCGAACGCGTTCTACCACATCATTTTCTACATCCACTATGCGGCGCTGGACGTCTCGCAGATCCAGACCGCGTGGACCACCCCGTCCGGAGCGTCCGGAGTCCGGTCCGCGTCCGGCGCCGCATGGACCCTCGCAGGCGGCGCATCGACAGCGTCCGCAGCGGACGGCGGCTACTCCCGTGCCGGCGTCCACGGATACACGACCGCGGTCCGCTACGGCACCCGCAACTCGGCGTCGAACCAGGCTGTCGCGGTCGAGGAGTCGTATCTGTCGACCGCGTCCGCGGGGACGCTGGCGCTCCAGTGGGCGCAGGGCGTGTCGAACGCGTCCGCTACCTCGCTGTCCGCGGGGTCCACCTTGCACGTCCGACGGCTCGCATAGGAGATGTGGCATGGCTGAACTGGCTTACCCGTACTACCGGATCCAGGCTGACGGTCCGAACGAGACCGCGTTCACGCTGACCCTCCGCGTGGATGCCGGGGTCGGCGGCCCTCTCCCCGGGCTGACGGAGCAGAAGGTTCTCGACGGGGTGCGGGCGCTGCTTACGGGCGAGGACGTGTCGGTGCGGGCCGCGCACTACGACCTGACCATCACCGACGTCTGAGATTGGAGCTGACATGACCACGACCCCGATGACTCCCGCCGAGTGGCGGGCCGCCCTCAAGGCCGAGGGGGTGAAGTACACCGAGTTCGACGGGTGGACCACCCGCGGCCGCGACTCCGCCACGGGCAAGACGTTCGGCCCGGTCCACGGAGTCCTCAACCACCACACCGCGGGCAGCGACTCCCTGAAGGCGGTGACCACCGGCGGCGCGCCGAACCTGCCCGCACCGCTGTGCCACACGTTCCTGCCGAAGAGCGGCATCGCCGTCCTCGTCTCCTGCCACCGCGCGAACCATGCCGGCCTGGCCGCTGCGAACGTGATGGCCGCGATCGTCGCCGAGAAGAAGCTGCCCAAGCAGGACAAGAGCAGCACGGTCGACGGCAACGACGAGCTGTACGGCATCGAGACCGAGAACCTCGGCAACGGCCGCGACGTCTACACGCGAGCCCAGTACGACGCGTGGGTCCGCTGGAACGCGGCGATCTGCCGTCACCACGGCTGGGGTGCAGGCTCGGTCGCTGGCCATCTGGAGACCAGCGTCGAGGGCAAGGTCGACCCGCTCGGGCCCGTCGAGGGCTACGGCACCCGCGGGAAGTTCACGTTCACCATGGGCCAGCTCCGGACGGACGTCGACGAGCGGCTGAAGCACTCCGCGTCCTGGTCCCCGCCGACGGCGACCACACCCAAGCCCCCCACACCGAAGCCGCCGGCCACGACCGAGGAGCGGCTCAGCTCCCTGGAGAAGCGCGTCACCGCGCTCGAAAAGAAGTGAGGACCACCATGTCTGACCTCAGCCTCCCCGACACACAGACCGTCGTGAAGTCCGCGACGACCTACGGCCGCGACCTCCTGGAGCGCGTCCTCACCACGTTCCTCCAGGCGTTCATCGCAGGCATCGTCGTCACCCAGCCCCTCAACGGGAGCATGTGGTACGCCGCGCTCACCGGCGGGGTCGGTGCCGGGCTCGCCCTGCTGAAGGGACTGTTCGCCAGGCTCCGCGGCCTGACCAACTCGGCGTCCTTCGCCAAGACCGTCTGATGTGGGGCGCGGCGGCGCGGCGGCCCTTCTCCCACCGTCGCGCCTTCCTCGTCGTCCTCGGCCTCGGCTGGGCCGCGTACGGACGGCTCGGCATCATCGACAACCCTCGATACGGCACCGCCCGCGGCCTGGCCGACATCACCCGCCACATCCCCGGAGGCCTCGACACCCTCGGCTGGATGTGGGTCGTCCTCGGCGCCAGCGCAGTTGTCTCCGGGCTCGCCGCCAACTGCCCGCGGGTGCAGGCCTTCGGCTATGTGGCCATCGCCGTCCCGGCCGGACTGTGGGCGGGAGCGTTCGCCGCGGCGGCGGCAACCACGTACGCGGAGGCGGTCGGATCGGCCGCGGCCTGGGGGGCGTTCGCGATCGGCGTCGTCCTCGTATCAGGCATGGACGATCCGCCGCCACCGCACCTGAGAAAGGCACGACGCTGATGGACGTGGGGGCACTGGTCGGGGGCGGGGTGGCGCTGGTCGTTGGCGTCCTGGCCTGGACGCAAAACCGGGGGACGAACCGGCGGGAGAACTTCCGCACGATCACCGACCGGCTCGACAAGGAGCTGAAGGAGGTGCGCACACAGCACAAGCTGCTGACGCGCGCCTACCTGGATATCTGGGGGTGGGCTCGCCGGGTGGGGCCGGATACTCCGGCGGGGCCGGCGCCTGAGCCTCCGGTCGATCTCGATCTGTCGCCCTGGCGCTGAACGACTGCGGCCCCGCTCTCTTCGTGAGGGCGGGGCCGTGGTCGTGTGCGGGGTCAGGCTGCGGTGACGATCGCGTCGGCCCATTCGGTGAGGAGCCGCTCGTACTGCTGGCGTTCCTGCGGGGTGAGGCTGCCGCGGGCTCGAGCCCACAGGTTGCGGATGTCGTCGTTGATCTGGTCAGCAGACCGCGCGGAACCAGGGCGGGCGGGGTTGCTGGGCATGCCGTCATTCTACGGGCCGCCCCCGACATCACTCCCCTGCGGGCACCGCGATGACGAAGACGCCCATCCCTGAGACCGTCTCGACGAGGCCCTCGTCCTTCAGCACCTGCACCGCCTTGCGGAGCGTGTCCCGGGCGACGCCGTACGTCTGCTCCAGCTCGACGAGCGACGGGATGCGACGGCCGACAGGGATGCTGCCGTCGACGATCTGCGTGCGGAGCTGGTCGGCGATCTGCCGGTATGGGGGCACGGGCCCTTCACGGTCAATGCTCATGATCACGAAGCTAGGTGGGTAAACACGCCCTGCCATAGCTAGCCACGTGGGTAGCAGGGGGTAGTACGGTCTATACGAGTGAACAGAAAACCCCCGCGGCCGTGTCACCGGCCCGGGGCTTGGACGACTGGTTGGAGTCGACATGGCAGAGCCTACGCACGCGCCGGCCTCCCGCACAGACGGACCGCCGACGCCGCAGTGGTGCCACTGGCACGAGGGGCCGTCCGAGACGGCCGTCCTGGTGGCCGCGCACGAACGCAACAGTGGTCCGCCGTTCCCGCTATACGCGTGCGCCCCGTGTCGTGAGCAGCGTGGCCTGGTCCCGATGTCTGAGCGGTCATGACCCCCGAGTGCAGCTTCGGTGAGCACGACTGGTGCCGTGGCCCGGCCGTCGTCCGCCGGCGCGGTGCCCCTTTGTGGGAGGCGCCGATCCTGACAGTGACGTGCACGTGCCGCTGCCATGGAGCCTCAGCCACGCCCACCCCGACCAGCAAGGACAGACGCCGATGATGTGCGCACGCTGCGACCAGCCGATCCGTGAGGGCCAGTCCGAGACGCGGAGCATCGACCGGGATTCGGGTGCGCCCGTCACTGTGACGGTGCACAAGCGGCCGTGCCGGCGGACGGATCAGCCGACGGTGCAGCAGGGACGCGGCGTCGTTCCGTCATGACTCCCGGTCCCGGCGCGACGGTGTGCCGGGCCCGGGCGGCCGGCCGCCTCCTGCCCCCACAGTGGGCGGCCGTCCAACTCTGCCGCAGGTTGGTCCTACATCGGGGCTACCGGTGGAGCGCCCCGCCCGTGAGGGTGATCACCGATGTGGGACGTCGGATCTACCGGACGAGGTCAGCGAGCGGGGTGTCGAGTGCGCGGGCGATGCGGAGCAGGGTGTACAGCGTCGGGTTGTGTCTGCCTGCCTCGATGCGTTGCAGGACGTCGCGGCTGATACCTGCGGCTAAGTAGAGGTACTCCTGGCTGTAGTGCAGGCGGTCGCGATGTTCGCGGATGCGGTCGCCGATGACGCGGCTGCGCTCTGCCAGCCATTGATCGTCGTCGGGTTGCTGCACTCGACAAACGGTCGACTGAAGATCATCATAAGTCAGCCTGATAAATCAGGCACTTTCGCGGACTCGCCGCAAGACCTCAACCGATAAAACACACGTTCGAGTGATCGGCCCGGCAGACTCTTGCCCAGCCCACTCAACTCCCCAAAGGGTGGGACCCGGATTCCCCCCCACGGACCGGCCGGCGCCAGACGCTTCCCAGGCCAACGGCCGCCGGCCGCCAACGCCCCCAGCCCCGAACCATCGGGGACTGGGGGCGTTGTCACTTCTTCCAATCGATAGCGACCGCGTCGTCATCCCAGTACCCGCCACCCTTCTGCCGCCCGATCTTCGCGGGCAGCACCCGCACCGCCATGGCCCAGTCGATCGCCGCACGCTGCCTCGCCAGATCCCACGCCGACCAGGCCGCCGCCTTGTCCTCAGCCGTGAGCAGCTCGGCCAACGGGTTGATGCGCACCGCCGTCGACAAGACCGCCTCGGCCGCCGCCTTCTTCGCCTTCGCCCCCTCGCGGGCGATCCGCCACTCCTGCATGTCGATCTCCCCCGCACCGAACGCCGCGGCCAGCTGGTCGAGCTGCTCCCGCGCCTTCGTCAACGCCGTCTGCGCGGCCTTCAGGTCCGGGCCGTCGGACTCCGGGCGGGCGAACACGTCCACGGCATCCGGCTCCTGCAATCGGCGCAGGAGATGCCAGATCACCCACTCGTCCAGGAGGTCGAGACTCCTGACCACGCAGCTGTTCTTGCGGCACTTGTACTGCGACGGCCTGCCCTTGCCCTTCATGTGCGACGTGAGGGCCTCACCGCACACCCCGCACAGGAACAGCCCGCTGCCCAGGTAGCGGCGCACGTTCGACCGCGTGGGGATCCGGGACGGGTCGTCGAGGACCGCGCGCAGGCTCCGCCACGTCGGCTCATCGAGGGCGCCCTCCCACTGTGCGGGGCCGGCTTCCTCCCCGCGGTGTTGGAGGATGCCGGCGTTGCGGGGGCGCCGGAGCATGCGGCTCAGGGTCTCGCCGTCCCAATGGCTGCCCCGGCTGGTACGCAGACCCCGCTCGTTCAGGTCCGCGGCGAGGGCCCGCATTGATCCTCCAGCGAGGACGGCCTCGGCTGCCTCGCGGATCACTTCGATCTCTTCAGGAACTTGGGTGGTGCCGTTCTTCTCCCAGCCGTAGGGGCGCGGGCCGCCGCAGTATTCGCCGCGTTCGACCTTCTGGTCACGTGCCCGGCGCTGGCGTTCGACCATCCGCTCGACCTCGTAGCGGGCCTGCACGCCGAGCTGCCGGGCGATCATCCGGCCGGTGGCGGTGGTCAGGTCGAGCGTCCCCGCCTTGACGGTGCGGGTCTGGACGGAGCGGGGTTCGCACACGTCGATGTACTCCTCCAGCTCGGTTGGGGAGCGGTGGAGGCGGTCGGTGTGCCAGGCGATGACGGAGCCGTAGGTGCCTGCGCGGAGGTCTTCGAGCATCTGCTGGTATCCGGGGCGCGGTTTGCCGCTGTAGGCGCTGAGGTCGTTGTCGGTGTAGACGCGGACGACGGTGAGGCCGAGCTGTGCGGCGAGCTGTTCGCAGTCTTCGCGCTGGCGGTCGACGCCGAGGCCCCCGCCTTCACGGTCCTCCGACATGCGGCAGTAGATCGCGGCGAGTTGGGGGTCGGCGGGTTCGTGGCGCATGCCTCATGCTGGCACAACAGAGGGGCTATTCGCAGGTGTTCGGTAGACCGAGCGCCTGCCCCCACGTCTGCGCCCGCTGACTCTTCCCGTACCGGGTGAAGTCCGGGATGTTCAGCGACAGCGTCGACCAGAAACCGATCATGCCCATCAGCGAGGGCCAGAACAGCTTCCAGAAGTCCCCGCCCCAGCCGAGCTTGGAGGGCTGGTCGAGCAACGGCCCGAACCCGCCGGCCTTGCTGCTCATCCACCAGAGCATCACACCGGCGCCGACGAGGACGAAGGGCGCGGCCCAGTTCTCGAAACGGCGGATGGTCTCCATGCCCCGGTAGATGATGGCGAGCTGGAGCGCCCAGAAGAGGGCGAAGGACAGCCACATGGTCCAGGCGTGACCGCCGATCTGCGAGGCGTTGCGCCATCCCTCGCCGAAGAGCTTGCCGGCGAGGAAGTAGATCGCCTCGCCGCCGATCCAGGTCTGGATGCCGAACCAGCCGCACGCCACCAACGCCCGCACGACGGCCGGAAGATTCGCTCCGCGGACCCCGAACGAGGCGCGGGCGAAGACCGGGAACGGGATACCGTACTTCGGCCCCGCGTGCCCGGTGAGGAGCATCGGGACCAGCACGATCAGGTTGGCGAGCGCGATGGTGAAGACGGCCTGCTTCCAGTCCATGCCGACGGCTATCAGCCCCGAGGCAAGGGTCCAGGAAGCGGTGTTGTGGGCCATGCCGACCCAGAGAGCGGAAAAATTGTAGGTGGTCCAGGTCCGCTTCTCGACCGGGACCGGGAGCAGGTCCTCGTTCGCGTAGGGGCCGCTCGGCGCGGGAGCGTCGGGTGCGATCTCCACGCGGCCGTCAGGGAGCGTGACGTGTCCGGAGCCGGACGGACTGTCCGGAGGGACGGTCTCTGTCATGGGCAGGCCAATCAGTGAGGAGTGAACGGGAGAGGCCGTGCGGGGACATCCTGCGGGGGGTGCGCGGAGAGCGCCCTGGACCCCTTCCCGGGACGGCGGGAAGGGGCGAACGGGGGCGAGCCTCAAGGGCCCGGGCCATCCGGCCTGGCCGTCGGATGGCGACTGACAACTGTCAGATATCGGATGACAGATGACAGATGACCGATTTCCATTACTGTCCGTTGACGCCCGGAATGACCTTCTTGCCGTAGGCGTCGATGGTGGCTTCCTGTGCGTCGTGCATGTCGTACACCGCGAACTGGTCGACGCCCAGTGCGCGCAGGGCGTTCAGCTTCTCGATGTGCCGCTCCGCCGGTCCGATCAGGCAGAAGCGGTCGATGATCTCGTCCGGGACGAACGCGGTGTCGGGGTTGTCGGCGCGTCCGTGGTGGGCGTAGTCGTAGCCTTCGCGGGCCTTGATGTAGTCGGTGAGTTCGTCGGGGACGGCGGCGGAGTGTTCGCCGTATTTGGTGACGAGGTCGGCGACGTGGTTGCCGACCATGCCGCCGAACCAGCGGCACTGCTCGCGGGCGTGGGCGAGTGCCTCGGGTGAGTCGTCCTCGGTGATGTACGCGGGGGCGGCGACGCAGATCTTCACGTCGGCGGGGTCGCGTCCGGCGTCGGCGGCGGCGTCCTTGACGGCCTTGACCATGTACTCGGTGAGGTAGAGGTCGGCGAGCTGGAGGATGAAGCCGTCGGCTTCCTCCCCGGTCATTTTGAGGGCCTTGGGCCCGTAGGCGGCCATCCAGACGGGCAGTTCGGCGCCGGGCTTGACCCAGGGGAACCTGATGACGGTGCCGCCGAGGTCGGCTTCCTCGCCGCGGCCGAGGGCGCGGATGACTTTCATGGCGCCGCTGATGCGGGCGAGGGTGTTGGGTTTGCGGCCGGCGACGCGCATGGCGGAGTCGCCGCGGCCGATGCCGCAGACGGTGCGGTTGCCGTACATGTCGTTGAGGGTGGCGAAGGTGGAGGCGGTGACCTCCCAGGTGCGGGTTCCGGGATTGGTGACCATCGGTCCGACGGTCAGGGTCCGGGTGTTGGCGAGGATCTGGCTGTAGATGACGAAGGGTTCCTGCCACAGGACGGCCGAGTCGAAGGTCCAGCCGTGGGTGAAGCCGTTGGCCTCGGCGCGTTGCATCAGTTCGATGACGCGGGAGGCCGGCGGGTCTGTCTGCAGGACGAGTCCGAAGTCCATGGCGCCGCTCCTGGTCTCTCAGAGAAGGTACTGACAGGTGGAGCGGGGGGTGTAGACGCCGTGGCCGGCGCGTCCGGTGAACTCCCGCTCGGTGATGACGGGTTCGCCGCGGGAGAGGACGGTCTCGACCTGGCCGGTGACGCGTTTGCCCTCGTAGGCGGAGTAGTCGACGTTCATGTGGTGGGTCTCGACCGACATGGTCTGCTCGGCGTGCGGGTCGTAGATGACGATGTCGGCGTCGGCGCCCGGGGCGATGGTGCCCTTCTTCGGGTAGAGGCCGAACATGCGGGCGGGGGTGGCGCAGGCGATCTCGATCCAGCGGCGGCGGGTGATGTGTCCGTCGACGACGGCCTGGTGGAGGAGGTCCATGCGGTTCTCGACGCCGGGGAGGCCGTTGGGGATCTTGGAGAAGTCGCCGCGGCCGAGTTCCTTCTGGCCGGTGAAGCAGAAGGGGCAGTGGTCGGTGGAGACGACTTGGAGGTCGTTGGTGCGCAGGCCGCGCCAGAGGGCGGCCTGGTGTTCCTTGGGGCGGAGGGGGGTGCTGCAGACGTACTTGGAGCCTTCGAAGTCGGGTTCGGCGAGGTTGTCGGTCGAGAGGAAGAGGTACTGGGGGCAGGTTTCGCCGAAGACGTTGAGTCCTTCGTCGCGGGCGCGGGCGATTTCGGCGAGGGCTTCGTTGGCGGAGACGTGGACGACGTAGAGGGGTGCGCCGGCGACCTGGGCGAGTTTGATGGCGCGGTGGGTGGCTTCGGCTTCGAGGAGGGCTTTGCGTACTTCGCCGTGGTAGCGGGGGTCGGTCTCGCCGCGGGCGAGGGCCTGTTCGACGAGGACGTCGATGGCGATGCCGTTCTCGGCGTGCATCATGATGAGTCCGCCGTTCTCGGCGGAGCGTTGCATGGCGCGGAGGATCTGGCCGTCGTCGCTGTAGAAGACGCCGGGGTAGGCCATGAACTGCTTGAAGGAGGTGACTCCTTCTTCGACGAGCAGGTCCATTTCCTTGAGGGTGTCCTGGTTGACGTCGGAGACGATCATGTGGAAGCCGTAGTCGATGGCGCAGTTGCCGTCGGCTTTGGCGTTCCAGGTGTCGAGTCCTTCGCGCAGGGTGTGGCCGACGCTCTGGACGGCGAAGTCGATGATGGTGGTGGTGCCTCCCCAGGCGGCGGCGCGGGTGCCGGTTTCGAAGGTGTCGGAGGCGAAGGTGCCGCCGAAGGGGAGTTCCATGTGGGTGTGGGCGTCGACGCCGCCCGGGATGACGTATTTGCCGGTGGCGTCGATGGTGCGGTCGGCGGTCCAGGTCTCTGCCGTGGGGGTGCCGGTCGCGGCGAGGGCGGCGATGCGGCCGTCCTCGATCAGGACGTCGGCGTGGATCTCGTCGGATGCGGTGATGACGAGTCCGCCACGGATGACGGTTCGGCTCATGCTCCCTCTCCTTCCGGTTGTGCGTGCGTTGAGGTTGTGTGGGTGTGGGGTTGTCGGGGGCTGGGGTGGGGGGTGTGGGGCCGCGGGTCCGGCGCCGGGTGGGTGGCCGGGCCCGCGGGGTGGGGTGGGCCTAGGGTGCGGTGAGTGGTCCGTAGGTGCCGGGGGCGCGGTCGCGGTAGAACTGCCAGCGGTCGCGGACTTCGCGGAGTTTGGTCATGTCGAGGTCGCGGACGACGAGTTCGGGTTCCTTGTCGCTGGCCACCTCGCCGACGAACTGGGCTTCGGGGTCCACGAAGTAGGAGGTGCCGTAGAAGTCGTTGTCGCCGTACTCCTCGACGCCGACGCGGTTGATGGCGCCCACGAAGTACTCGTTGGCGACTGCCGCTGCGGGTTGTTCGAGTTGCCAGAGGTAGCCGGACAGTCCGCGTGAGGTGGCCGAGGGGTTGAAGACGATTTCGGCGCCTGCGAGGCCGAGGGCTCGCCATCCTTCGGGGAAGTGGCGGTCGTAGCAGATGTAGACGCCGATTCTGCCGACGGCGGTGTCGAAGACCGGCCAGCCGGAGTTGCCGGGGCGGAAGTAGAACTTCTCCCAGAATCCGGGTACTTGGGGGATGTGGGTTTTGCGGTACTTGCCGAGGTAGGTGCCGTCGGCGTCGATCACGGCGGCGGTGTTGTAGAGGACGCCGGGTTGTTCTTCCTCGTACATCGGCAGGATGAGGACGAGGCCCAGTTCCTCGGCCAGTGCCTGGAAGCGCTGGACGATGGGGCCTTCGGGGATCTGTTCGGCGTACGCGTAGAACTCTTTGTCCTGGACCTGGCAGAAATAGGGTCCGTAGAACAGTTCCTGGAAGCACAGGACTTGGGCACCCTGGGCGGCGGCGTCGCGGGCCGCCTGCTCGTGGACCTGGATCATGGATTCTTTGTCGCCGGTCCATGCGGTCTGGAAGACGGCGGCGCGGATCACTCTGTTCATCGGGACCTCCGGTCGCTCGGTGTGCGAGGAGCCTAGGAAGCCTGGGCGGCCGGTTTGAGTTGCACCGTGTCACGTGTGGAGTGCCGTGCCGTTCCACGGTGTCACCTCCGTGTTGTCCCGTGTTTCGGCCGAGTGGTCGTGTGTTGCACCGTTGTTGCGCATGGGGTCTCACTGTGGTCGTGCGTCGGGTTTCAGCGTTGTTGTGCGTCGTGCGCGAGCAGGGCGATGTGGACGGATGCGGCTTGTTCGAAGTCGTCGAGGTCGACGCCGAGGCGTGCCTGTATGGCTTCGAGTCGGCGGTAGAGGGCGGGGCGGCTGACGTGGTGGAGCTGGGCGGTGCGTGACTTGTTGCGGCCGGTGGCGAGGTAGGTGCGCAGGACGGGCAGCAGGTGTGGGTCGGGGTGTGTTCCGCAGAGGAGGCCGTCGAGTTCGCGTTCGGCGAAGGACTGGACGTGGGGGTCGTCGCGGAGGAGTCGGACGAGGCCGCGCAGGTGTACGTCGCGGAGGCGGACGAGTGGGGGCTGGTCCTGGCCGGTGGGTGTGTCGGCGGCGGCCTCGGCGACGTGCAGGGCTTCGCGCAGTCCGGTGGGGACGTCGTCCCAGTCGGTGCGGGGTCCGGCGGTGGCGACGGTGGTGGGGGTGCCGGTCTCGTGGCGGAGTCGTGCGGCGAAGTGGGTGGCGAGGGCGTCGGCGTCCTGGTCGCGGGGGAGGCTGAGCAGGAGGGCGGTGGCGCCGTCGGAGAGTTCGGCGACGAGTCCGGGCAGGCCCAGGAGTCGCAGGACGCGGTCGAGTTGGGCGGGGTCGCCGTGGGGTACGACCAGGGGCACGAAGGTGCGGCGGTTGACGGGGAGTCCGGCGGCGCGTGCTCGGGGGAGGAGTTGGCGGGCGGGTTGTGCGCCGCTCACGAGGTCGGTGAGGAGGCTCTGGGCGGATTCCTCTTCCCAGGTGTGGGCGGAGCCGCCGAGCATGCGGTGGAGAATCAGGGCTTCGGCGGCGCGGTCGGCGAGGAGTTGTCCGGTTCCTGTGTCGCCGCGGTGGCCGCAGAGGAGGATGCGGCCCCATCGTTCTCCGCGTCCGCCGAGTTCGGCGCGGATCCATCCGTCGCCTTCGCGGCCGCCGGCCTGTCGTGCGATGCGGTCCCAGTCGCGGAGCACGTCGTCGACGGCGGAGCGTTCGCCCGCGGTGGCGAGGACGCGGTGGGCGAGGTTGGTGACGACGACGGGGCAGGCGGTGTGGAGGGCGATCTCGTCGAGGAGGTGCTGGAGGGGGGCGCCGGTGGTGATGAGTGCGGTGAGTGCGGTGCGTACGGTTTCGGAGAGGCTCACGGCGGCGAATTTGCTGCGTAGGAGCCGGGACTGGACTTCCTCGGTCAGTTCGGCGAAGGGGGAGGGCCGGTGGAGTACGACCAGGGGGAGTCCGCAGCGTTCGGCGGCTCGGCGCATGGCGTCGGGGGGTGTGGGGAAGGCGCGGCCGAGTCCGAGGACGATGGCGGCGGCTTCGGCGCGGTGCAGGGAGCGGATGTAGTCGGCTTGGGCGTCGGGGTCGCCGGCGAGGAGTACTCCGGTGGTGAGGACCATTTCGCCGCCGCTGAGCATGACGCCGACGTCGGCGGCTTCGGCGACGTGGACCCAGCGCACGGTGCGGTCGAGGTGTCGGGCGCCGGCCACCACCTCGGGTTCGCCGGCCTGTACGCGGTCCAGGGCGAGGACCTGGCGTACGGACAGGGCGGGTTCGAGGGTGGTGGTCATGGCGGCGTTCCCCTTTGTTCTGTGGCTTGGTTCGCCTCGGAGCGTCGCGGCCGGTGTGGGGGTCTCGGTTCGCGTCGGGCCTGTGGGGTGGTCGTGCGCCGGGGTTCGGCTCCCTGCGTGTCGTCGGCGAGTGGGCCTGGTGGGCGCCGTGTTACTGGGCGCTGTGCTACTGGGCGCTGTTGAGGGCTCGTTCGAGGATGGACGCGCCTTCTTCGGCTTCGGCGACGGTGAGGGTGAGGGGTGGTGCGATGCGGAGGACGCTGGTGTTGTGGCCGCCGCCCTTGCCGATGAGGAGGCCTTCTCGGCGGGCTGTTTCGAGGACGGCTGCGGCGGCTCGGGGGTCGGCTTCGTCGGTGCCGGGTTTGACGAGTTCGATGCCGATCATGAGGCCGCGGCCGCGGACTTCGCGTACGCCGTCGAGTTGGGCGGTGATGGCGCGGAGGCGTTCGATGAGGAGGCCGCCGACGCGTCGGGCGTTGCCTTGGAGGTCGTGTTCGAGGAGGTAGGTGAGGTTGGCGAGTCCGGCGGCCATGGTGATGGGTGAGCCGCCGAAGGTGGAGATGGAGTTGGAGTCGAGGGTGTTCATGATGTCGGCGCGGGCGACGACGCCGCCGATGGACATGCCGTTGCCGATGCCTTTGGCGAAGGTGAGGATGTCGGGTGGTCCGGAGGCGGCGTGGGCCTGCCAGCCCCAGAAGTGTTCGCCGGTGCGTCCCCAGCCGGTCTGGACTTCGTCGGCGATCCAGAGGGTGCCGTGTTGGTGGAGGACGTCGCGGAAGGCTGCGTAGAGGCCGTCGG
Organism: Streptomyces sp. NPDC005302; assembly: GCF_040607345.1. NCBI lineage: Bacteria > Bacillati > Actinomycetota > Actinomycetes > Kitasatosporales > Streptomycetaceae > Streptomyces > Streptomyces sp. NPDC005302. Next base: position 80,304 of record NZ_JBEXGN010000026.1, read on the forward strand.
GTGGTGCGGTGAAGCCTCCGACGCCTTGGATGGGTTCGGCGATGAGGGCGGCGGGGGTGCGGGTATGGCCGAGGAGGTCTTTGAGGTCGTCGACGCAGGCGGTGATGAAGGCGGTGTCGTCGAGGTGGGCGTAGGGGCCTCGGGTGCGGACGGCGCCGTGGACGTACTGGGTCTGGAGGGGGGTGAGGCTGGTGGGTGACCAGCCTTTGTTGCCGGTGATGCCGACGGAGGTGAAGGAGCGGCCGTGGTAGCTGTTGCGCATGGCGAGGATCTGGTTGCTCTGCCGGTGGGTGGTGGCGAGCAGGAGGGCGGTGTCGTTGGCTTCGGTGCCGGAGGTGGTGAAGAAGACGCGGGCGTCGGGGATGCCGGAGAGTTGGGCGATGCGTTCGGCGAGGTCGACCATCTGCCGGTTGAGGTAGAGGGTCGAGGTGTGGATGATGCGTCCGGCTTGTTCGGTGACGGCTTTGGTGACTTCGGGGAGTGCGTGGGCGGTCATGGTGGTGAGGATGCCGCCGAAGAAGTCGAGGTATTTGTTGCCGTCGGTGTCCCAGACGTGGCGGCCTTCGCCGTGGGTGATCTCGATGGGGTCTTCGTAGTAGAGGGTGAGCCAGTCGGGGAGGACGGCTTTGTGGCGGGTGTGGAGGTCGGTCACGGCTGCACCAGCCCTTCGTAGGCGTCGGGGCGGCGGTCGCGGTAGAAGGCCCATTGTTGGCGGACTTCTTCGATGAGGTCGAAGTCGAGGTCGCGGACGATGAGTTCTTCGTTCTTGCCGCTGGCGGGGTCTCCGACGAACTGGCCGCGGGGGTCTACGAAGTAGGAGGTGCCGTAGAAGTCGTTGTCGCCGTATTCCTCTTGGCCGACGCGGTTGATGGCGGCGATGAAGTATTCGTTGGCGACGGCTGCGGCGGGTTGTTCGAGTTGCCAGAGGTGGGCGGAGAGGCCGCGGGAGGTGGCGGAGGGGTTGTAGACGAGTTGGGCGCCGTTGAGGCCGAGTTGGCGCCAGCCTTCGGGGAAGTGGCGGTCGTAGCAGATGTAGACGCCGATTTTGCCGACGGCGGTGTCGAAGACGGGCCAGCCGAGGTTTCCGGGCTTGAAGTAGTACTTCTCCCAGAAGCCTTTGACCTGGGGGATGTGGTGTTTGCGGTATTTGCCGAGGTAGGTGCCGTCGGCGTCGATCACTGCCGCGGTGTTGTAGTAGAAGCCGGTCTGTTCGACTTCGAAGACGGGCACGATGATGACCATGCCGGTTTCGCGTGCGAGTTCGCGCATGCGGGTGACGGTGGGGCCGTCGGGGACGGGTTCGGCCCAGTTGTAGTGCTCGGGTTCCTGGACCTGGCAGAAGTAGGGGGCGTTGAAGACTTCCTGGAACCCGATGATTTTGGCACCCTGCCGGGCGGCCTCGCGGGCGTGTTCCTCGTGTTTGGCGACCATGGATGCGGTGTCGCCGGTCCAGGTGGCCTGGACGAGGGCGGCGCGGACGACGTTGGCCATGAGCTGCTCCTTCGACGGGACGTCAGAGAGCTTCTACGCCCGTAGACAAAGGCGGTAGAGGCTCGAAGGTAAGCCCCCCGGACAGCCTTGCCAAGACCGTCGTCGTTACCCCGCTGAGTCGATCACGTTTCCCACTCCCACGGGTGAAGGACGTGGCCGGTGGCCGGGGCGATGGGGCCCGATCGGAGGAGGGGCCGGTGGCCGGTGGCCGTGGCCGGCGGGGTGGGTGTGCGGGTGGTGCGGTCGCCTCGGGGGCGGGTGGTCATGTGGGGAAGCCGGCGACGCGCAGGGCGTGGACGAGGTCCCGGTGGCGTTGGTCGGAGACGGTGCGGGCGGCTTCGAGGAGGAGCGGGACGAGGCGTTGTGGGTCGGGCTGGGCGCTGCGGGCGGCTTCTTCGGGGGCGCGGACGCGGACGTAGGCGCTGAGGAGTGCGCCGAGTTCGCGGTGGCGGCCCTGGTCGGCGAGGTCGAGGGCGGCGGCGCCGATCTCGGGGGCGGGCCGGGCGGCGCCTTGGCGGAGCAGTTGTTGTCCGTCGGTGGTGAGGCCTGCGGCGGTGAGGGCGTCGGCGGCGGCGACGAGCCGGTCGGCGGGCAGGGAGGCGGCTTCCCACAGGAGGGTGGCCCAGTCGGCGTCGAGTCCGTGGCGGTGGAGTTCGGCGGCGAGGTGGGGGAAGCGGGCGGCGGGCCAGTGGGCGGCTTCGACGAGCAGGGCGTGTGCTTCGCCGCTTCGGCCTTCGCCGCGGAGCCGGGTGAGGGTGGTGACGGTCTGTGTGGTGTGGTGCCGGGCGTCGTCGTCGGGTGGGGTGGCGGCGGGTCCGGGGTGGGGTGCGGGTTCTTCGGCGGCTCCGGCGAAGCGTGCGCCGCGTGGTGTGCGGCGGCCGGGTGCGGCCGGGGCGGGGAGGGTGGGTGCCGTGTCGGGTACGGGGGTGGGGTGGGTGTCGGCTTCGGTCATGCCGGCGAAGCGGGCGCTGCCGCGGGTTCGGCGCTTGGAGCGTCTGGGGGCGGGTGCGGCGGGGCTGTCGGCTGTGGTCGGCTCGAACGGGGTGTGCGGGGTGGCGGGTTGGGGTCGGCCGTCGGGTGTGGGGGTGTCGTCGCGGTGCGGGTCGGGTGTCCGGCGCTGATGGTCGTGGGGTGTGTGGTCGGCGGGTCCGTTCCTCGGTCCGCCTTGGGCGGGGACCCGCGGGTGGGGGTCGTCCGCGGTGGCCGGGGCGGCGGGGTTCGGGCCGGTGTCGTAGTGGTCCGGGTACGGGCCGGTGTACGGGGTGGTGTGTGGGCCGGGGGCGCCTGGTGCGGGGCCGCGCGGGTGGGTGCCCTGTTCGGCGGGGCGGGATCTGTTCTCCCGCTGGGGGGTCCAGGTGCCGTCGGGGGCGGGTGCGGTGCGCTGGGGGGTGTGCGGGGCGCGGCGGTCGAGGCCGTCGATGCGGCGGCGCAGTTCGGCGCAGCGGGCGGTGGCGCGTTCGTGGTCGTCGTGGGCCCAGGCGAGGTCGAGGCGGATGGTGTCGGCCTCCTCGTGGGTGCCGGCGGTGTGGAGGAGGCGGGTCAGTTCTGTCTGGCGTTCGGTGGCGTAGCGCTGTTCGCGGAGCATGACGTCGAGGCGGTCGCCGAGGGCGTCCCGGCCGCCGGGTCGGGCGTCGTGGGCGGCGAGTGCGGCGTGGTGGAGGGTGCGGGCGCGGTCGGTCTCCTGGGTTGCGGCCCGGTCGCCGTATCCGGCGAGGAGGTCTTGGAGGAGTGCTTCCACGACGTCCCAGGGGGGTACTTCCCAGCCGTCGAGGCAGGCTCTCATGCCGTCGGGGTCGCGTTGCCAGAAGACTCCGCACCAGCCGGCGCCCTGGTCGAGCCGGTTCATCAGCTCGTTCAGGTAGCGCGCGAACTCCCGTACCTGTCCAGGGAGTTGTTCTACAGTCATCGCCCAACTCCCGCCCGAGTGGAGTGCCCCGGTCCGGTAGAAAACACCAGCCGTGTTACGTATCGGCTACAGGGAGTTTTCGGCGCGGGCGCAGTGCCCTCAAAGATGGATCACTTCGGTGTGCTCCGCTTCGGGCGCGCCGAATGTGGGGCGACCCTACTCCCCTCCCCCGTCCGTGTGTTGGGGGTCGGGAAGGAAGGTCCGGTCGGTGGGCGGGTGGCCGCTGGGGGCGGGGTGGTGGCACGGTCGGATGGTCGGCTGCGGCGCGGGCGGTCCGGGTGGGGTTCTCGCCCGGACCGCCGTGTCGCATCGAGGGTGGCTACGGTGCCGGTCGTACCACCATCGCCGACCCGCCGCCCCGGCGTACCTTCTCGGCCGCGGCCAGCCATGCTCCGTTGGGGAGGCGCTGGATGCCGGTGGCGGCGCCGATCTCCGGGTTGGGTTTGAAGGAGTGCCCGATGGCTTCGAGTTGGGCCCTCAAGGGGCTGTCGTAGAGGCCGGGTTCGAGTTCGGTCTGGGTCGCGTTGCGCTGGCTCGCGCGGGGTGCGGCGATCGCGTCGACGAGGGGGAGGCCCCGGTCGACGAACTCGGTCAGTGTCTGCAGGACGGTGGTGATGATGGTCGCGCCGCCGGGTGAACCGAGTGCCACGAGGGGCCGGCTGTGGCGGTCGAGGACGATGGTCGGGGAGATCGACGAGCGGGGGCGCTTGCCGGGGCCGGGCAGGTTGGGGTCGTGGACGGCCGGGTTGGCGGGCGCGAAGGAGAAGTCCGTCAGTTCGTTGTTGAGGAGGAATCCGCGTCCGGGGACGGTGATGCCGCTGCCGCCGGTCTGTTCGATGGTGAGGGTGTAGGAGACGACGTTGCCCCACTTGTCGGCCACGGTCAGATGGGTGGTGTTCTCGCCCTCGTACGTCGTCGGGGCGGCGGTGCCGCCGGTGGTGCAGGCGGCGGGGTGGGCCGGGTCGCCCGGTGCGAGGGGGCTCGTGAGTACGGCGTCGTCCTTGATGAGGCAGCCGCGGGAGTCGGCGTACTTCTGTGCGAGCAGGTCCTTGGTGGGGACGTCCTCGAAGGCCGGGTCGCCCACCCAGCGGCCGCGGTCGGCGAACGCGATGCGGCTCGCCTCGATGAAGCGGTGCAGGTAGCGTGCCTCGCTCGCCTTCGAGAGGTCCGTGTTCTCCAGGATGTTGAGGGCTTCGCCGACGGTGGTGCCGCCGGAGGAGGACGGGGCGATGGAGTAGACGTTCAGACCGCGGTACGAGGTCCTGGTGGGTGCCTGGCGTTTCGCCTCGTAGGCGGCGAGGTCGCGGGCGGACAGCTTGCCGGGGCGGGCGTTGTATCCGGAGGCGGGGTCCACGGGCGGCTTGTCGACGGTGGCGACGATCTCTCGCCCGAGGCGGCCGTGGTAGACGGCGTCCATCCCCTTGTGACCCAACTCCGTGTAGGTGCGGGCGAGATCGGGGTTCTTGAACGTGGAGCCGAGGACAGGGAGGGAGCCGCCGGGCAGGAACAGCTTCGCGGTGGCGGGGAAGTTGGCGAACCGGGCCTGGTTCGCCTCGGTCTGGGAGCGGAAGGTGTCGTCGACCGTGAACCCGTCGCGGGCGAGGCGTTCGGCGGGCTTCAGGACGCTGCCCAGGCGTTTGCTGCCCCAGGTGTCCAGGGCTGTCTGCCAGGTCGCGGGGGTGCCCGGTGTGCCCACGCCGAGGCCGCTGGTGACGGCGTCGGCGAAGGCGAGGGGCTTGCCGTTCTCCAGGAACAGTCCGGAGTCGGCGGTCAGGGGGGCCGTCTCGCGGCCGTCGATCGTGTGCACGGCATGGGACTTGGCGTCGTAGTAGACGAAGTATCCGCCTCCGCCGATGCCGGAGGAGTAGGGCTCGGTGACGCCGAGGGCGGCTGCCGTGGCGACGGCCGCGTCCACGGCGTTGCCGCCGTTCTTCAGCACCTCGATGCCGGCGGCGGAGGCGTCCTGGTCGACGCTCGCGACGGCGCCGCCGTAGCCGACCGCGACGGGTGTCTTCGCGGCGGTCGTTCTCGCGGTGCCGGACGCGGCCGGTGGTGCGGGGGGTGCCGCGGCACCGACCGTCATCACCGTGGCCGAAACCGCCAGGACCGCCAGATTCCGCGCAACAGGGCGACGCATCCGTACCTCCAGTCAACAGCTGTCCGCGCAGCGTAACGTTGATGCCATGCTCGCGTCAGGACCGCCTCGAACGTGTTTCCGTGGGCCCGCTAGCATGCGCGCCCATGACTGACGACGTGCGCAACATCGTCCTCGGCGTCCTGGCGGCCGGCATCAGTGCCGCGCTCGGCTGGCTCGCCCGTACCTATCTGTGGAAGCGCAAACTGCGGCGCAAGCAGGCGTTCTTCGGGCTTCCCGACAACTCCGAGTCGCTGCTGGTGGTGAACCGCGAGGCGGGCGGGCCCGAACTCACGGTGATGCGCCATGACGTGTTCGCGCTGCTGGAGCTGTCCGCGTTGATCAAGGACTGCGGCGCGCACGCCCAGGTCATCGCGCACGACGCCACGCAGCAGGGTTTCGGGGAGCGGACGGAGTTCTGCGTGGGCGGCCCGTCGTCGAACCGGCGCATGGCCGCGCATCTGCATTCGCTGCTGCCCGGTATACGGGTGAACGTCGACTCCGAGCCGGGTCCCGACCGGGGCGCCTTCCAGATCGGCAGCGAGCGCTACCGTCTTGAGTCGGGCCGGGGCGAGTACGTGATCCTCGGCCGGCTCACCGCGGGCCAGGGCCGTGACGCGAGACCGGTGTTCCTCTTCTGCGGGCAGCGCGCGATCACCAACCAGGCGGCGACCCGCTACCTCGCCCGCAACCACGCGCGCCTGGCCCGCAAGCACGGCGGGAGCAGTTTCGTCCTGCTGCTGAAGGTCGTGAACTCGCAGGCGTACGGTCCCGACGTCGTCGAGGTCGTCGCGGACGTCACGCGCGCCGCCCAGGCCCCCCTGCCCACGCCGGCACCCGCCCCGGCGGCGGGCTCCAAGCACCGCGCGGAGTCCTGAGCGGCCGCACCGCGCCGAGGACGTCGAGGACACCGGGGGGGCGAGCGGCGCGACGGCACGGGCGGGACGGATGCGGGCGCGGCGGCCGCGAGCGGAGCGGATGCGGGCGCGGGCGCGGCGGCCGCGCGGCGGATGCGGGCGCGGGCGCGGCGGCCGCGAGCGGGACGGACGGGGACGGGGCGGCCCGCCCTCACTCCCCCGCGCCTCACTCCCCTGCCCCGCCCTCGCCGCCCCTGCCGCACCCCGCCTCTCCGTGCCCTGTCTCTCCTCGGCGCGCCCTGCCGCGGATGTGACATAAACGGCATCGGGCAACCCAAAAGGGCGCTTACGCCTCTTTCCGTACGGTCCACAGCCTGTACGGAGGTACGTCCCCTTGCGTCGCATACGCCGCCCCCTGCTCATCCTCACCACGGCCGCGTCCGCGGTGGTCCTCAGCGCCTGCTCCGGCGGTTCCCCCGCCGCGGCGGACGTCGCGCCGACCTCGTCGGGGCCGAAGGCGAGCCCGGCCGCGGGGCGTGCGAAGCCGTTCCACCCCGACAGGGTCAACAAGCTCACGCTGGCGCCCGGCAAGGGCACCACGGTCGGCGTCGGCCAGCCGGTGTCGATCGTGTTCGACCATCCGGTGAAGAACAAGGCCGCCGTCGAGCGCCACCTCTCGGTGACCACGTCGAACGGCACGGCCGGCTCCTGGGGCTGGGTGACCGACCACGACGGCAGGGACCGCGTCGACTGGCGGCCGAAGACCTACTGGAAGGCCGGCACGAAGGTGCGGCTGGACGCGCGCCTCGACAGGGTGAACTCCGGTGCCAGGGGCGGCTGGTTCGTCCGCGACTACACGACGTCCTTCACCGTGGGCCGGAGCCAGGTCGTCCGGGTCGACCTGGATTCCAAGCGGTTGGCCCTGGTCCGGGACGGCCGGGCGCTGCGGTCCGTGCCGGTGTCGGCCGGCACCCCGGGGGGCGTGAAGGCGTCGTGGGGCGGGACCTCCGTGCTGATGGCGAAGGAGGGCACCGTCAACATGCGCTCCGAGACGGTGGGCCTCGGGGACGCCTACGACAAGATGGTCGACTACTCGATGCGGCTGACCTGGTCGGGCATGTACGCGCACGCGGCGCCCTGGAACGCGGCCTACTTCGGGAACACCAACCACAGTTCGGGCTGTATCGGCATGAGTGACGCCGACGCGTCCTGGCTGTACGCGCGGGTGCGGGCCGGTGACCCGTTCGAGGTGACCGGCAGCGGCTCGAAGGGCGTGCCCGCCGCCGGGAACGGGTACGGCGAGTGGAACCTGTCCTGGGCCGACTGGCAGGCCCGGAGCGCTCTGGCGTAGTGCCGGACGCCCTCGCCGACTCGCGCAGGGCGGGCGCCCGTAGGCCTGCCGGGCACATGAGGGCCGGGTCGGCCCGCGCGGAAATGAACTCTTCAACAATCGTTACTCGCACGTAACTTACTGGTGGGTTACCTCCGGTAGCCGACGAGGTTACCGTCGGGTCACTTTGCACTGACCAGTGAGGAGTGACCCGTGGGACACGGTCGCAAGGCCCTGCGCACGTCCGCCGTCGGTGCCGTCTCCGCGACGCTGATCGCCGCCGCCGGCCTCGGAATGGCCCCCGCCGCCCAGGCCGCGGGCGGCGCGAGCGGCGGCATCCGATTCGTCGACATCACCGGAGACGGCGGAACGCCCCTCAAGGCCAACGTCGTCACCCCCGCGGGAGCCGACGGCACCCGCGCCTATCCGCTCATCGTGCTGCCCACGAGTTGGGGCCTGCCGCAGGCCGAGTACCTCGTCCAGGCCCAGAAGCTCGCGAACTCCGGTTATGTGGTGGTCAGTTACAACGTCCGCGGGTTCTGGCAGTCGGGCGGGCAGATCGAGGTCGCGGGCCCGCCCGACACCGCCGACGCCTCCAAGGTCATCGACTGGGCGCTCGCCAACACCCCGGCGGATCCACGGAAGGTGGGGATGGCGGGCGTCTCGTACGGGGCCGGCATCAGCCTGCTCGCCGCCGCGCACGACCGGCGCATCAAGGCGGTCGCCGCGCTCAGCGGCTGGGCCGACCTGATCGACTCGATCTACTCCAACCGCACCCAGCACGCCCAGGCCGCCGCCCTGCTGGACGGCGTCGGATACCTCACCGGCCGCCCCGGACCCGAAGTCCAGCAGGTGTTCAAGGACTTCTTCTCCTCGAACCTGTCCAAGGAGCAGAGCCTCATCGACTGGGGCAAGAAGCGCTCCCCCGAGACCTACGTCGACCAGCTCAACAAGAACGGCGCGGCCGTCTTCCTCGCCAACGCCTGGGGCGACACGATCTTCTCGCCCAACCAGTACGGCAGGTTCTACGACGAGCTGACCGGACCCAAGCGGCTGGAGTTCCGGCCCGGCGACCACGCCACCGCCGAACTGACCGGCCTGTTCGGGCTCCCCAACGACGTGTGGACCGACACCGACCGCTGGTTCGACCACTACCTCAAGGGTGACGACAACGGCGTCGACCGCGAGCAGCCCGTCCGGCTCAAGTCCCGCTCCGGCGACGGCTACGAGGGCTACCCGGACTGGAAGTCGGTCGGCGCCACGACCCGGAAGATCGCCCTCGGCGGCACCACCACGATCCACACGAACGTCGACTCGGGCGCGGACGGCGGAGTGGTCTTCCTGTCCAGCATCCTCGACCAGCTCACGCGGACCCCGCCGATGGCCTCGATCCCGCTGCTGCCGCGCTATTGGGCCGCGGTGTGGCAGTCGGAGAGGTACGCGGGCGGACAGCACGTGCGCGGCACCGCGCGGGTGCACACGACGGTCACCGCGACCAAGGAGAGCGGCACCCTCGTCGCCTATCTGTACGACGTGGGACCGCTCGGCCTCGGCAAGCTGGTCAGCAACGCGCCGTACACCTTCCACGGGCGGACGCCCGGCAAGCCCTTCGGTGTGGACCTGGAGTTGTTCTCCACGGCCTACGACGTCCCGGCAGGGCATCGACTGGCCCTGGTCGTCGACACGGTGGACCCGCTCTACATCGAGCACAACCCGTCCGGCGCGCAGCTGACCTTCTCCTCGCCGGAGCACGACCCGTCGTATGTGTCGGTGCCCCTGCGCGAGCAGTGATCTCCGGCTGCCGCCGGCCGGGCCTGGCCCTGTGAGCTGCTGCTCCCCTACGGTGGCGGGGCGGTGGGGGGTACCCCACCCGGCAGCAGCGTCCCTGGTTCGGCCGCTGCCACGTCCACGGCCTCGGTCTCGGGACCGCTCCGCTCCCACCGGTTCGCCCGGGTGAGCGGCGCGCACATCCCGGTGCGGAGCGGCGGGGTCGCCGTCACCGCGGGGATGAACGCCACATCGTAGTCGAGGTTCGACGCGGTCGGCTTCCCGGTGCGCGGTTCAGGGCCCACGCCGTGCGGGGCGCGGATGCCGTGGGGCTGGGCCGTCCCGGCGCCGCCGAAGCGCCCGCGGGTCCGGCGTGTCCGCTCGCGGAGCGACGCCCCCGCGTACGGGATCCCCTGTGCCGTGCGGAAGTTGGTGTCCTGTCGGGGTGGGGACGGCTCAACGGGCGGGCTGCCCTCCTTTCCGCGGTACCGGCGGGCCGGTGGCGGCGGTCGCCTCCCCCGTGCCGACGGTGAGGTTGACGTCCTGCAGAACATGCAGCTCCCCGAAGTAAGTGTTGACGTCGTGCGGCTCGATCAACGGATCGACGGCCATTCCGGTCCTGTCCACTCTCAGCTGTGTCGGTCAACGAAAACTATCGACGCAAAACTGGACTTAAGGGACGACACGCACGCAGAGCAATTAACCGTATTTGAGGCTGCATTACGACCTCATCACGACACTCCGTACGATCCCCCGGATGGCATTCATCCGGCACGCCCGGGCTCCGAGGCTCCGGGGGGGTGCCGTGTGCGTCGGCCCGGCCGATGGCCGCCCGTCACCCCTCGGATGCCTCGGCGTACGTCTGGGACAGTTCGGGGACGCCCTGGACGGCCCAGTCGAGCCCCGCCTCGACGACGGCGATCTCGCGGCCCGAGGGCAGCCGTACGGCGGGGCTGCCGCCGGGCCAGACATGCCAGGACGCGCCGGGGACCGTACGCACGACGACCGTGCCGAGGTAGAGGCCGGCGTCGTTGCCGAGCCAGGGAAGCGCCTCCGGGTCGTCGCGCCACAGCGGCAGAAGTTGGTCGAGTGCCGCCAACGAGGCCGGGGTGTCGTCCAGTTCGAGGCCTGCGGCCGCGGCCTGGGAGCGGAGCAGCTCGCACTCCGAGAGCAGTTCGGCGACACCGTCGGGGTCGTCCTCGAAGGCGGCGGCGAGCGCCCTGTCCTGGTGCGCCGGATGGCGCCTGCGCCATTTTTCCAAGAAGGGGATGTTCATGACCGGCCTCTCCGTGGGGTGCGATCGCCGACGGCACCGCGTTCCCGGCATTTCCACGAGCCTATCTTGCGGCAGTTGATCACGGAATGGTCCGAATCACCATGCCCGGGACTCGCCCGGACCGCTCCCGTCATCCACAAGCTGGGCGTCCTGCCCCTCGGAGATCCGCGCTCGCCGGCGAGCCACCGGGCCAGGGACGTCAGGACGGTCTCGCCCCGGTCGGCGATGTACCGGGGCGCAGCGGCGAGTTGGGTGCGCCGCTCCCCCGTCACGCACGGCCGGCCCGGAGTGCCGGACCCGCCGTTGCCTACCCACAGCCGGGGCAGGCTGACTGGCGCCGGGGCGCCGATACTCGGAGCCATGAACGGAACATCGCACCTCGGGGACTTCCTGCGGACGCGGCGTGCCCAGCTGCGTCCCGAGGACGTCGGGGTACCCACGTACGGGGAACGGCGGCGCGTGCCGGGGCTGCGGCGCGAGGAACTGGCCCTGCTGGCGGGCGTGAGCGTCTCCTACTACACGCGGCTGGAACAGGGCCAGTCGCAGAGCGCCTCGCCGGAGGTGCTGGACGCGATCGCCCGGGCGCTGCGGCTCGACGAGTCCGAGGTGCGGCACCTGCGCCGTCTGGCCCGCGCGGACCGGCAACGCCCGCGGGGGCGGCGGCCCGCTCCGGAACGCGTGAGCGAGGCGATGCGCCAACTGCTCGACGCGCTCGGGGATGTTCCGGCGGTCGTGCTCGGCCGGCGCAGTGACGTGCTGGCGTGGAACCGTCTGGGGCACGCCCTGTTCGCCGGCCATCTGGCCCCGGAGGCACCGGAGTCGGCGGCCGGGCGTCCCAACATGGCGCGGCTGGTGTTTCTCGACGCCCACACCCGGGCGCTGTACGCGGACTGGCCGGGCAAGGCCAGGGCGGTCGTGGGCAACCTCCGGCTGGTGGCGGGCCGGCACCCGGACGACGGGGCGTTGCACGCGCTGGTGGGTGAACTCAGTTCCAGGAGCTCCGAGTTCGCGTCGATGTGGGCCGACCACCGGATCAGGGCGTGCAGTGTCGCGGCCTACGCGATGCGGCATCCGCTGGTCGGCGCGCTGACCGTCACGCAGCAGACCCTCAGCCACGGTCCGGGCCCCGGCATCGTCGTCGCCACGGCCGAGTCGGACTCGTCCTCGCGTGCCGCCCTCACCCTGCTCGCCCAGGCCGTGCGGTCCGCCCCGCCGACCGGGCCCGCAGCCCTCGCGCCGGAACCTCTCCGGACCGTCCCGCCGTCTCCGGGGTCCGGGACACCCGCGCCCTGACCGGGCCGCGAGCCCCGGACACCCCCCTTTTTCCCACTCCCCCAACACCTTTCATGTGTCGGCGAGTTGCTGCCGCATGCCCGAAATCAAGTGAAGGAACCATGGCCAAGAAGCTCTCCACCCTCGTCGCGTCGGCGGCCGTCCTCGTCACGGCCCTGACGGGGGCACTCGTCTCCGTACCGGCGATGGCGTCGACACCGACCCACACGGTGCCGCCGGCCGCTGTCCCCGCGTCGCTGGACCACGCGCGGATCGCCGCGCACTTCGACCTGGCCTCGGGACGGACACCCGAGAACATCGCCCTGGCACCGGGCGGCGACGCGTACGTCACCTTCGCCGCGGGCCGTCAGGTCGCCAAGGTGTCCCGCGACGGCACCACCCGGATCCTGGCCACCCTGCCGAAGCCGACCGACGGCGGCGTCCACACGCCGGTCCTGGGCTTCCCGCTGACCGTCGGCATCACCCGCGCCCACGACGGCACCCTGTACTTCCTGTACGCCACCGGCACCTCCGACCTGACCGGCGTCTGGCGTCTGCGGCCGGGCGGCCGGCCCGAGCGGATCGCCGCACTGCCCGCGGACGGCCTGCCCAACGGCCTCGCTCTGGACGCTCACGGCCGTACCCTGTACGTCACCGACTCCGTGCTCGGCACCATCTGGCGCGTGCCCACCGCCGGCGGCACCGCGACCGCCTGGTCGACAGCCCCCGAACTGGCCTCCACGGGCTTCCTCGGCGCCAACGGGCTGAAGTTCCACCACGGCGCGGTCTGGGCCGGCAACCTCGACCAGGGCACCGTCGTGCGCATCCCCGTCCTCCCGGGCGGACACGCCGGCCGGGCCCGGATCAGGGCCACCGGCCTGCCGGGCATCGACGACTTCGCCTTCACCGGCCACGGCGACCGCCTGCTGGCCACGCTCAACGGCTCCAGCCGGGTCGCACTGGTACGGCCCGACGGCAGCCACTCCATCGTGCTCACCCAGGCCGACGGCCTCCAGAACCCCACCTCCGTCGCCCTGCGCGGTCACACCGTCTATGTGACGAGCGCCGCCTACGTCACCGCCCAGGATCCCAACCTGCTGCTCGCCCGCCTGAACGACTAGCGCCACGACACCCGTGCCCGTACCGCGCCGGCTCACCCGGCGCGGCGCGGGCACGGGTGTCGTACGTTCCGTACGGTGCCCGTGCGAAGGCGCCCGCACGGTCGGGCGCGTGGCAGACGGTGTGCGGGGCGAGAGCGGAGGCAGGCGTGAAGGCAGTGCGGTTCAGCCGGTTCAGCGGGCCCGAGGTGCTGGAGATCGTGGACCTTCCCGATCCGCGTCCGGGCCCCGGCCAGGTCCGGATCGCGGTGCGGGCGGCCGGGGTCAACCCGAGCGACTGGAAGAAGCGCGAGGGCCTGATGGACGAGGAGCTTCCGCAGACCCTGGGCCACGAGGCGGCCGGCGTCGTCGACGAACTCGGCGCCGGCGTCACGGATGTGGCCGTCGGCGACCACGTGTACGGCTTCACCCCCGACGGGGCGGCCCAGGCGGAGCTGGCGGTGCTGTCCCCCTACGCGCCGATCCCGCCGTCGCTCGACTTCCCCGGCGCCGCCGCCCTCCCCGCCGCTGTGGAGACGGCCACGCGGGCGCTCGACCGGCTCGGAGTCGCAGGCGGGGTGCTGCTCCTCGTCAACGGTGCCTCCGGGAGCGTCGGCAGCGCCGCGGTCCAGCTCGCCGTGGAACGCGGCGCGCGGGTCATCGGCACCGCCGGTCCGGCGAACCACGACTACCTTCGCTCGCTGGGCGCCGAGCCCGTCGCCTACGGTGCGGGCCTCGTCGAGCGGGTCCGTGCGCTCGCTCCCGACGGTGTCGATCTGGCGCTCGACGTCGCCGGGAGCGGGGTGCTTCCCGAGCTGATCGGTCTCGCCGGTGGTGCCGGGCAGGTCGTCACCGTCGCCGACTTCACGGGAGCGCGGCAGTACGGGGTGACGTTCAGCAGCGGGGACGACGGCCGCGCGGTGCACGCGCTCGGCGACATCGGTGAACTGATCGAGTCGGGGCGCTTCGCCCTCCCGGTCGCGCGGACGTTCCCGCTCGTCGAGGTCGCCGAGGCTCACCGGACGGGCGAGCGGGGCCGGACACGGGGGAAGCTCGTCCTGCTGGTGGGCTGATGCAGGGGCCCGGTCCTTCGGTGCCGCGGGCCGGACGGGCGTCCTAGACGTCCAGGTCCACGACGACCGGCGCGTGGTCCGAGGCGCCCTTGCCCTTGCGCTCCTCACGGTCCACGTAGGCGTCCTTGACCGCTGTGGAGAACGCCTCGTTGCCGTAGACGAGGTCGATGCGCATGCCGCGGTTCTTCGGGAAGCCGAGCTGGCGGTAGTCCCAGTACGTGAAGGGCCGGTCGTACTTCAGGGGGCGCGGGACCACGTCCGACAGGCCGGTCGCCCGCAGTGCGGCGAGGGCGTCGCGCTCGGCCGGCGTGACGTGCGTGAGGCCCTCGAAGGCGGCCACGTCGAAGACGTCGTCGTCCGTCGGCGCCACGTTGTAGTCGCCCATCACGGCGAACGGGCGGCCGCCCGCCGCGTCGCCCGCGGCGGCGGTCCTCAGGGCGTCGAACCACTGGAGCTTGTACGTGTAGTGCGGGTGGCCCACCTCGCGGCCGTTCGGCACGTACACCGACCAGACGCGGACCGGGCCGCAGGTCGCCGAGACGGCCCGGGGTTCCTCGGCGCCCTCGTAGCCGGGGTCGCCGGGCAGGCCCTTGACGACGTCGTCCAGGCCGACGCGGGAGATCACCGCCACGCCGTTCCACCGGCCGGTGGCGTGCACCGCCGCCTCGTAGCCCAGCTCGCGCAGCTGGTCCGTGGGGAACTGCTCGGCGGCGACCTTGGCCTCCTGGAGGCACAGCACGTCCGTGCCGGTGCTCTCCAGCCAGGCCAGCAGCCTCGGCAGGCGGGCGGTGATCGAGTTCACGTTCCAGGTGGCGATGCGCATGCCTCACAACCTACCGGGCGGGTACGACAACGGGTCCGCGGGAGACACCCGGCCCCCTCGCGAGCGAAGTCAACGGGCTCGCGAGGGGGCCGGGGCGGGCGGCGGTCCGGTCAGACCTCGGCCGACGCTCCCGGGGTGAGCCGCAGGTGCTCGGAGCCGCCCAGGGAGCCGATCTGGCTGTCGTAGATGGGCCGGGCCAGGTCCGTGAGCAGGGCGTCGTGGATGTCGTAGGCGCGTTGCGGCTTGACCTCGCGTACGTATTCGATGACCTCGGAGATCTTGTTCCACGGGGCCATGACCGGCAGCATCAGCGTCTCGACCGGGCCACCGGGGACGGTGAGCGCGTCGCCGGGGTGGAAGACCCGGCCGCCGTCGACGAGGTAGCCGACGTTGGTGATGCGCGGGATGTCGGGGTGGATCACGGCGTGCAGTTCGCCGTGCACCTGGACGTCGAATCCGGCCGCGCCGAACGTGTCGCCGTGGCCGACGGTGTGCACCCGGCCGGGGAAGGCGGCGGAGATCTTCTCCGCCACCGAGCGCAGCGTCCAGATCTCGGCCGCCGGGTTGGCGTCCATGCCGGCCCGCAGCCGCCCCTCGTCGAAGTGGTCGGGGTGCTCGTGCGTCACGAGGATGACGTCCGCGCCCAGGGCCGCGTCCTCCTCGCTGAAACCGCCGGGGTCGATGACGAGCGTGCGCCCGTCCTTCTCGAGACGGACGCAGGCGTGCGACTTCTTCGTGAGCTTCATACGTCCCATCCTGCCCCCGCGGCCGCGCCGGGGCTCCACCACCCGGCGCACGGGCCGCTCGCTCCCGCGCTCACTCCTCGGGGGTGGTCTCCTCGCGGATCACCTGCTGCGCCACCTTGAAGGCACTGTTCGCGGCCGGTACGCCGCAGTAGACGGCGGCCTGGAGCAGCACCTCCCTGATCTCGACGGGGGTGAGGCCGTTGCGCAGGGCGGCGCGGGTGTGGAAGGCCAGTTCGTCGAGGTGTCCGCCGGCCACGAGGGCGGTGAGGGTGACACAGCTGCGCGAGCGCCGGTCGAGTCCGGGCCGGTCCCAGACCTCGCCCCACGCGTAGCGGGTGATGAAGTCCTGGAAGTCTCCGGAGAACTCGTCGGCCGCGCCCAGTGCCCGGTCCACGTGCGCGTCGCCCAGCACCTCGCGTCGCACCTTGATCCCGGCGTCGTAGGGGTCGGGCCGTCCCATGACCTCGGGCGGTGCCGCGGCGGGGCCGATCTCGGCGAACGGGCCGACCGGCGGCGGCGCGGACAGGGCGGGGTGCACGGGCGCCGACTGGATGGCCATCTGCCCGGTCGCGGAGTCGAAGGCGGTGGGCTGCCAGGCGGTGGAGAAGTGGCGTACGAGCAGGTCGGTGACGGCGGCGGGCTGCTCGACCGGTACGAGGTGGGAGGCGCCGGGCACGACGGCGAGGCGGGCGTCCGGTATGCCGGCGACCAGGGTGCGGGCCTCCGCGGGGCCGGTGACCTGGTCGTCGGAGCCGACGAGGACGAGGGTGGGCACGCCGATCCGGCCCAGCTCGGACCGTACGTCGAAGGCGGCGAGGGCCTCGCAGGCGGCGATGTAGCAGCCGGGGTCGGTGGTGCGCACCATCTGCACGGCCCACTCGGTGATGGCGGGCTGGGCGGCGGCGAAGCCGGTGGTGAACCAGCGCTCGGGCGAGGTGCGTGCGATCGGGTCGAGTCCGTTCGAGCGGACGATCACTCCGCGCTGGCGGAACTCGTCGGCGGTGCCGAATCGGGGTGAGGCCGCGATCAGGGCGAGGGAGGCGACGCGTTCCGGGCGGCGCAGGGCCAGCTCGATGCCGAGGGCGCCGCTGAACGCGCAGCCCGCGTATCCGAAGCGCTGGACGCCGAGCTGGTCGAGCGTGCCGAGGAGCCGCCCCGCCAGTTCGGCCACGGAGCCGGCCGGGTAGGCGAGGGCCCCGCCGTGTCCGGGGAGGTCGAAACGGAAGACCCGGAAGGTCTTCGCGAGCTCCGGGACCTGCCGGTCCCACATGTGCCAGGTGGTGCCCAGGGAGGGACCCAGGATCAGGACAGGTGCGTCTTCCGGCCCGTCGAAGCGGTATTGGAGGGTGTTAGGTGGTGTCTCGCTCACCCGTCAGACCCTCTCATCTCTCGCGAGATCCCACATGGCCGGTCCCGGCCTAAGGGCTCTCGTCCCCGCTCCCTACGATGGCCCGGGCACGGCCGGAACCCTCGGGAAGGACGCGGGTACCCGCTCTGCGGCGGGTACACGTGACCGTCTCCGCGGTGGGTCCTCCGGGAGGGTGTCCTCGCCCGGTCCCGGGTTGCCGGGCGTGGTGGGGAAGGCGGCCGACGCCGCGAGGAAGGCGTCGTTCTCCGCGGGAGAGCCGATCGAGACGCGGACTCCCTCGCCCGCGAAGGGCCGGACCGCCACCCCCGCCGCCGCGCAGTGACCGGCGAAGGCGAGAGCCCGGTCGCCGAGCGGGAGCCAGAGGAAGTTGGCGCCGCTGGAGGTGACGCGCCGGCCCTGTTCGGTCAGCGCGTGGTGGACCCGCTCGCGTTCCTCGACCGTGGTCTGCACGCGGGCCATCAGGGCCTCCTCCGAGCGGAGAGCGGCGATCGCCGCGGCCTGCGCGACGCCGTTCACGCTGAACGGGAGGAAGGCCTTGCGGAGGGCGTCGACCACGGCGGGGTGTCCGACCGCGAAGCCGATCCGGAGCCCGGCCAGGCCATATGCCTTGGAGAAGGTACGCAGGACCACCACGTTGGGACGCCCGGGCCGGAGGCTGAGGCCGTCGGGGACGTCGTCGTCACGCACGTACTCGATGTACGCCTCGTCGATGACCACCAGGCAGTCGGCGGGGACCTGGTCGAGGAATCTCTCGACGCCGGACCGGGAAATCACCGTGCCCGTCGGGTTGTTGGGGTTGCAGATGAAGATGAGCCGCGTCCGGTCGGTGATCGCGGCGGCCATCGCGTCGAGGTCGTGCGCCCCGTCCTTGAGCGGGACCTCGACCGGCGTGGCACCGGAGAGCCTGGTCAGGATCGGGTAGGCCTCGAACGAGCGCCAGGCGTAGAGGACCTCCCCGCCGGGCTCCGCGACCGCCTCCAGAAGCATCCGGGAGACGCCGACGGAGCCGCAGCCGACGGCGACGTTGTCCTCCGGCACGGCGAAGCGTGCCGATATCTCGGAGATGAGGTCCGCGCAGCTGTTGTCCGGGTAGCGGTTGATGCCCAGCGCCGCCTCGTGGATCGCCTGCACCACCGCGGGGATCGGCTCGTACGGGGATTCGTTGGCTGCCAGGGGGAAGGTGTGCCCCTCGGGTGAGCGTACGGACGTGCTCTGCTTGAAGCTCACGAGTTTGTCGAGCGCGGAACGGATGCGGGGCAACGGCCCGGAAGCGGCGTGGGCGGGGGGCGCAGACATGCTTGTTCTCCTCTGCAGAGCTCGTAACACGATCTTGTTGCGGTGCCTCTGGTCGAGCGGGACCAAGGCGACGATTCCGCCGTTCGTGAGGTAGGGGGAACCGGCCCTGGATCGCGGACGACCGGCTGTGGCCGCGGAGCAACTTGTACGTGCCCTGCGGTGACGCCGGTCGGCAACTACCGGCGTCAGGGCTGACGTTCGGCTCCGCTCGGACCTGCCGGCACCGGGCTGGGACGGTGGCACGGGGCGTCAAGAGGACCCGCCCCTGGTCGTGTTACGAGCTCTGAGAGGGACGGCGGCGCTGTGGCTACTTCGAGGCGCCTTGGGGTGTTGCGGTGGTGGTGGTTTCTTCTGTGGTTTCGGTGGGTGGGGTGTCGTTTG
>NZ_JBEXGN010000027.1:0-93181 GCF_040607345.1 Streptomyces sp. NPDC005302
GCGGTTCGCCGTCCCGTCTGCCCGGACGGCGAACCGCGGTCCCGCCGGCGGGGTCAGGCCGCCGGAGCCGGGTACGTCGGGTACTCCACCCCGGATGCCACGGGAACTGCGTCGCATAGATGATCATGTCTTGACCTGGCCACTAGTTCCTTTCTCTGTCTTTCTCGGGATTTCGTGGTCTTACGCAACGCACCCCCCTCAGGCCTCCCTCGGCGAAGGGAACTCCCTCAGGGCCCCCTCGGGGAAGTCCGGGAATCGCGCATCCGGTGAACCGGGACGGTGGGAAGATCGAGCGACCCCCCTGCGCCAGTCGTGGGCGCAGGGGGGTCTGTGTCCCGCCGGCCGACTCGCTTCCCAACAATTCGCCAGCGGGCATCCAGGGCGGCCAGAAACCGCATTCTGAAGCCATCGTGACTAACGCGTGGCCCCTGCTCGGGTCATCCGACAGGGCGTCACCCGTTCAGGTGAACACGCGTTCGAAATATGCTCTCTCCCTGTTGTCGCGTGGCATATGCGGCGCGACAGAAGCGGTGCGTCGTCCCAGCCCCTGGGGGCGGGGAGGCTGCTCGGGAGTCTCGCCGAGTCGGCCAGGCTGCCTGCATAGGGTCAAGTCTGGGCGACCGGATTGCATTCAACATTCAAGCATCTCGACGACTCGGTGAAAAGTGCCCAGTTGGGCACTGACACAAGATCTTTATCCCTTCACGTTTGATGGGTGCCTGAGCAGAGCAGCGACTGGGTCGCCTTACGCCGCCGCGCGATCGGCGAACGCATCCGTACGGCCCGACGCCACCGCGAGCTCACTCAGGAGCAGCTCGCCCACCTCATCGCCGTCGACCGCCGGACGATCCACCGGTACGAGACGGCTCAGCGTGACCCTGCGCTGTCCATGCTGATCCTCATCGCGGACGCGCTGGAGATCTCACTGTCCGGCCTTGTGGCCAGCTCTCTGGAGCTGGACATGCGGGCCGCCCGCAGTGACGAGCGGCCCGCCCGCTAGATCGCGCCGCTACTGGGTGGGCTGTCCGCTGCCCGGGCACATCTCGCGGCTGCCCTGCGGCTGGTGCGGGGCCATCGGCTGACCGGCTTGAGCACCTCCGTAGGCGCCGCACACCGTGCAGCAGGCGTTGCAGGTTCCGGGTTCGAATCGCTGACCTCGACGTACACACATGATCATCACTCCCTGAGTTGGGGAATCTGACGGTGTGGTGCGCTCCGCCGCCTTGCTGAGGTGCGGCCAGCGGGGAGAACTAGATCGCTCGGACGAAACTCTTGGAGCCGTTGTAGTAGTAGACGGTGATGCCGAAGTAGTCCGGCTTGGCCTCGGGGCGAGCGGACCAGACGTCCAGCCGCTCGATATGAGGAGACTCCGCCGCCCCCAGGACGCTGGCAAGCCACGCGTCAGGCGAATCGGTCACGGCTGCTGGCGTGAAAGCGGCCGGCTGGCCCTCGATCTCCGCCGTCGGAGTGTCGTGCTTCTCACCATCTGCGAGCTGCCCCATGATCTGCCACCGCTGCTCCCGACCGCCCGCGTTGATAGCCAGCCCGCACGGATGCTTGGTGTCGCCTGCCTCGGCCAGAGTCCGTACCTGCTGCACTCCCGCAGCGTTTTTGGCCAGGTCAACGAGGTAGTCGCGGAGGGGATCAGGGCGCATTTGTGATTATTCCTTTCAGGGCGGCGCCGTCAGTCTAGGTGCGTTGCGAGGCTCCCGGGGCGGTTGCGACCCGAGCCGCCCGCAGTGCCCGCTGCATCCTGCTGCCGCCATCGCAGTCCTCCCAGCCGAGACACTCCTGGCACGTAGACGCGTGGCCCAGATATGCCTGATAGAGGCGCTCGACGTCCCTGGCCAGAGCTTGGGGAGAGGGCTCGTAGAGGGTCACGCCCGCTTCACCGGGGCCATAATCTCCAGCCCTCTGGCCACCAGTTGCCGGACGGACTCCGGACGGCAGACGTCGCCGTCATAGCGGGGCGGGATCAGCCAGTAAGGGCCAGGCGGCTTGCGCCGGTGGGGAGCTGGAATGCCCAGGTATATGCCCTGGCCGATGACCGGAGCCTCCCGTGCGTAATCCCACACCACGCCGGCGTGCCCACTGATGAGGGCGTAGTAGAGGCTGCCGGCCAATCCGGGGCGGTCGCGGATGATGGGCCCGCCGACGATCTCAGTGAGCGACGCTGCGACCTGATCAGGATCGTCGTTGCCAACGACGGCGTGGACCAGACCCGGGCTGAGGCGCACGGCCTGCAGGCGGTCACCCATCGTCAGAAGCGCCACGCCCTGTTCCCTCCACTCCCGGTCGGCCTCCGCGGGAACCCTGGCTGAGCGGGCCAGCCACTGCGCGATGCGGTGATCGGGGCAGGCGGTCATGCGGCACCTCTGCTCGTCAAGTGGGCGCCAGCGCGGAAGCAGTCTTCGAGAGCTGCCTGTAGGGCGCGCACGTCGGTGAGCCAGTCGCCGTCGCCCGGGCAGACCGACCAGTGGGGGCCCGGGCCGCGGGTGAGCCGGACGGGCGGGATGGCGACGGTGTGGCGGGTTTCGGCCAGGATCGTCGCCTGCTGGAGGGGCCAGCCGTCTGCCGCGCCATGAGCAACGAACCACGTCAGGTTGCTGAGGTCGTCGACCACAGCGCCGCATCGCGGGCCGAGGATGGCGACAGCACCAAGGCCGAGAGGTCGCGGAACGACGATCGCGTCCCAGGTCAGCCCGGACGGTTGCACAGTGCACACGGCCGGCTTGGGTAAGGGTCGTTGGGTACCGAGCATGAGGAACTCCTAGGCCGCGCCGCTACGTTGGGTGACAGTGGATACAGCTTGGTCCTCAATTGGTTGCGATTCGAGGTCTTGGAGAGGACTTTCTGCCGCACGAAAGAGGACTTCTAGCGACTCAGCAGTGGGATTGCTAGCCTCATAGAGGACTCGCCTTGACGTCCAACGTGCTTGGGAGGAGACGCCGTGGTCACGCCCCCCGCGGGTAACAACAAGCTCAAGTCGGCACGCATCACCGCCGGATACGGCTCTCAACAGAAGTTGGCCGACGAGCTCGGCGTAGCCGTGCGGCAAGTCCGGCGCTGGGAGTCGAGCACCCCGCCCTGGCCTCAAGCCGAAATCGGCGAGGCCCTCTCCCGCGTCCTGGGCCAAGATCTGGGGGCCCTCGGATTCACCCCGCCCAACGGCGTTGTCCCCGGACGCCGTCGCTCCCCTCTCGCCGTGAGCGGCTCAGCCGCTGCGGGTCTCGCTGCTGTACCCCGCCAAGCGACTGCCCCTCTGCAGCCCGCCAGCGCTGCCAACGACTTCGCGGCCATCACCCAAGCCCACCGCCGCCTCTACTGGACCGTCGCCCCGGCCACCCTTCACCCGGCAGCAGCAGCCCACTCCGCTCTGGGCTGCGCCCTGCTCCTGGAATCCGCAGGCCAGACCCGGCGCACACTCGCTGCCGCTCTCGCCGAGACCTACCTTCTGGCGGGAAGGGTCGAGTTCTTCGACCTGCGGACCGCAGAGACCGCCCAACAGACCCTGCTGCGCGCACTGCAGGCAGCGGGCGAAGCCGACGATCCGCTGCTGGGCGCCGCCGTCCTCGCCCATATGGCGTTCATCCCAGCCTGGGACGGCCGCCGGGAGGACGCCGTCGAGCGGCTGTCCGCTGCCAGGACATACGCGCGGCGCGGGAGCGCGTCGGCGGAGCTCCTCGCCTGGCTGGACGCTGTCGAGGCCGAGTGTGAGACCCGCTGCGGCAATACCCGGACCGCGCTCAACCTCATCAGCCACGCCGAGGACCTTCTGGCTGCAGTCACGCCCCACAGCGCGCCGACGCCGGACTGGTTCGACTGGTTCACGCCCGTCAGGCTCGCCGGGTTCAAGGGCCACACTCAGCTGACCGCCGGTCACCTACCCCAGGCCAGGGAGACGCTGCTCGCCGTCCTTGAGGCCCTCAAGTCCGGGGAGAAGCAGCGCACCGTGATCCTGGGTGACCTGGCAGCAGTCGAAGCGGCCGCCGGCCACCCGGAGGAGGCGTGCCAGCACGCGCTGAGCGCCCTCGACCAGCTCGAAGAGACCTGGTACGCGATGGGCATGGACCGGGTCCGCGAGGTACGGCGCGCTCTGGCGCCGCACCAGCACGACCAGTGCGTGCGCGAACTGGACGATCGCCTCTACGGCTGGACCACCACCGTCAGCGCCCTGACCCGTTGAAGTCGGCGATCAGGCCCGACAGCTCGAGGAGGCTCTCCACCCGGAACGTGGGGAGCTCTTTGGCTTCGTCCTCGTCCCACTGAATGGTCGCCCAGGGTCCCCGTCGCACCAAGGCGGTAGGCATGCCCGCAGCGACGGCCGGCCTCAAATCGTTGTCGACACGGTCCCCGACGTAAAGGATTTCCTCGACGTCGAATGGCACGGCCTCGGCGACTCGGTCGAAAAATTCAATGTCGGGCTTCGAGGCGCCCCAGTCGTCCGAGGTGCCGATCAGGTCCACGTCGTCGGTGAACAGCTCTCGGAGGATGCCGCCGGCGCGCACGGTCTGGTTCCCGGCGATCCCCAGCCACAGTCCATCGGACCGCAGGCGCGCGAGCGCCGGCCGGACGTCCGGGTACAGGTCATCCTCACCGAAATGCTCCGGCCTGCCTGCCTGTGCACGCAGCTCACGCTCGGCGTAGAGATCGAAGCCCGGTTGGAAGGCCTTGAAGGTCTCTCGGTAGTCGCGGCCCTGCGCAATCACCGCGCCGAACATGGCGGCGAAGGTGTGACGCGGGACGCCGAGCCAGTCAGCCCACGTGCCGTACTCCCGCGTCTCGTCCACCAGGCACTCACCGACGTCAAAGACCACTGCCCGAATCATGCGAGCAGCCTACCGAGCAGTCCGGCGGCGCCCTCGCCGGTAGGCGCAACCCGAGGAGCCGTCCGATAGGCGACGCCCATGAGCCGAGCCCACCATGAGAGACGGGTGATCTCTGTAAAAGCTGCCCGCGCGGTCGAAGTGCGAGGTTGGATGGTGAGCTCTCGAGCCGCTGACGTCCTGGGGGGACCTTGTTCTCGTTCGGTATCCGAAAGATCCACCTTGCAGACGGGACCGTGGTCGAGCCGCCGATGGGCGGAATGACGGTGTTCACTGGCCCTAATAATTCCGGAAAGTCTGTACTCCTGCGCGAATTGACTAGTTTCATTGAGAATCATCCCGGTGAAAGGAGCGGTCGTTGGGTTACGAATGTCGAATTGCAGCGGGAAGGTACGGGCCAGGAGTTTGCTGACTGGCTAGCCACGCGTGGGATCGAGTCTGTGCACAACCTCGAAACCGGCATAGATTATCTGCCAGATCGAGCAGAAGGGGGTGAGCATGGAGTAGCTATTGGCAGCGCCATGGGGAGCTGGGAGAGTGGCCTGCTTTTTTCCATTAACCACTTTCTTTGCAGTAAGCAGTGGACGGATCAAAGGCTCGGTAATCAGACCGATTCTCATCAATGGGACTGGAAAAGGCCGGCCAGCCATCCGAGCCAGGTCCTTTGGGAATCACCTGAAGAGTTGCTGCGCTTTTCTGATATGTTCAATAATGCCTTTGGTGCTCCCATTGTGATCAATAGGTACGTCCCGGAAATCCACCTTCAAATCGGGCCGTTGGGAATGGAAGAGACGGCACCGCCGCCCTCCCCGGAGCTTCGGCGGGCCTTTGCGGAGCTTCCCCGATTGAACGCCCAGGGGGACGGCATGAGAGCATTTGTTAATCTTCTACTGTGGACGCTCGTGCGACCGGCCCCGGTAATCGCAATCGACGAGCCTGAAGCCTTCTTGCACCCTCCGCAAGTGCGTCTCCTGGCTCGCTATCTCACGCAGTACGCGCCAGCAGGTTGCCAGGTGTTTGTTTCCACGCACAGCGCAGACTTCCTCAATGGGGCATTGGAGGGGAGCGCTGCCTCGGCGGTGCTTGCCGCTCCTCGAGACCTCGCGCTAGTCCGCATCTCCCGCGCTGGCGATACGCCGTCCGCAAGCGCTCTCGCGGCTCCGGCTGTGCGCGAAGTCTTGGACACCCCCCTCCTCCGCTACTCCAACATCATCTCCGGCGTCTTCCATGACGGTGTGATCCTGTGTGAAGCGGAAGGTGATTGTCAGTTCTATGCGGCTACCGCCGACGTGAACAAAAGCGATGCGCCTCACGATAACTTGGTGTTCCTGCATGTCAACGGCAAAGCCCGCCTCACTGATGCCGTGCACAAGCTGCGAATATGCGGTGTCCCAACTGCCGCTGTGGCAGACCTGGACTTCTTGAACGATAACGGCCTCATCAAGAAAGCCCTGGACCATCTTGGAGGGGAGTGGACCAAGGTGGAGAAGGATGTCGCCATCGTGCAGCGTGAGGCATCTTCAACATCGATCACGACGATCGCGCGTGAAATCAAGAAGCAAATCGGCGAGGTCATTAAAGAGCCGAAAGGTAGCGAGGTGCTTACGCGCCATCAGATCGATCAGATCACTGAGGTGCTGAAGGCCGCCAATGGCTGGAAGGCCATCAAAAAGTCCGGAACGCGGGCATTCGAGGGCGATGCATACAACGCGGTGTTGCGCCTCATCGCCTACTTCGCGACTGTGGGCCTTTTCCTCGTTCCAGTCGGCGAACTCGAGTCCTGGGTGCCAGAGGTGCCGCGCGGCAAGAAGGCTGCTTGGCTGACGCGCGTGTTCGCAGACGGCCGGCACCTTCAGCCGTCTGCGGAACTTCGAGCATTCTGTGGAGGCCTCCGCAGCTACCTCAAGCCTGCTGAGGCGTAGGAGGAGCCCGACCGTGGCAGACGACATGAGCTCCGTGGCCCGATTCCTGTACGAGGCGGGGACCTTGAAGGCGACCGCGCGCACCGGCTGGTGGATGGCCGGCGTCCGGGACCTCGAGTCCGTGGCCGAGCACTCCTGGCGCACCGCGATCATCGCCACGCTCGATGGCGCGGGCCCTGCCCGCGCAGCGGTCCTCGCCACCTGGCACGACACCCAGGAAACCCGCACCAGCGGCGTCAACTACCTCGGCCGCCGGTATGCGCCGCAGGCCGATCCGGAGGCGGTCACGGCGGACCAGGTCGCGGGGATGCCCGACGTCCTGGCCTCAGCGATCCGGGACGTATTCGCCGAGTACGAGGCTAAGGAGACGCCGGAGGCCCTCTGCGCGTCGGACGCCGACAAGTTCGAGTGCATGATCCAGGGCATCGAGTACAAGTCGCAGGGCTACGAGAATGCCCAGCCGTGGATCGACAACAGCCGCGCACGCATCAAGACGAAGGCCGGCCAGGAGCTGGCGGACGCCGTCCTGGCCACTGGATCCCTGGACTGGCTGCGCACCGCGCTGGGCGAGCAACAGCGTTGAATTGGCGAGACATTGTATGCCGAAACGATCTCGCCATGAGCCTGGGGGGCCAATGCACTTTCAGTTGATCGCTTCGTTGGTTCTCAACTTCACGATTGCCGTCATCCTGCTGGAGCTGGCGGCATTCCGTTGGGTTAGGTGGATTGGAAGAAGGCGCCAGTGGCGGACGATCTCCCCGGGGAAGCGGCACTTGCAGACCCTGCGGGCAACAGACGAGGCACGGTCCGCGTTCGAAGTGACTACTCACCATGGCGCAGACCTGGGAGTGCCTCAACACGACCTGGAGACTGCTCTGGACATGGCGATGACCAGCGAGCGATCACTTCAGGCGCGCGAGGAGTCAACGTTCCTGCTGACCTTTTTCATACCCATCCTTATCCCGGGCATCCCGTTCGCCATCGTCAATCCCCCTCTCCCGAGCGCCCCAGAGTCAGCCCTTGTCGTTTCTGTCGGGGGTTTTGTGGCATTCGCGACAATCATGCTCACTACGGTGACGATCGCGAGAAAGTTCCAGGCCTGGAAAAAAGCGAACGGCGATCACGGCTCACTAACAGCCGCCGTCGAGCTGGTCAACTACCTGGGAAAGGGTGAGTCCAGGGAGATAAATAGCCTGGCGGTCGAAGATCAAATGAGAGGAATCTGTCAGAGACTCTGCGAGTTCGCAGCAACGAGCCCGCACTTCTCTTCGCCGGATAGGCGCCGCGAGATCGAGAGTCATGTTCTGGCGGTTCAGAAGCGTCTATTCGACCATGCTGGAGCTTTCTTCAAGGACGGCGCCGACCATACTGGCGCAACCATTGCCGATCTTGCGACGCTCATCGGACGGATCGTTCACGGCCGCTGGCTGCGTCTCCTGGACATCGAAGACGGCGAGGCCGCTGACGTCACTACGCCGGCGGCAGCCGATTCCCACGACGCATGGCTCGTCGTGGGCAGCAGCGCTTTCGCAGCCGTAGCGCTCGCCAGCGCGGTGAGCCTAGGTGTGCCTGTATCTGCGGCTGTACCTGGAGCCGTGGTCCTTTTGCTCGGTCCAGCAGCAGTCTGGGGTAAGAACCTTGGGATCACCCCGCGCGGGCTCTTCGAGTCGACCAAAGCGGCTCTTGCCGGCCCCGCCGAGGCTGCTGGACAACAGGAGCCTCCACCAGCCTCGGCAGGCGAAGGCGCGCCGTAGAGCCCGGTGAGTCGCTGGACATGCCAGATGGCCCCCTCCCAGTCTGGGAGGGGGCCACTTCGCTCGACAGCATCGGCTTCACAGATGACTGGTTGAGCTGATGTCATTCTCTCTGATTCACTCCCAGAGCGGGACGTCCTGCATTCGCAGACCGGAGGCCGGCGGCACGCTTCCGCTTGTAAGTGGGCGCCCCGGTTTCATGCGAAGAGATACCGGCGTCGAGGGTCCAGGGCTGCAGTCTGAGGTGCCGGCTGTCCCGTGTCGGCCGGCCCCGGCGCTCCGTCTTTCCGGCAGACCAGGGCATCCGGGTCGTACGAGGGCGTGGCGAGCGTGTAGCCGGATGGGCAGGTCTGGCCGTCCGTCCCATTCCGTCCGTCCGTACCGTCCCTCCCTGGGGCGCCCGTAGCGTCCTGCCCTGGCGCTCCAGCGGGTCCTGCAGGGCCAGCTGGACCGGGCGGGCCAGCTGGGCCGCTGGGGCCCGAGACCGTGGAGTCGTTGCCGTTCGTCCCGTTCACTCCTCCCTGCCCGGGAGCTCCCGACTTACCGGGGCGCCCCGTTGGGCCGCGGGCCCCCTGCTTCCCGTCAGGTCCCGGGACCGGCACGGGCACTTGGGCCCGTGCCGGCAGGTCGTCGATCGCCTTCGTCGGGTCTGGCGCTACCGGGGTCCGTCCGGTCTGCTTGACCTGCTGGCGCAGCGCGCGGACGTCGCCGGCGAGAGTACTGACCGCGGTGCCCCGGAGCTCCGCCTCGTGAGCGAGGGAGTCGGCGCGGGTCGACTCCCGGCCAATGAGGATGAACGCCAAGGCGAGGCCGCCGCCGAGGGCCAGGAGCGCGGTGACGATCCACAGGAGGTGGCGGGCCCGGACGAGGGCGCCCTGGGCTCGCGTCACGGTGTACCTCCGAGCTGCGTGACGAGCGCTTGCAGGCGCGCGATCTCGGATTCGAGTGCTGCGGTCCGGAGGTCTGCGGCGGCGGCCCGTGTGTCGGCCGCCGCCGCTCGCGCTTCTGCTGCCTGTTCGTCCCGCTCGGCCTTGTCCCGCTCGGCCGCGAGCCGCTGGGTGAGGTTGTCGTAGCCCGTCAAGGCTTGCCCTTCCCTCGCAGCCCGGGTGGCGCCCCGTGTTCCGAACAGGGCGCCTGCAGCGGTTACGGGCGCGGCCACGAGGGCCGCGATGGCGGTGATCAGCGCAGCGTCCACGTGGCGACCTCCCCTTGGTGATCAGGGAGCAGGTCAGATCCTCTTGAGCGGGGGGCCGTCCTGGCCGCCGTTCGTCGATGTCGCCTGCTCGATGCTCGGAGCGATGCCGCTCGGCTTCCACAGCAGGTGGTAGGCGGCCCCGATCGTCACGGCGGCGAGGAGCATGCACGTCACGACGCTCTTGTGGTCGAAGGCGTGGTTGAAGTACGCGGTGCCGAGGCCGTCACCGGCGGCGACCAGGAGGGCGAAGACTCCCTTGAGGGGGCCGCTCCAGCGGGGCTGGATGACGAAGGCGATGATCGGCGGCAGGACGAATGCGAGCGCTGCTGCCCACAGTTGTGCGTCGGTCGGTTCCATGGCGGATCCCTTCGGTCAGGCCTTCGGGACGTCGAGTGCGTCCCAGGTCTCCTTGCCGGGCGGCCACTTCAGCGCCGTCCCGCTCCAGCCCTTGTGGTGGGCGGTGTTGTAGGCGCGCTGCCATGCCTCGTAGCTGTCGACGTCGGCCTGGCCGAGCTTCGGGCCTGGGCCGACGCTGTATCGGCCGCAGCCGACCGCGACGAGGCGCTTGCCCATGCGCGTGAAGAGCGGCGACTGCTTGCCCAAGGCGGGCTTGGTCCCTGCCATGAAGAAGTCGTGGCCCGGGTACGGCTCGGACGTCTGGCTGCTCGAGGCCGGCTTGGCCGGGATCGTGAAAGCCGGCCAGCTCAGCGGGTCCTCGTGATCGTTTTCGGGGACGCCCTTGTGCGGGTACCAGCCCGCCTCCGTCTCCCAGGTCTCCTCGTCCCGCACGGCCTTCTCCGGCGTGCCGTTGGGCCACCGGTCCGGCACCCCCCAGCTGCGAACCCAGTCGAGGATCTCCGGCCAGCCCTTGCACGGCGTGTCCACGAGCCGCGGGTACACCACGCCCGCCACCCGCGCGTACGGGAAGAAGAGCGCCTCGATCTGGATGACGCAGGAGCCGGCCCGGTTCGTGCGGGTCCTGCCGGGGGTGTCGACGAGGCTCTTGCTGCGGGAGTTGGCGGGCAGGAACTGGGTGACGTCGCCGGCGAAGGGGTTCCAGAGCAGGTGAGAGGCGCTGCCCCGTCCGGGACCGGCGAAGAAGGTGCGGAGCCGCTCGTACGGGACCAGGTCCAGTGGCTTGGCGGCCGTCGCGTTGAGGTCCCAGGTGATGTGCGCCAGGGCCTTGGCGGGGCCGCCGTCGCAGGGGGCGTGGTCGCCGAGGTCGAGGTGGGTCGCTCCCGGCATCCAGAGGGCTGGCATTACGCATCACCTGCCGTCAGGACGGCGAGCTCGTGGGGGTCGGATGCCATGAGGGCCTCCAGAGTGCGGAAACGCCCGGGCCAGGGGCCGGGCGTTGTGGATGGAGCATGGTGGGGCGGTCAGCCGGCGATCCAGAAGAGGCCCAGCGAGCAGGCGACGTCGGTGGCGGATGAGGTGTTGAGGGCTGCGCCGGAGGACTGCAGGCCCATGACTTCGATGTAATCGCCGACCACACAGACGACTTCGGCGGTGGTGGCGATGCCGCTGGAGTGGGCGGCTGTCGAGGCCAGCGTCTTCGCGAAGCTGCCGATGATCGGGGAGCCGTTGACTCCGATGCGGACGGCGCGGTTGCCGGTGGCGTTCGCGGCGAAGGCCGAGTTGCCGGCGACGAAGTAGGTGCCGGCGACCTGGACGACGTACCGGCTGGTGTTCGTCGAGGTGCTGTGGCCGTTGTCGCTGTCGAACTGCTCCGTGTCCAGGGTCAACGGCGTCCACGTGTTGTCGGAGAGCGACTGCACGCTGGTCTGGTAACCGCGGAACCTGGGGACTCCGTTGGCACCGGAGCCGATGGAGAACTGGGCGAAGGCTGCAGCCTGCGCCATCCAGAGCGCGGCGGTGAGGAAGTTGCCGGGGACCTCGGTGGCGATGGTGGGGACGAGTCGGGGCACGGATGCCTCCTCTCAGTAGGCGAACGCGATCTGGTCGAACTTGTTCGCGTCCCAGGTCGTCGGGTCCGTGTATCCGGCGGGCAGGACTTCGCAGACGGTGATCCCGGCTGTGTGCGCCTTGGTCGTCGCCCCGGTGAGGGTGAGCGTGGCGGTGGTCCAGCCGCTGCTGGTGGCGCCCACGGCGGACACGGTGACGTTCTCGGCGTTCACGCCACCGGGGTCGAGGGTGAGCTGCTGTCCGACCGCCAGCTGCGCGGCGAGCGGATTCGTGTTGTCCGCAGACGCGTTGACGCTGATGCTCGTCACGCCGGAGCTCACGGTCGTGGCGAGTGTGGTGTGCCAGGCGGCGAACATGCCGTACGGGGTGATGTCCGCGGGCGAGCACTGCAACGTCACCCAGGCCTCGTTGTCCGCGTCGAAGCTCCACTCGATCCGCTCGATGAAGATCTCGGACTGGATGGGCGGGGCCCCGTTCGGCCTGCGTACGAGCCGGGCCCGGGTGCCGAGCTCGAGGGCCAGGAGCTGCGGCCACCACGCTGGGAGCGCCGAGGCGTGGAGCTTGACGGAGCTCATGCGCAGTGCGGGGCTGCGGTAGCGCGAGACGAAGTAGTTCGCGGAGTCCTGCACCTCCAGCCCGGACGTGGAGTTCACCGTGCGCGTCAGCGGCCGGGAGTAGAAGTTCCCGATGCTCGTGGCGTCCTGGGCGTAGAACACCTGGCCGGTGCTCTCCTGGGTGACTTCCGCCCGGTTGGCGATCCGCGTGGCGTCGTAGTCAGGCTTGACGTCTTCGTAGGGGCATTCGCCGAGGTCGGTGCGCTCCCCGAAGATGATCTGGGGGACGACGGCGTTGTAGCGGGCCGAGCGGCTGCGGAACGTGAGGCGGCCGTCCCCGGCCACGAAATGCTCACCCGCCTCGGTCTCTACGACCCCGTTCAGTGCGGTGACCGGGTCTTGGCCGTCGATTTTGGCCGGCCCCATGGAGGTGGTGAGGCCGGTCTGGATGTTCGTAGGGCCGCGGTAGCCGGAGTAGCGGAGGATCCGCGCGTATCGGGCGTCGGTGGATTCCCCGGCGCACGCCGCCTTCCAGGCGGTGTAGAGGCCGGTGACCTGGTCGGAGGAGAGGAGGCTGGGGTATTCGGCAGCGAAGGCGATGTCGCCCTTGTAGCCGTAGACGGTGCCGTTGCCGACCGTCACGTCGACGAACGCGCCCACGCTGTCGCCGATGAGCCCCGTCGGTGTCGTGGCGCTGGTGTAGCCGGTGAGGAGGCCGTAGGCGCCGTCCTGGGAGGCGAGCACGGAGCCGGTGGCCTCGTTGTAGCCGAAGGCGAGGAAGTGCCAGTTCCCGTCGATGACGGGGTTGCCGCTGCTCCCCACGAAGTACGTGTTGACCACGCCCCCGCCGCTCGGCCCCTGGATCTGCAGGACGGGCCGGCCGTCGCTGAAAATGCCGACGTAGATGTGCGAGCCGGACGGGGCGCCGGACGCACGCTGACCGTCCATGGAGGACCAGAGGAACGCGTACTGCGTCGGGGTGGGCCCCGTATACCGGAAGGCGAGGGTGCGGGTCCACAGCGCAGGATCCGCAGGCCCCTTGATTCCGGAGCTGGTCAGCTTGAGGAACGTGGCCGCGCTGGGGATGTTCGTGCCGGGGCTCGCATTGTTGAGGGTCATGACGGGGCCCTCGGCGCCGGTGAAGACGCCGCCCACGGGGTCGGTGGCCGTGACCTCGGTCCCGAAAACGAGGGAGCCGGATCCGTACTTGCTGATGCCGGGCTGCGCGGGCGGGTAGTTGCCCGTCGAGTCGGCTGCGCTGGTGGCCTCGGCCGGGTCGTCCAGCTTGTAGAGGAAGCGGGGCGCGAGGTCGCTGATCTCCTCGGTGAGCGGGTCTTTGAGGGAGTCCTGGGACAGCAGGGCGAACGCGTCGACCGCGGTGAGGCTGATCCTGCTGTCGGTGCCGTCGTCGCCCCAGTCGGGCGGGTAGCGCTCCACGAAGCCGCCGAAGACGGGGTAGACGGTCCCGGGGCAAGTCCAGGGCGTTGCGGTGCTCCCTGCCTCGAGCTGCCAGCCGTCGAGCTGAATGTTGCAGGTGGCGGCTGCCGTGGCGGCGACGCGGACGCCGGTGACGATGTATCCGGCGTCCTGGCCGAGCGTTGCGGTGAGCGTCAGCGTCGTCCAGGCGGCCGTCGCCGAGCCGGTCAGGACCACCGAGCTGCCGGCGTTCGGCGTGCCCGTCGTGTCGGCCCTCACGCTGTAGATGAAGGGCGCGACGGTGAGGCTCGTCGCCGGCGTGATGTTCCGTACGCGGAGCTGCACGGTGTACGTGCCGCCCTGCTCCGCCGCCGGCTGCGGTGTGTAGGCGATGAGTCCGGCCGTCAGGGTTCCGGTCGCGGCCGCGGTGCCGGACGGTACGGCGAACTGGAGGGCTCTGCCTCCTTGCCAGGCCGTGGCGCTGGAGACGATGCTGCCGCCGCTGGTGTCCGTTCCGGAGAACGTGGAGACGCCGGCGCTGCCCTGGGGGATGGTGCCGAGCGGGTAGCCGCCGACGTCGCCGCCGGATGCCTGGACCTGGGTGAGCAGGTTCCGGGTCCGCGGCCACTGGGCGCGCACCCGGTAGGGCTGGTATGGCTGGACGTGCCCGTAGAACGCCCCGGCAGTGTTCTGGGGGTCGAACAGGCCGTCGGTGTTGGCGAGCTGGGTGCTCAGCTCGCCGGCTTGGACCTGGTCGAACTCGTACTGCTTGCCGCGGCCGATGCTGGTCGTGGCGTTACGAGTGCGCTTGCTCATGTCGGCGTACCGGTCGAGCGGGAACGTGCAGCCGTTCACATTCCAGCGGGCGCCGAAGCCGTGCTCGAGCTGCGGCCAGTTCAAGTTGAAGGGCGTGCCGAGGGTCGAGTTGATGTTCTGGATGGTGGCGACCTGCCCGGCGAGCTCGGTCGCGGAGGCGCTGGTCTGGAAGGTGAATTGGAGGGCGGTCGCCGACCACGCGTACGTGGTGGAGCCGAGGACCGTCCAGTTGAACGGGTCCGCAGCAGCCTCGGCGAACCAGCTGCCGGCCTGCTCCCGCAGTCGCCACCACCGGTGGGTGTCCGGGTTGTAGGCAGGCAGCGTGGTGACGACGGTCGTGCCGGCGGTCTGTCGTGCGAGCTCGAAGACTCCGGCGCGCAGGCGCATAGCGATGCTGTTGTTGGCGTCCACGAGGAGCTTGAAGATCGTGGCCGTGTTGCCGTTGCCGGTCGGGACCGTCCCAATCTGCGCGTAGATCGAGGACCCGGTGGCGTCCCACGTGGATGTCGTCCCGAACGAGTTGGTGGCCCCGGAGGTGGTGGGCTGGGCCAGGGACAGGATGTCGGCCACGGTGTCAAGGCTGGCCGCGCCCACGCTGATGCTGTTCCAGAGGACCGTGTTGAGGGTGGGGCCGTTGAACGGCTCCTGGAGGTTGCTCAGCGAGGGCACTGCGGTCACCTCTTGTAGGGCGGATAGGTCGTGGAGTTGCGGGCGCCGACCTGGGCGATGCCCTCCTGGACGAGCGCGACGAGCTTTCGCTCGGTGAGGACGTGCCCCTCCACTTTCAGGTGGACGTGCTGGTGGATGACCGCGCGGCTCCCCAGGTCGGTGGTGCCGGGAACCCGATACGTGTTCACCGCCGGGGAGAGCGGCGTCCCGGCCTGGGTGACGCTGGCCGCGAGCGACCGTGCGGCTGTGATCGCCCGGTGCGCCTCGTCGCCGATGCCGACGGCCAGGCCCTGCGGGACGAACTGGCCGATGTCCGCGAACACCTGGCTTGGGGACTTGATCTTGAGGGCGTGCTTGATAGCCGCGGCCATAGCCTTGGCGATCTTGGTCATCTGCTTGGCGATGGATTTCTCTTGGCTCTGCAGGCCCTTGACCATGCCCTTGGCCGCCTGGATGCCCGACTTGTACATCGCGTCCGCGACAGTCGTGCCGGTCGCCTTGGCCTTGGCTTTCATCCCGGCCTGGAGACTGTTGATCTCCTTGACCTGCCCGGACGTCGCGGCCGCGTAAGCGCGCGCCGTGGCGCCGCCGCCCTCGACGCCGGCCGAGGCGATCTGGTCGATCAGGTCGGTGCGGACGCCCTTTTTCCGCAGCGCCGCCAGGTTCTTCGTGAAGTCGGCCGCCGCCTTGTACTGCTCCCGCATCTTGGCGACGATGTCGAACGAGTTGACCGCCCGGCCTTCGTCCGGGGACTCGGTGACCACGGACATGCCCTGCATGATCGAAGACGCGATCTCGTCCCGCTTCGACGTCCAGCTCTTCTGCAGGTCAGCGAGCTTCTTCTGCGCGTCCTTCAGCTTCTTCGCGGTGGAGTCCCGCTTCGCCGCGAGGGACTTCATGATCGAGTCCTCGCGCTTCACGTACTCCGCCACGTTGTTGAGCGCGCGCATCTTCTGCGCTACCCAGGCGTTCGTGTTGCGCCCGCCGCGCGTCTTGCTGCTGGTCCGCTGGTCGGCCAGCCGGTTCCGGGTCTGGATGAAAAGGGTCTCGATGCGCCGGGTGGCCGCCTTGACCCGCGCGGTACTGGCGGTCAAGCCCTCGACCAGGCCCTGGTTGACGTAGACGCCCATCGAGCGGAAGACCTTGGAAGGTGAAGCGATTCCCAGGGTCTTCGCGAACGACGCCGAGGTGGCCTTCGCCGCCCCGTGCATCACTGCGACGGCGTTCGGGGCGCCGACCTTGATGCCCTGAGCCAGTCCGTCCATCAGTGCCCGGCCGGAGTGGAGGGTCCACCCGCGGCCGGAGAACGGGCCTTCCTTGGCAGGCGAGTGCGGGAACAGGTTGCCGATCTTGGATACGAGGCCGTGGGCTGCGTCGTAGGCCCCGCCCGCCATCGACTTGATCCCGTTGATGAAGCCCATGATCAGCGACCGGCCGGCGTTGTACAGCAGCGTTCCCAGCTGGCCGAGCGCTGCCTTGGCCCGCCCGGGGATGCCGCGTACGTAGTCGACGATCCCGATCGCGGCCTTCACCATGGAGACCTTGAATCGCTGCCAGGATTTTGAGGCCGAGCCGCCCAGAATCCCGGGCAGTTTGAGCAGGGCGCGGCCGATCATCCCGGGCCAGCCGGTGATCCAGTGGAGCAGCGTCTTGCCTGCGGAGAGGGTTTTGCTCGCCGCCTCCTTGAAGCCGTCGACGAAGGCCGACCACTTCTTCTTCACCGTGTTGACCATGCTCATGACGGCGGCGCCGACGGCCTTCACGATGTTGCGGAAGGCGGCCGAGTGCTTGTACGCGTAGATGAGCCCTGCGACGAGCAGGGCGATCGCGATGACCACGAGCATGATCGGGTTGGCCGACATGGCGATGTTCAGGGCCCATTGGCCGATCGCGGCCGCCTTCTCCGCGATGGCCGAGGCGACGAGGGCGATCTTCTGTCGCACGAAAGCCAGAGCAGCCTTCGTACCGGCCAGGGCGGAGGCAGCCATGGCACGGGTGAAGGTGGCCGCCTGGATG
Source organism: Streptomyces sp. NPDC005302 (assembly GCF_040607345.1). NCBI lineage: Bacteria > Bacillati > Actinomycetota > Actinomycetes > Kitasatosporales > Streptomycetaceae > Streptomyces > Streptomyces sp. NPDC005302. Next base: position 17,095 of record NZ_JBEXGN010000027.1, read on the forward strand.
GCCGCGCCCTTCATTGCCAGGCCGACGCCCTTGGCGCCGGAGACCATGCCTGCCCAGGCAGCCTTCCCGCCCTTGGCGGCCAGACCACCCACGCTCTTGCCGAACGTGGCGACACCGCGGCCCGCAGCTGCAGCGCCGCGGACGCTGGCCGACCACATCTTCTTCAGTGCGCCCCCAGCGCCCTGGGCACCGGTGACGATCCCCGACCACGCGGCGCGGCCGCCCTTCGCAGCCAGCCCGGCCATCCCGCGGCCGGCGCTGGCGATGCCGCGCCCGAAGGCCTTGGCGCCGCGGATGCCGCCGTCCCACATTTTTCGCAGGGCTCCGCCGAAGGTGCCTGCCTTTCCGGAGAAGGCTGATCCCGCCACCTGAGCGGACCGGAAGCCCTGCACAACCCTGGCGCCGGCCTTGACGCCCGCGACTCCCACCTTGGCCAGGCCCAGCGCGGGCGAGAGGAGCTTCGCGGCGAAGGCCACGACGGAGAGCATGAGGATGCCGGCGAAGATGGTGGCGAGGCCCTTGGCGACGGTCTTGTGGCGCTCAAAGAAGTCGATCGCCTTCGAAATGACCGGGATCAACTTGTTGCCGATGACGATGGCGGTCGTCTCGAGGTACTGCTTGGCTTTCGCCAGCCGCACGTTGAAGAGCTTCTGCGTCTTGTCCCAGCCCTCGACATTCTTCGTCGCATGCTCGTAGGACTTGCGAATCTTGTCGACGCGCTCGTGATACTTCTCGGTGTTTTCACCGCTGAGCTGCAGCAAAGTGTTGAGACCGATGGAACCACCGGTCATTTTCTTGATGGCTTCGGAGTACGTCTGCGCCGCGGGACCGCCCTTTTTGAGCTCGTCCGCGAAGCCGTGAGCGTCACGCCATGACGTCTTGAACTGGGCGCCCAGCACCTGCTGACTGGCGGGCAGCTTCCCGATTGCCTTGGAGTACTTGCTCGTGGTGAGCGTTCCCTTTTCGAACTGGCCGACCAGCTTCTGCAGCGGCGGGCTCATCAGGGACGTCATCTTGGTGAGCTTTGCTTCAGCGGCTTTGGTGTCGTTGAAGCTGCTCAGCAGGAGGGTGCCGGACTTCCCCATCTTTCCCAGCACCGTCTTGGACAGCAGGTCGAACGTGCCGGAGAGTCCCCGGCCGCCCTGGTCGACGTCCTTCAGCTTGGTGGCGACGTCGGTCGAGGAGAGACCCAGGCGGGACATCTCCTTGACGGCCACGGCGTTCGGTGATGCCAGGTTACGGATGGTGGAGGCGAGCTCCTGCGTGCCTTCGCGGGCGCTCGTACCGTGCTGCGTGAGCGTCGCCAGGGCGCCGGAGACTTCCGAGAAGGAAATCTTGTTGGCCGAGGCGATCGGCAGCACAGTGGAAAGAGACGACGAGAATTGCTCCATCGTCATCTTGCCTTCACCGGCGGCCGTTTTCATGGCGTTCATGACCTGAACGCTCTTGTTGGCCTTGACGTGATACGAGGCCATGACGCTGGTCATCGCATTGGTGACGGATTCCAGCGAAGCGTTCTCTTCGCGCGCACCCTGAGAGGCGGCTTTGAGCACTTTGAGACCGTCAGCGCCGCGAATACCGGCCTTTTCGATCTGGTACATGCCCTCGGTGAGGTTGTGCCAGTCGGTGCCGGTCCCCTTCGCGATATCAAGGATTCCCTTGCGCACGGTTTTGAGGCCGTGTTCGGTCTCTCCGGCTGCCGTGTGGAGAACCATGGTCTGCGCTTCGAAGTCGCCCGCCATTTTCACGGAGGCGACGCCGACACCGACGCCGATCATGGAGACGGACTTGCCCATGCGCGCCATGCCCGCGTACGCCGTGGCGCCGGCTGCGCGCATTCCCGCGGCGGTGCCGTCGACCTGGGCGCGCGCCTCGCGCATGGTGGCGCGGAGCTGGGTGATGTCGCCCAGCATCCGCACGACGACCGGGGGAAGCAGTCCCCCTCCACCGCCGCCACCACTCATGCCGGCTCACCGCCTTCCGGGCATAAGCGGGCAGCCCCGTGACAGCCCGAAGGCGGTCAGGGGCTGCCGGGGTGGGTTAGTGAGAGAGCGCGGCCCGCCAGGCGACGTGGTAGGTCCGGGCGATCGCTCCGCCAGCCACGAGCCGCTCGTAGGCGGGCATCACGTACGGCCTGGCGGGGAGTTCGGAGCCGTGGCCTGCCGTGCCGCCGAGCTCCTGGATACGGCCGTAGACGGCTGTGGGTCCGACCTCGGCGAGCCAGCGCCCGAAGCCGGCGGGCACGGGGCCGACGACTTTCATGGAGCGGCGCAGGGTGCCGGACACGAGCGACGGGGGCTCACCGGGCGCGCTCGGTGTCGGCGTCCCTTTGGGGTGGCTCGACGTCGTGAGCAGCTGCTTGATCGCCGCTTCGGCGAGATGCGCAGCGTGCGCCGTTGCTACGCGGGTCGCGCGCTGCAGGTCCGCCTCGATGCGGACGAGTTCGGCGTTGAGCCGGGCCAGTCCGACGATCTGGACAGCACCTGACACGGGGACTCACCTCCCCCGTTGCGCCTCTTTCTCGGCCTTGGCCTCTGCACGCTCGCGAGCCTCTTTGCGGAGCTCGTCGAAGAGCTCGGCGACGGGCAGCATCGTCGCGTCGAGCCAGGCGGGGAGGCGGTCCACCTGCTCGGGTGTCCAGTGCCAGCGCTCGGCGTAGTGGACGTATTCGACTGCCCTGTCGTAGTCGGTGACGGGCCAGTCGCCTGCGACGGGTTTCCCCTCCAGCCGGAGCTTCAGACGGCGGAGGGTGCGGTAGGGGACGTCGGGTTCTCCAGCTGCTCCGGCGTCTCCTTCACCGGCTCCGGGAAGAGCAGCAGCCGGCCGGGCTCGACGGCCTCCGCCAGTTCCTCGTCGTCGCCGATCGGCAGCAGCTCGAGAGACTCCGGATTCTCGGACGGGATGGGCAGCGCGTACGACCATGCGGTGACGAGCGCCTGCAGGAGTCCGTCGATGATCGAGAAGCCGAGCCTGATGTTGTTGTCCGTGTCCGGCATGGCCTCCAGGATTCGCTTCTTGTCCCCGCGCAGGAGGGTGTTGGGGTCGCGGAGTTCGATCCAGGCTCCGGAGGGGAGGGTGGCGCGCGTCATGGTGGTGCCTCGTGCTTTCTGGTGAGGGTGTGAGGGTGGAGGGTTTTCGGCGGCTGGGTCAGTAGGTGCCGGGGGTGACGTTGCAGGTGACGCTGACCTTGCAGGGGCTGTAGGAGCCGCTGCCGCCGGCGTTCGTGGTGTTGAGGACGGCCTTGAAGACGTCGCTGTACTCGACGGCGGACTTCGAGCCGTCGGGCTCGGACTCGGTGAATGCCGCCTTCGCGAAGTCGAACTGCACGGAGCCGGCGGAGAGTCCGGCCAGCCCGTTGGAGATCAGCAGCTGCAGCTGAGGCTGCGTGTTGTTGATCATGTAGAGGTACGGCGACTCGGACGCCGCGATGAAGGAGAGCTTGCCTTCAACGGCCAGGCCGGCGCGCTGGATGATGTACGGCGACTGCACCCCGTTGCCGGTGAAGTACGGGGTGAGCTCCCGCTTGATGGTGACCTCACCGTCCATCACCGTCGGGATGAGCGTGCCCCCGGCCGCAGGGCCGCCGATACCCACGGCCATCCGCCAGGACGCCATGGGCGCGGTGGAGCCGGGGTTGGACGTCGGAGCGGAGCCGAGGGCCACGGACGGGTACGCGGTCGCCTTGGCGTCCCAGGTAAAGAGGTCGCTCTCGGAGTTCCACTTGAAGCCCACCTCGCTGAAGCACGCGCCCGGGTACTGGCGTGCGCCGGAGGTCGCGGTCGGGCCGAGCATGTGGGTCAGCGTGTGCGAAGGCGGCTGGCCAGTGCCCGAGTTGAGGAGGCTCCAGGCGTACGTGAACGGGCCGGTCACAGGCTGGACGGCCTGCGCGGAGGCGTGCTGGTAGACGAGGCCGCCGGTAGGCGACGAGAGCGGGATGGTGTACGGACCGGAGCCGGTGGGCGTCCCGGTCGTGAAGACCTCGGCCGTGGCTCCGGTGCCGATCTGGACCACGGTCCCGTTGGGGATCGTCGCGACGGTGGAGATGCTCGAGGCACCGACCGCCGCGCCCGTCGAGAGGGTGGTGCCACCAGTGCCGGTCGACGTCCCTGTGGTGGAGAGGTCGCCCATGATGTTGCGGAGGACGTAGCCGAGCCCGTCGAGGAACACAGGGCCGCCGAGGTCCAGGTCGGCGATCTGCGTTCCGGGGATCTGGGCGAAGCTGTCGTCGGCCATGGCGCCACGCCAGGCCTTGTCCTCCAGGAACTTCGGGCTGTCCTTGGGCTTGAAGGAGTCGACGAGCATGGTCGCGGTCATGTTGACCGGCGTGCCCTGGACCGTCTCGTTGGCGATCCCGACGAACTGCTTCTGGGGGGCGTACGTAACTGGGGTGGACACCGGCTTACTCCTTGCTGCTCAGGGGGCCGGCGTTGTCGGCGGCCTGGTTCGGCTTGCGTCGGGTCTTCGCCCAGCGGCCGTCGTCCGGCGGGCCGTCCGTCCACTCGAAGACCGTCGCCTCGACCTCCGCGATCTCGGGGGTCGTTTCGGTCGCGGCGACGAACGGCTGGTGGGCGTGGCAGGTGAGCGGGACGTGGGGGTACACGCAGCCGATGCCGTAGACGTACGCGTAGACCCCGGGCGGGAGGCCGTCAGAGTCCTCCTCGGGGACCACGTCGTCCGGAGCGTCCGTGTCGGCCGTCGGCTGCTCGGTCGTGTCCGGCACCCTTTCGCCCTCGTCCTTGGCTTCGGTGTCTGCGTCCTGGGCGGCCGCCTTACGAGCGGCGGTGGTCTTGGGCATGGGGCCCTCCGGTCCGTGAGTTACGAAAGCCCCCGGCCGAGGCGGCGTCCGGGGGCTGCGGGGTGGCTACGGGTCAGGCAGCGACGAACTCGACGGCGGCGAAGCGCAGCTCGAAGTACCCCTTGGTGAGGTTGGCGGCCGTCGACGGCTCCGAGTACTGCACGTCGATGCCGTCGGCGCCGGACTCGGTGACGTGCTCGCCGGCCTGGAAGACACAGCCGCCCAGGGTGCGGTCGCGGCGCATCCACTCCAGGAGGGCGTCGCGCAGCGCGTAGGCGTCGTCCTGCGCGTCCTCGGCGTACGAGGTGTTGCTGCGCAGGAACGTGCGTAGGCGGACGTCGTAGACGACCTGCTTCACGCCACCGTGCTCGCCGCCCAGGGCTCGCCGGTACTCGTGCTGGGTGGGGATGAAGACGAGGATCACGCTGCCCGTGCGCGTGCCGGGTTCCATGCCGACGAAGTACTCGGCTGCATTGTTGTCCTTGGGCGCCCCGCGCCGGACGACGCCGACTCCGGCCACAGCCGAGGTGCGGTAGGTGCGGGTGGCGGGGTCGTAGTCGCCGCCGAAGTAGCGGCAGATCCCGTCGAGGACTTCAGTGATCGCCATGTCAGCCCACCACCGTCTCCGACATCAGGATGCGGCGGGCTTCCTTCACCAGGCCGAGGCCGGTGGGGCGCGAGTCCTTGGACCGGGTGGACGAGGCGTTGTTGTCCGGGTACTCGTCCTCGGCCGCCGTGTCCGGGCGCATGAGGAGGCTCGCCGCGTAGGAGACGACGGCGAGCCGCAGATCGGACGTCATCCCGGTGAAGCTGAATCCCTCGCCGTGGGCGTGGAGGGTCGGTGCTGCCAGCGGGATCTCGGTGGGCTGCGGTGCTGTACCTGCGGCGGCCGGGATGTAGTCGTCGGCGACGGTGACGGTCTCCTCGACGCCGGGCTCCCACAGCCGGTATGCCTCGCCCGGCTGGATGCCGGTCGGGTCAGCGACGGTGATCGCCATCGCCGCATCGTCCGCGTCCTCGTCGACGAGGGTCGCGACGCGGCCGGCGACGAACGTCCAGCGGACGTAGTGGCCGGGCCCGGACATGCTGCGCGCTCCGCCGATGGGGACGAGGGCCAGGCGCTGCTCCTCGATCCACGCCGCTGTCACGTCGGGGACGTTGGCCAGGTCGGCGGGGCGTGGGCCGTATGAGGCTGCGGCGACCCACAGCACGGGGAAGCGGTTGGCGATGAGCTGCAGGTTGCCGTCCCGGTCGCAGCGGGCGCGCTGTGTGCGAGTGACGACGTGGGCGCCGAGGGGCTGGTTGCATTCGCTGTCCGCCCAGGCCGAGGCCATGAGGAGGATGTTGGTCAGCGCAGCGGTCTGGGCGTCCGGGTCCGAGTTGTCCTGGCGCAGGTTGTCCAGGGCGAGATAGGTGGGGTGCGCCGCGAACTCGGCCGCGGTCACGTACGGCGTGGTGGGCACCGAGGGCCTCCTTCCGGCGCTGACGCCCTACTTGGAAGGCTTGCCCTTGGCGGTCTTCTTCGCGGTCTTCTTGGCCGGTGCGGAGGTGTCGGCCGCGGTGTCCTTGTCGCCGCCGGTGTCCTCGGTATCCGCCTGGTCGCCGTCCTCTTCGTCCTTGGCGTCGCCGTCGCCCTGGTCGCCGTCGCCGACGTCCCCGTCGCCCTGGCCGTCGCCGTCGCCGCCCTTGGCATCGTCGTTCGGAGCCGAAGAGTCGCCGTCTCCGCCGCCAGCCGTCGGGCCGGCCTGCTGTCCCGCTGCGACGTTCTGGGCTGCCATGACGATCTGCTGCACGGCGTCCAGCAGCGTGGCCGGGTCCTTACGGCGCTCCAGCTCCTCGGTCATGAGGCGCTGCTGACGTTCGATGTCGTCCTCCCAGGCGGGCTTCCCGCCCACATGGAAGTTGTGGAGGCGGCTGGAGAGTTCGTTGGGGAAGTCGAATCCGCCCTGCTCGTCGGCCTCGTACTTGCCGAACTCGGGGTCCTCGAGCGCGGTGGCGCCCGTGAGGGTGTACAGACGCATGGTGCTGCTCCTGTGCTGGTGACGGGTGAGGGCCCCGGTGCAGGCCCGTGGAGGGGACCTGCACCGGAGAGGAGAGCGGTGGTTCGGACCGCCGGGCCGGGCGGGTCAGCCGATGTTCTGCAGCGCCGCCATCGCGACCGGGGCCTTGTTCAGGAACGCGCCCACGGAGCGGATCTCGAACTCCTTGCGAGGGCCGCCGCCGGCGGAGTTCGCGACGCGGCTGATGCCGTAGTCGAACTGCGCGGTGTCGCGCAGCGCCCGGTATTCGAGGACCGAGTCGACGTTGGCCTGCGGGAACGGCACGCGGTCGGTCCTTGCCAGGATGGTGCCCGGGGGCAGCGAGACGTGGACCTCGATCGGCACGGGGATGCCGCCAGCCGACGTGTTCACGACCTCGCCGACCCGTCCGCCGGCCGTGACGTTGATGCGGCCGGAGGTGTCGGTGTTGAGGAACGTCGTCGCCGACGTCGAACCGAGGATCAGGTTGGCGATCTGCTGCGCCTGGACCGCGTTCATCATCAGCGCGGTCGGGGAGCACTTGACCTGCTGCCACAGCGGCAGGAACAGCTTGTCCTGGATCTCGGAGATGTTGCCGCCGGCGAGGGTGAGCGCGGCGCCGTCGAGGGAGTTGTTGATCGACGGGTTGCCGGTGCCGGTGCCGGGCTGGACCCACTGGCCGGTGCCGTTGTAGTCGCCCGCCAGGGACGCCAGGAAGCCGTCGTAGTCGTTGGCGTTGCCGGATCCGTTGTCGGTCGCGGCGTTGAACGTCGGGACGACGGTCGAGATGTCCGGGAGTGCGGTGCCGGACTGGACGGTGTTGTTGGAGCTGATCGTCGCGGTGATCGCGACGGTGTTCGTGGTCGTGGTGCTGTAGTAGTACCAGGTCGTGCCGTTGGCGCTGTAGAACCAGTCGTACGCGACCGCGCCCCTCACGGACGGGACGGTGGCGGTGACCTTGTTCGCGGAGCCGGACCCGAAAGTCGTGGTCGCGGAGTTGCCGCGGGAGTTACCCGAGCCGAAGTAGTAGCCGCTGCCTGTGCGTGCGGCGACGCCGACGTAGACCTGCACGGCGCCGATGGTGCCGCCGGACGCGGACTGCGTCAGGGTCGGGGCCGACGGCCGGGCGAGGGCGAAGGACTGGCCGCCCAGCAGCTTGCGGTCGTCACCGATCAGGACCTGGTTGAGGACCTGGAAGGTGGCGATCGCGTAGGGGTCGCCGTAGCCCTTCGCCAGGTCGTAGGCGTCCTGCGTCACGAGGCCGGCGTAGCCCGTCGGCTTGTACCGGGCCTGGAAGTCCTGCTCCGAGAAGACGGTCTCGGGGGCCGCGTAGTCGAAGCCCATGGCCGGGTCGGGCTGCGAGTTGGTGGCGTTCATCATCGCGCGCCACACGGCGTACGGGTTGCCGTCCGGAGACTGGCGGCGGGCGATCTTGTCGCGGAACGGAGTGACGACCGGGATCAGGCTGACGAGCCCGGAGAGGTCGTAGCTGTAGATGCCGGTCCCGGTGAGAACGCCGGTGGTCTGTGCCTTCTGGATGGCGTCCAGGCCGGCGAGCGTCTCATCCGTGACGCCCTGCATGGTGTTCATGAGTGGCTCATTTCTGCGCATGCAAAAGCCCCGGCACACGGCGTGTGACGGGGCTTCTGGAGGTGGAGGGGGGCGCGGCGCGCCAGGCGGTCAGTTGCCGCCGTGGATCTGCGCGAGCTGCGCGATCGCCAGGGCCTGCATGTCCACGGCGATCTTGTTCTGCGCGGTCGCGTCGGGAGCCTCGTAGAGCGACTTCTTCAGCTCCTGGCCCTGGGCGATCGTGGCCGCCATCGGGCCGCCGCGGTCCTGGCCGCGCAGGGCGGTGGACGGCGGGACGGCTCCCTGGGTGAACACCTTCGGTGCGGCGGGCTGCTCTTCCAGCGTCTTGACCAGTCCTGTCAGCGTCTCGACGCTCTTCGTCAGCTCACCGATCTCCCCGGCCTGTCGGGCGAGGAGTTCGGTCTGGCTGTCGCTGCGCTCGGCGAGAGCTGCGGTGATCATGGCCGTGACGTCGCTGCGCTTGAGCAGTTCGTCGTCGGGTGCGGTGTCGGTCGTCGGGGTGGTGGTCTTGGTGACGTCCTCGTCGACGAGGATTCCGTCGGCGGGGGTTCCGACTTCGGCCGGCGGGGCCGGCTCGAGGTCGGGAGTCTCGGGGGCCGCGGGCTCGGCGACGGCTTCGTCGGCGGCCGGCTCGGCCGGGGCGTCGGGCTCGGCGTCCGCGATCATCGTGATGTCGCCCGGCTCGACGATGCCGACCAGCTTGCCGCTCTTGTCGTAGACGGCGACCTGCGGCGTCTTCGCCTTCTCCACCGGCTCGACGGCCGCCGCCGATGCTGCCGGCATCTCGGCCGTCTTGGCGACGGCGAGGCCGTCCGCGAGACCTGCCGGGGCCGTGGCAAGGGCCTGCGCAGCGGCGCTCGGCGATGCGATGTCCATGCTCTTCGTCTCCTGCTTCGTGACCGGCTGGCCGTCGTCGGTGGCTGTAGGGGCCTGGGGCAGCGACGTGAGCACCTTCTGGAGGCTGTCGACGGCGCCGCGGATCGCGTTCTCGTTGGCCTGGGAGAGGACTCGGCCGGCCTTGGCGACCTGGGTGAGTCCTTCAATCGTGTCGAGGGGGGCCGGGTCCCAGCCGTGGAGCGCCTTGCCTACGGCGGCCATGCGGTCGTCGCGGGTGAGGGCGTCGGCCTGCTCAGCGACGGCGAACGGCGCGAGCAGGCTGATCGCGTAGTCGACGGCGCAGGCGGCGTCGCCGAGGTCCATGACGTTCTCGTAGTCGCCCGGGTCGCCTGCAGCGGGCTCGAGGAGCTCGCGCTCGACGAGGACGTCCAGGGCGCGGCGGGCGCGGGCGAGGATGGCGGTCCACTTGGTGGCGGTGGCCGCATCGACGGCTTCCCAGGCGGGTGAGCCGGGCACGTTCGGGTCGCCGGAGACGGTCTCGTCCGGTTCGGCCAGGGCGACGGTGGGGTCGAGGTCGCCCGGTGCGGTCGCCTCCGGCGTCTCCTTGACGACAGCGTTGGCCGGCCGTGTCGCTTCCTGGTCGCTGGCGACGGCGCGGGCGGCAGCGTCGTGAATGACCTTGGCGATCGCGGCGGGGCTTCCCGTCATCGTCACCATCTCCTTGAGTAGTTCGGGTTCGGATTTGGCCAGCAGTTCGCGGACATAGCCCGGGCTGAACAGCCCTGGCTGGCCCTCGTCCCGTTTGGCGATCAGGAAGCGCATCCCGTTGGCGGCCTTGTCCACGAGGTCCACCCGCGGGAAGTGCGCGTCCACGAGCTCGGTGAACTCGGCGCCGTCGGTCGGGGTCGTCATGCCTCATCACTCCTGCGCGCGGGGGTCGGTGACTACGGGCTGCGCCGGGAGGCGGCGGCCGGTGCCCTGGGGCGACCAGCCGGTGACCTGACCCGACTTGAAGAGCGCCCAGGCGGTCTCGTCGAGGATCGCGCCGATGAGCCAGTCGCCCTTGCGGACCGTCACGCCGTCGCCCAGGTCCCACGGCTCGGCGCGCCAGATGTAGGACTCGACGACGGTGGCGTGCCCGACGGTGTCGTCGGGGCCGTGGAAAAGGCCGACCTGCGCTCCGGATGGAAGGAACGTCCAGGCCGCCTTCTCCAGCTCCTCGGCGGTGAAGTAGTCGCGGCCGCCGTCCATGCCGCGCTGGATCCGCGGGTCCGGGCCCGCCTGGTATGCGACGCCGAGGACGTAGCGCTGCTCGGGGGTCATCGTGTGCGCCTTCCTGCTGTGACGGGCGCGAGCGCGCACCGGCAGTACGGGTGGGCCGGCGGCATGTAGACCCCGGAGGGGAACTCCGTCTCGAGGCGGCGTGCGCCGCCGTCGGCGTTTGCGTAGCAGAGCGGGCAGACGCGTTCGTCGGCCGCGGTCATCCACTCGACGAACTGGATGCCGTTGAGGCGGTACGTGGACACGCTCGCTGCGGAGATCGCGCGGGCGAGCTCGGTGGTGGCGATCATCTCGGCGCGGGCCGGGTTGCTGAGCACGCCGCTGATGGACCGGGCGATGGTGTCCGCGCTGTCGCCGCGCGCTGCGCCGGCTGCGAGGGCGCGGCCGAGCTCGTTGAGGCGCGTGTTGGCGACGGACTTGATGGTGATGCCGCGATCGTGCAGGAGGGCGTCAAGGCCTCCGCCGTTGGCGTTGCGTCCGAGGAGGAGGCGGGCGGCTTCGACGTCGCCGGGCCGCCAGTTGCTCCAGTCGACGGGCCGTCCGAAGAGGACGGACTCGGAGGAGGCCGAGCCGATGACGACGCCGTCGCGGTAGAGGTCGTCCATCGTCTGCCGGATGGCGTCCGGCAAGTTGATGGGCTGGCTCTGCAACCAGGTCTGGGCGAGGACCTGCAGCTCTTCGTCATGCCTGGCGGCCGGGGCGACGCCCATCCACGCGTTGGAGAGGGCGACGGGGTCGGCGCCGGCTTCGAAGGCGGCGGCGATCAGCGGCGCCCAGTAGGCGACCGCTTCCCTGTCCATGCTCCAGCCCGGCCAGTCCCGCTCCGTGCTGTCGCCGTCGTCGGCGTCGTCGGGGCCTTCGCCGGCGGCGGCTTTGGCGACGGCCGTCATCTTGTCGGCGACGGTCTCGTTGTCGTCGTGGCTGAGGGAGCCGTCGGCGTGCTGCCAGCCATCCTGCGGGTGGTAGGCCGCCGGCAGGCCGCAGGGGCAGGTCGCTTCGTAGATGCCGTCCGGGGTGACGGTGACGTCGTCGAGCGCCCCCTCACACGGCACCGGACCGGACCCTGAGGTGGCCTGGCCGGATGCGTCGCAGTGGAGGCATTCGCAGCCGTTGCTGTGCTCCCCCGTCCCCGAGCAGCACGGGCACGGGGTGAGGAGGCGGAGTACCTGGCCGAGGGCGTCGGCGAGTTCGGAGCGTAGTGCCGGGTTGCCGGACAGCTGGGCCGGGTTCCACCAGGCGATGCTCTCCACGCAGTCGCCGTCCGGGTCGTCCGGGTTGGTGACGTGGTCGCGGGAGCCGAGGTCGAGGGCGGCTTCCGCGGGGATGTCGTAGACGAAGCCCTGGTAGATGCCGGTGACCCAGTTCGGGGCGGTGCCGAAGGCGAGGGCTGCCGCGGTCTCCGGCGCGTACGGGAGGACGATGCCGGTTTCTTCGGACCACTCCCGGCAGGCGGCGGCGAGCGGCGTCTCCCCCTCCTCGATGTGGCCGCCGGGGAACTCCCAGCTTCCGGAGGCGGGATCGGTGTCGTCGAGGCCGCGCTGCAGCATGAGGACGCGGCCGGTGTCTGCGGCGCGGACGGCGAGCCCGGCGACCGCGATCTCGCCGGCGGCCTTGCGGACGGCGAGACGGCCGCCGTCGTTGAGGCGGTGTGCGGTGACCGGGTCGACGGTCCTGAACTCGAAGTCGCGCCAGGCACCGGTGCGACGCCTGGCCTGACGGAAGCGACGGAAGGCCGTCATCTCCCGCTTCGCCAGCGCCTCTTGCTGCGCGCCGGCTGCCGTCTGCTCCTCGTCCTCGTCGTCGGCCTGGGTGGTTCGGCCCATGAGGTCGACGCTGTGGATGCCGGTCTGCGCTGTGATGCCCTCGACCGCCGCTGCGGGCGCCTCCTTGGCGAGGCCTGTGCCGGCGACGTCGCGCAGCTGCTGCTGGTAGGCGTCCTCCGCTGCTCGGGCGGCGGCGTCGTCCGTTGTGCCGGTGGCCGGTACGACACCGGGAGGTGCGACGTAGGGCTGCGGCAGCGCCGGCTGGTCCTCGGCCGGGGCGTGGGTGTCGGGGTCGGTTTTGCCTGCGATCCCTTCGATCGACAGGAGCGGCACCGGACCGGCGTTCGTCGCGTAGAACCGCGGGACGGGGCGGCGCGGGTCCGTGGGCAGTCCGAGAGTGTCCTCACGGCCTTCGTCGGGGCTGGCCATTCCGGTCCGGATGTAGATCTCCCAGGCCTTCGCGAGAGCGAGGCGGTCTTCCTTCTCCTGGCCTGTGTCGAAGAGGAACTTGACCGGCAGGTCCATGTCGTCCTGGAGGAAGCCGGTGAGGACTCCTTGGACGTGGGCGGCCAGCGGGAGGTCTCCGACGCGGTGCTGGACGTCCGCCTGCGTCTCCCCGCTGGACTTGTTCACGGACTCGGTGAAGCCCAGGTCGGAGGGCACGATGTGGTAGGCGGCGCAGGTCTTGCGCATCAGGAAGAGGCTGAAGGCGTCGCTGAAGTCCTTCTCACTGGACCACTCGATCTTCCCGCCGCCGGGGATCCAGCGGATCTGCGACTGGATCTCCTGGTTGCCCTGCATGAGCGCATCCCAGACCGCCTGGAACTGGGCGATCTGATCCGGCGTCCAGCCCTCCGGCGCGGACGCCAGCGCCTTGGGGATGTTGCCCTCGGTGAACTTCTGCAGAAAATGCGCCTGAAAGCGGAGGTCCGTATTGCTGTTGAGGAGGATCGTCTCCAGCGGCGCCTGCCCGTAAGGGGAATTGGAGCGCGGCCGGAACGGCTCGTAGATCATGTCGCCGCGGGTGAGCCAGTTCCACGCGGTGCCGTTGATGTACTGCACGTACGCCTCGGCCGGGTCTTCCGGGGAGTTGCCCCAGTAGTCCAGCAGAGGGGCGATCGTCGTCCCGTCGACCACGCTCAGACCGATGACGCGGTTGCCGCGGTTCCGCAGCCGGTACAGAGCGCCAGCGTCGTACGCCAGAGTGTCGTACAGCCACTTCGCGAGCCAGGCGGCGAACGGCGTCTGCCGGTCCGGCTTCTGCAGGATCCCCTTGGCGATCTTGATGGCGTCGGTGGCGTCGCCGGTGAAACCGTCGGCGGGCACCACAGCCCAGTCCAGGGCGCGGATGGAGTCGATGCGGTGCCAGATGCACATCTGGGCCACGTCGTACGCCTCGACGAGACCCCGGAGCGTGTCGAAGGAGACGCGCTCGTTGGACTTCGGCCGGGAGGCGACGTTGTAGCCGGTGGTGAAGTTGTGGGACCGCGGCTGCCGGGAGTAGCCGTCGAACGGGGCGATCGGCGCGCCCGGGGAGAACGTGGTGGCCATGGTCATACCGGCCGCGGCTTCAGCCTCTGCCATGGCGGCCGGCTCACGGCCGCCGAAGACCTTTGCCAGTCGGGAGCGCCAACTCACGGCCAGGACACCCCCTGTGTTCTATCGGTTCTGGTTGCGGAATGCCTGGTCACGCAGCCGCTTTCGGACCGCCACTGGGTCCTCGGGCTCGGGGTCCGCCGCGGGCTCTGTGCCCTCGTCGGCGTCTGCGGGGTCGGCGTCGGGCTGGTTCGAGGCGACGGCCTTGGCCTGTGCCTCGTAGGGGTCGGCGCCGCGGGCGCGGGCCTCGGCCGCCGCCTGGGCAAGCCGCTGCACGTAGTCGATCCACGCCTGGGCGCCTGTCCCGTCGAGGAGCATCTGGGCGAGGGCCTGGCTGGTGGTGTCGACCTGGTCGTCGTGCGTCCCGTTGGGGAACTCGGCTGCCTCGGTGATGAGTTCTTCCGGGTCGAACAATGCGATCTCCGCCTCGGGCAGGAAGACGTTCCCGGCCTGGATGACCGGTGCGACCGCGTTGGCCCTCGCGTACTTGCTCTCCGTCGGGGTGATCTCGACGATGCCGGGGATCTTCGACTTGAGCGTGTTGATGACGGCGGTCCCGTTGGCCTTGTCCTCCACGTACTTGCCCGTGGCCTGGGGCCACCGCCGGACCAGGGCCTGGAAAGCCGTGAGTGTCTCCGTGAACGTCATCCGCTTACGGATCTGGTCCAGGAGATAGACGTTCGCGCCGCGACGGGCCCAGACCTGCCCGACCACGAAGTCCGAGGTCTTGGTGTCCTTGAACGCCATGTCCCAGGACATGACGATCTGGTCCGCCTCCTCGACCGTGTAGGCGTCGGGCACGGTGGGGTGCTGCGTCCACAGCGGTACGGCGTAGCGGCGCCACCAGGAGCGCTGCCAGACGTCGCCGGAGTCCGGTGAAGGGCGCCCCTGGTACAGGGCGTTGAAGACGCGGGTGCCGGCCGTGATGCGGATGGCTTCCCACTCTTCGGGGGTGCGCCCGCGGGCGGACTGCAGCCACGTTCCGGGTTCACGGCCCAGGGCGTCGCTCTGCCCCTTTTCGGGGTCGTGGTCGGCGAGTGCGGGGATGTTGAGGACGCGCCAGCGGTGTCCGTCTTCTGCGGCCAGGAGGCGGCCGGCGATGTCGTCCTCGTGCCAGCGGGTGAGGATGACGATGACGGGTGCGCCGGGGGCGAGGCGGGTGGAGCCGACGGACTGCCACCAGCCCCAGATCCGGTCGCGGTAGTAGGCGGAGTCGGCCTGCTCCTTGTCGGCGAAGGGGTCGTCGATGACGAGGGCGTCGAGGGGCCGGCCGGTGAGGCTGCCCTTGAGGCCGACGCAGATGATGCCGCCGGCGTGGCTGGAGAGCTGCCAGCGGGAGGCGGCGCCGTTGTCGCGGGCGATCCGTAGGCCGAGGTCGAGGGTGCCGTCGTCGCCGTTGTAGGTGGTGATCCAGTTGCGGACGGTGCGGCCGAAGCCCTCGGCGAGCGGCTTGTTGTAGGAGACGATCCCGATCCGCAGGTCGCGGTTGCGGTGCAGGGCCCACAGCGACCCTGTCATCGTCACCCGCTGGCTCTTGCCCTCCTGTGGGGGCATCGAGACGAGCAGGCGGGCGTGCGGGGTGCTGTAGGCCCAGCGGACAGCTTCGTCGACGAGGTCGAGGGCCGGGGTCTGCTGGGTGGCCGGCTCCACCACTTTGGCGAGTGCCCCAGGTGTCGGCCAGCGGTCGACGTCAGGCCGGGGTTCGAACGATCGGGCCGCGTACTCGGCCCAGTCCAGCGTGGCGGCCATGGGCAGCCGCCTCCCTCAGCTCACGAGGCCAGAGCGCGAAGGTGGCGGGGCACAACGTCCGGCACCCGGGCCTGCTGCTCGGTGGTGAGCTGCAGGTCGGCGAGGATCGCCCGGATGACCTGCGCCACGAGGGCGCCGTGCTGCTCGGCCATGCGGACCTTGCGCTCCTCGATGCCGGCGCTGATCGCCGCCGCGCACACCTTGACCAGGTGCGTGCGCTCCGACTGGTAGAGGCGGAGCCAGATGTTGGGGGCGGCTTCCTCGGTGGTGCCGTGGTCGTCGCCGCCGGACTTGTAGCGGGTGATTCCCCAGATGAGGGGGTTCTCCTCGCCGCGGCGGGAGCCGCGCCCCCAGCGGTCGTCGTCCTCGGTCCGCTCCCTGGCCGGCTCCTGCTCCTGCTCGTGGGCGCGATCCTCGATCTCCCGGACCCGGTCGCGGAGCCAGGCGACGTGGCCGGCCGTCCACTTGACCTCGTCGAGGAGGGCCTCTGAAGCCGTGGTCTCGATCTTCCGGCCGTAGGTCTCCATGAGGCCCATCGCGCGTTCCTCAGCGATGCGGCGCTGGCCGGCCTTCAGATTCTGCGGCGCCTTCCCGCCGTGTGAGCGGCATACGGTCTGGCCCTTGAGCGCCCAGGCCCTGCAGCGCTCGCCCTTCTCGCCGTCCGTGCCCTTCTTGTGGGCGGTGCAGCGGCGACGGTCGGTGGGCTCGGCGAGGTTGCCCGTACGGTTCGCCATCACTGGCCGCCGGACGTCCAGTGCGCCGGCAGCGGGCCGGGCTCCTCGGGCGGCTCGGCGGGCAGCCGCTCAGCGACACAGTCGTGGCCGGGCAGATCGGTCTCGTTGGGGGCGGTGCAGGCGCTGGAGTGGATGAGCGCCGCGTCCTCCAGGGTGATCGCGTGGGGCCCGCACGCGTAGACGGCCACCGTCATCTCGGCGGCGGGGATCAGCGGGGTCTGGACGGGCTTGGGGAGCTGCGGGTCGGCCAGGAGCAGGGTCTGGTTGTAGCGGTCCTGCTCGAGGGCCTTGTAGTGGGCGTACTCCTCGTCGGTGGGGCGGCGCATCCAGTGGACGAGCGCCGAGTCGCCGCAGAGTCCGCATGGGGGCCCCGCCGGCGCGGGAGCGGGAGGCGCGGGCGCGGTGTCAGGGTCGGTCGGGGTGGGCTCGGTCGGGGTGAGGGTGTCCACGACGGCCGTCCTTTCTGTCAGGTGACGGTGAGCTGCCCGTAGGCAATGACGGGCTGCTCCGGGTTGTCGGTGATGCGGATCCAGACGGTGTACTTGCCCTTGGAGAGGACCGGACCGGCGCTGCTGGGGCCGACGAGAACTTGCGCGCGGTAGGCGTTGGTGCCGGGGATCGGCTGGGTGCCGTCCCATCCGCCCGTGTACCAAGTCCCGGGCCGGGCCCCGATCGCGGTGAACGCGAACTCCACGAGATCGGACGTCGGGTCGTACGGGAGGCCTTGGACCGTGGCGGTGACCTCGGCCTCGACGTACTCGCGGCTGTCGCGGTCGATGGACTGCACCCGGGCCCCCTTGGTCTAGTCGTTGGCGTGCCAGCGTTCGTCGGACTCGTCGGCGTCCCAGCGGCCGGGTGTTCCGCCGGCGCCCCAACGGCCGTCCGTGAGGCGTGCCTGCCACCTGCGCAGGCCCTGGCCGACCTGCCAGCGGCTCACTGGTCCAGTCACCTGCAGCACCAGGCGCCGCAGGTTGCCGCGCACGCCGGTTGCTGCGGCGGTGAGTTCGGCGACCGCCTGGAGCACGACCTCGTAGTAGCGCCCGGAGCGCACGTCGGCGGCTGTCAGGACGACGGCCTGGTACGTGGCGTGCAGGCTGCGGCGGGTGCGGCCGGTGAGCGCCAGGACCGTCTGCCGGTGGAGGCCGATGGCCCGGGCGGTCCGGCTGGTGGTGGTGAGGGTGGCCGTGAGGAACAGCCGTGTCGCGCCGCGGGCAGTCGCCGCGGCGGTCGTCCCGAGGATGGCGTCGAGGGCCTGGTTGATGAGGCGGACGGCTCGGCTGGTGGTCGTGACCGTCGTGGCCCGGGTCAGGGCGGTCGCCCGGCTCAGGTCGCCGCTGGTGCTGACGTCGGCGCTCTCGTGGATGCCTGCTGCCCGGGTGAGTGAGCCGGTGAGCGTGGCGGTTGCGGACCGGGCCAGACCGGCGGCGCGTCGTACTGCCCCGGTGGTGGCCGCGGTCGCTGTCCGGGTGAGGCCGGCCGTACGCCGCGCGGTGGCGGTGGTGGCCGAGCTCGCGGTGCGCGCGATCGCCGTGGCCCGCCCGGTCCGCGCCTGCACTACGGCAAGAGCGGCCGCGTAGAGGCTGGTTGCCCGGGTCACAGTGCTGGTGGTGGCGGCGACGGCCGCAGCCGTGAGCCTGCCGGTCCGGGCGATCGCGGACGTCGTGGAGACGGTCGCGACCAGGAAGATGCCGCGGGCGATCTGGCTGATGCTGCTCGAGGCGCTCGTCGACACCGTGGCCATGAGCGTGCGCGTGTAGGAGTTGCCCCGGGCGATCGCCGTGCTCGTGAGGACTGTGGCCGTTCGGAGCAGCCCAGTGGCCCGGGCGCTGGTCGCGGACAGGGTCAGGGTTGCAGTGCGCGGGAGTTGGCCGGTCCGGCGAACGCTTGCGGTGAGACTGACCAGGGCGGCCAGGACGGTGTCCAGGCGGCGCATCGTGGTGGCGGCGGTCGCCACGGTGGTCGTGCGGGTCAGGCTGGTGGCGCGGCGTGCCTGCCCGGTGGCGCCCGCGGTGGCCGCCCGGGCGAGTGCCGTGGAGCGCGCCAGGACGGTGCTGGTGGTCACGGTGACGGTCCGCGCCAGGCCGGCGGTGCGGCGGGCGGTCGCGGCCGTCACGGCGGTGGCCGCCCGGGCGAGCGCCGTCCCACGGAGTACGGACGGCGCGGTCAGGACGGCTGCGGCGCGGTTCAGGGTGGCCGTACGGAGGGTGCGGCCGGTCGTGGCGACGACCGCCTGCAGGACGATCCCGACCCCGCGGCCCCACACCACAGTGCCGCTCACGGCGACTGTGGCCTGACGGGCCAGAACTACCGTCCGCTGCACGGCACCGGTCACGGACACGGTGGCCGCGCGCTGCAGCGCGGTGGCGCGCCGGACGCTGCCGGTGGTGCCGAGGAGCGCAGCCAGCGATCCCAGGGAGGCGGTGCGGCCGGTGTGCCCGGTGGTGGTAAGGGTGGTGGCCCGGGTCAGTACCGCGAGACGGCGGCTGCTGCCGGTCGTGGCCACGGTGGTCGTCAGGGGCGTGAGGCTGGTGGCGCGGCCGGCGGACCCGGTGGTGAGGAGCGTGATCGTGCGGGCCAGTGCGGTCAGTCGCCGGACGCTGGCGGTGAGCGCGGCGACGGCCTGCAGGCGGAGAGCGACCGTACGGGCAGCGAGCGCCGTGGTGGTCACGGTGGCTGTGCGAGGTAGGGCGATCGCCCGCAGGAGCGCGGAGGCCGTGCCGACCGTCGCGGAGCGGACCAGGGCCGCTGCGCGCCGGCAGCCGCCCGTGAGGACGGTGACGGCCGCCAGGAGCGTCAGGGCCACGGCGCGGACGGCGACCGCCGTCGTAGAGACGGTGGCGGCCCGAGTCAGCAGGCCGGTACGCCCTGTCGACGCGGTGATGTTGGCCGTGGCGGTGAGGGAGACGTTGTAGACGACCGGTCCGGTCGCGCGTACGGGCGGGATGACGATCGGGCCGTGCGGCCTGCCACGCCCGAACCGGGCCATCGGCTACTCCCCGCTACTCCGCAAATCCGAGGTAAGCGACGCAGCCCGGGGTGACGCCCGCGGCTGTGGTGTAGCGCAGGCCGATTCGCGCGCCCGAGGTGATCGCCCCGACCTCCCGATCGAGCACCTCTTGTATGGCCAGGAGACCGCCGAACGGCGACAGCATCCACGATCTGAGGATCGTCACCGTCGTCGGCTCCACGGTCAGCGAGTGCGCTGCGGTTGCGGTCGCCACGGGCGAGTTGTCGTCGGTCAACTTCGCCGGCGTCACGCTGGTGCCAGCTGCGCTGCCGATGGTGACCACTCGGTAGAGGTCGACCTGGACGCCGGTGCCCGTGGTGGAACCGTCGAAGCTCACACCGAGCTCCGTCAGCCTCAGCCCAGGCGTGCCGGGGGCGAGGAGGAGGAGCGTCTTCGTGGACGACGCAGAGAGCGTGATCTTCGGCGTCACCACCGTGTAGTCGTAGTTCCCGGGCACGTGGCCTCCTCATCTCAGGCTGGCCCGCCCGACGGCCTGGCCCAGGAAAACCGGCCGGACAGGCGCGGTCGGGTTGAACTCCACCAGCAGCCAGAGCGTGCTCACCCGGCGCGTGGTCGTCTGAGCGACGTTGCCCCGGTAGCCGATCTGCGCGGTGTCCAACAGAGCGGGCCTCCACACGCCGCCGCTCTGCG
This sequence comes from Streptomyces sp. NPDC005302, assembly GCF_040607345.1. NCBI lineage: Bacteria > Bacillati > Actinomycetota > Actinomycetes > Kitasatosporales > Streptomycetaceae > Streptomyces > Streptomyces sp. NPDC005302. The sequence goes on from NZ_JBEXGN010000027.1 coordinate 37,116, forward strand.
GATCGGTGTACGAGGTCAGCTGGTACGGGCGAATGGTGTTGTTGACGTGCGTCGCCCAGCCGTTGAGCGCCACGGACACCGATGCGGACTCCACGGTGGTGCCGCTCGCCTGGGATTTGAGGCGGTAGACGATGCTCGCGGCCGTGGTCGCGATGCTGCCGACGCGGCCACCGACCTGGACCAGGGTGATCTGGTCGGCGGGGGCGATGCCGGCGGAGAACGCGGACACCAAGTTGAGGTCGTCCGTGGTCGTCGTACCAGTCAACGCCGTCTGGTTGTACGAGGTCAGGTCGTTGGGCGTGACCTCGTTGACCCGGGTGAAATTGTTCGCGACCCCGGCCGTTCCACCGACCGCGGTGGCCCAGCCGTTCGCGTCGCCGGCGGAGTCCGGGCGCAAGTGGACGACATTGCCCGGCCCGGGCAACGAGTTCTGGACAGAGCCCGTGTCGTCGTTGATCGCAATGTCGTCGATGTAGAGGTCACACGTGGTGGAGCCCGCTACGACGTCCGTGAACGCGCCGACGCGCAGGACGGGGGCCTCGAATCCGGTGAAGCCTGCGCCGGCGACGGCCCCGGAGAAGTCGAAGCCGTCGAGGTAGCAGTGCTGGATGTCGTTGACCGAGTCGTAGTCGATCTCAACCCGGTACCACTGACCGACGTTGAGGACGTCCGACGAGCCGCCCACGTACGTGTGCGTGGTGCCAGAGCCCGTAGACGTGCGCAGGGAGCCATTCGTCTGCAGGAACAGACGCGGGCTGCGTCCTGGTGAACCGAGGCCGTCGCAGCTGGCCATGACGATGGTGTCGACGTTCGGCATCGTCGCCACGCACAGGTACATCCGGTAGAAGACGTGCCGGGCCGCGACCGAACCGAACTGGTGCGAGATGTACTGCACGGTGGCGGACGGGTTGAAGCGCATCGCCGCGGCGCCGGCGCGCTTGACCGTAGTGGAGATCGTCGGCGCGCTCGTCGAGACCTCGGAGAACTCGAGGCCGCCGACGGCCGTCTGCAGCTCGAAGCCGCACGTGTACAGCCTGGCCACGGCGCCCCCGTCCCTGGATCTGCCGTCAGTCCCAGCCGGGGAAGATCCAGTGGTCGGGCATCGGGAACAGGTTGTTCTCGATCTCGACGGTCTGCTCCTGGCCGTCCTGGTCGAGGAAGTACTTCTTGGACAGCTCCGCGCCTCGCAGCTTGTAGCCGCGCGACACCATGCCCTCGATGACGTCGCGGACCATGACGTCGTTCCAGGTCCCTGTGGCGCTCTGATCGAGGCGGATGAACATCTCGAAGTCGACGCCCAGGTGCGGCTCGTGGCCGATGACGAAGTGCAGGTGATAGCCGGGATACGGTCCGGCGCTGGCGTCCCATGCCATGGCGATTTCCCCTTCGATGTCCTACCTGCGTGGCGGTCGGCTCAGGTGTGCTTGACGGCGAGGGTGTAGCTGACCTGGTCGCCGGACGCGAGGTTCTGCGCGCCATGCTCGGCGTGGAAGTACAGGCTGCCGTTCGTCACGTTGCTGACCCCCGGAATGTTCCCGCCGGTCACGACGTCGTTCAGCGCGATCGTGGAGATCGCCGCACTCCCGTTCTGCGCCCTCGTCACGGTCAGCGTGTTGGTGCTGATCGCCGTGATTTTCAGGACCTCGGTGCGTACCTGGATGTACTGGTTGACCGAGAAGTTGGCGCCGTTCGCGACGATCAGTGACGTCGCGGAGTTCGAGCCGATGACGGTCGACGACGTCTGGACCGCGTCTACGGCGGTCGGCTTGGACGCGGAGTCGGACAGGGCGACCTCGGCGATCGACTGCGTGGAGCCGGAGGTGAACGTCCCGACGACCTGATAGCTGTCGTTGGGGGTGGTCGTGGTCACGACGGACGACGTGCCGGCCACCCGCGACTCTGAGGCCTCCTTGAACAGGCCGACGTCGGTGGTCGCGGCCGTGAGGCCGGCGGGGTTCTGGCCCCAGGCCAGGTTGAGCGGCTCGGCCTGCGACGGCGTTGAGCCGCGCATCCGGTTGGCGATGATCTCCCGCCCCTTGGCAGTGACGACAGCGCCCATCAGGCCCTCCTACGGTTGGAACGAGCGATACGACGGTTGGCGAGCGGGCGGCCGACGAGATGCCACCAGGCGGCCTTCACCGGGTTGCTGTAGTGGGCGGCGACGATGCCGTGATCCTCGACGGAGCCGTCAGCACGCCGGACGACCATGCGGAGCTCAGCGGAGTGCGGAGCGGCAGCCTGCTCGCTACTCATCGCGCTCCTCGCCGCGCCGCCTCAAGGCTGCGTACCTCGGCGAGGCACACGCCGTACGGCTGGCCCGTGGAGGCCTGCAGCTCCCGGGCACGCGCCTTGAGCGACCGGTCGCCCTTGGACGTTTTTGGCTGAGCGTTGCCCGAGGTGCGGGCACGGGCAGCGGCCTTGGCCTGCCCGCACACGGGCTTCTTCGGCGGTCCGTCCAAGAGCTGCTTGATGACCGCGCGCTTCCGGGCCCGGCGCTTCTCCCGGTTGAGGCGGGGCTTCTGCTCGGCCCCGCTATCGCTGGTGGTCATCCTCGGCCTCCGAGCGGGTATCGAGCGGCGGTCCGCTCCGCATGCCGTGCCTCGCTCCGGACCGCGGCGGCCACGAGGGCTGGGTCCGGAGCCCGGTGAACGTGGAAGGTGACCCCGGCGGTAGCAGCAGCGTTCGCCGCGAGCGCGGGGGCCCGGCGGCCGGTCACGGGTTCCGCGTCGGCGTGAGTCTCGGAGACAGCTGACGGCGTTCCACAGCGCGGCGCCTCGGCGGTAAGGCCGTGCACGTCGGCCAGGTGCTCCGTCAAGGGCGCCACGTCCGTCGTGAGTTCCGCGGTAAGCCGCCCCTGCTCCTTCGTGGCCGGCCCGAGCTGCAGCTCCAGTCGGATCGGCTCGGAGCACGCAGGGCAGCCGAAGGTGAAGTGCTTCGGTACGGCCGCCATGTCAGGCCCCCGCCCACGCCGACCAGGTCCAGGTGCCCGGCTCCTTGCCGCGCAGGACGTTCTGCACCCAGTACGCGTCGGGACCGTCGAGAAACACCTGCAGGCTGCAGGGCTCAGCGTTCAGCGCCCCGTCGGTGACGCGGACGATGACTCCCGGGAAGACGTCGCCGGCGCGCATGCCGGGCGCCCGGGTGTGGGAGGTGAGGCGCTGCCTGGCGATGGCGCGGACGTCGTCGCGGGTGAGCCGGTAGAGGACGCGCTGCCCGAGGAGCGGCGCGGGAGGCGGCCACTCGGCGGCGGGCTCTGTCTGGGCTGGGGGGTCTTGAGACATGGGCGGTTGTCCTTGGGGGCGAGCGACCGTGGGGCGCGGCTGGACGGGGTGGAAGGCGATTAGCTCGGTCAGGGTGACCAGGCCGCGCCGTGACGGGTGGGGGTCGTGGGCAATGCGGCCGTCGATCCAGCAGACGGCGTGGCGTACGCCGCGCTCGGAGAAGCCGAAGGCCATGCCGTACGCGCAGGGCTCGTCGGGTGACTGCTCGTGGACGTCGACGCCGTGGAGACGGCAGAAGTCGACGACGGTGCCCCACCAGTCGTCGAGGAGGAGGAAGTGCGGCACGGCCTGCAGCGGGAGCTCCAGGAGTGAGGCGACGGCGGCCTGGAGGCAGTTGCCGGGCCGGCCGTCGGGGTCGCCGTGGAGGATCGACTGGGTAACCGGCCTCACCAAGAGCCGGACCAGTCGCCCGGGCCTTCCCACATGGCTTCGACGGTCTCCCGGCTGCGGTGCTCGTCGCAGAGCGCCTCTTGGAAGTGCATCGGTGGGATGGAGGCCACGTGCTTGGTGGGGGTGTCGCAGATGCGGCCGTTGACTGGGGCGGTGCAGCCTGACCAGTCTCCCGATTGGCGCTCGAGGTCGAGGCGATCCAGGAGGACGGTGCGCATGTGAGCGTAGGCCTCGTCCGCAGTGTCGTGTCCGATCCGCTCCCACGCTGTGGAGGCTTCTCGCTCCTCGGCCGGCAGTTTGAGAACCTCTAGCCACGCCTCGGCGCAGCACTCGACGTGTCTGCCCATACGGGAGTTCCCGCCGGTGTAGACGTACAGCCCGGCGCACGGGCACTCCTGCAGTTGCTGAACCGTGTGCATCTGCACGACGTCACCTCCGGTGGGTGTTGGAGGAAGATGCCGCCGGCCCGCGGGGCGAGGATCCGCGACTGACCGGCGGCGCCCCGGGGACGCTCTGCCCAACTGAGCTACCGGCCGAGCCGCGCGCAGCTCTTGGTGGCCGGGCGGGATTTGAACCCGCGACCTTCCCCTTCGCTGATCTGCCTGGTGTCGAGCCAGTCCGCTCACCGGGTGAGCAGCAGACCATCCGCCGGAAGGGTGGAGGCTTCCCCGCGCGCCGCAGGGGTGGACACCGTGGCGCGCGGAGTGTGGGAACGGCCCCGGCGGAGCACGTGCCGCCGGGGCCGGTGGGGTCCTCGCGGATTGCCCGTGTCGCATCGGCGGACGACACATTGATCCTCACCGGGGTGGCTCCCGTATCCCGTCCCGGTGAGGAGTTTGATCCGCTGCCCGGTGTGAGCTCCCTGTCCCTAGAGGCTCACGAGTGCCCGCCCAGGCGCCCCTGTCCCCCGGGCAGCGGAGTGGGTGGTGGACCGCCGCCGCGCGGCGACCCTCGGCGCTGCCCGACGACGGTCCGTCGCCGCCCTCATCCGCTGGTGCGCGGCAGGGCGGAGTCGGTGGGGCGGAGCGGCCGGCTGGGAGCAGGTCAGGCGGGGACGGGGACCGCGTATGTGCGGCGCGCGTGTGTCCTGGTCGCCTTTTCCGCGCGGATGACGTCGATCGCGCGGAAAAGAGGCTGCCCTGCGAGGTTGCTCATGGGCCGGTCGTCGGCCGTGCGGGCCTGTACGAGGCGGCCGCGGTATTTCCAGTTCCGTACGACGTTGGGCTTCACGCCCGCTGCCTCGGCGGCCTCGAGGGCGGTCCAGAACGTTGTCTGCAGGTCGCCGCTGAGGTCCATGGTCACCTCCGGGTTCGAGGGCTCTTGGGAAACAGAAAAGGCCCCGCGTAGTCGCGAAGCCTGTTCCGTATGCGGACGCACTGATCCGGGAGCAGCATCACGCGTGATACGCACCCCCGTCAAGCAGGGGTTTCTTCCGGCGTGGCGTCCGGGTGACGGGCCCGGGTCGGAGTGCTCACGCTGATGATCCCTCGGAGTACGGAGGGCAGTTCGACGGCGTCGAGGTCGGGGAGGTCCAGCGCGGTGCGGGTATCCGCGTCTCCGGTTGCCGGGTGCGGGATGAGACTGCGGACGTAGTCGCGGTACTCGGCGTGCGTGTAGAGGGCGCGGCAGTCGGCGTCCTGGCATTCGATGTAGGGCTGGTCGTCGACGAGGCGGAGGTCGCGGGACTCGGTGAGCCAGGGGCCGCCGCAGCGCCTGCAGGGGGCAAATCGTTTCACCTGCGGGGCCGTGTCGCGTCCTGTGAAGCGGGTCGCGGCCCGGTGCCAGTGGGCGACTTGCGCGGCCGGGTTCCAGGATGGTGTGACGTCGCGGGCTGTCCGTACGGCGTCGTGCGGCTCTTGGGCGAGGGGGTGCTCCTGGAGGAGCCAGTCGGCGTGCGCGTCCAGGAGCTTGACGGTGCGCGCGATCCAGGCCCCTTCACGGACTCCGGGTTCACGGGCGGGGTGGTCGCCGAGGCCGCGGAGCCGTCGGACGTCGGCGGCGATCTCGGCGAGGCCGCCGGCGACGAGGTCAATGAGGAGCCGCGCCGCCTGGCCGGGCCAGGGGGTGGTGTCGGTGGGGGCGGAGTTCATCGTGGCTGTGGGGACGCTTCGTTGGCCGTGGAGGGGTTCGAGGGTGACGGCGGCCAGGAGCTCGGGGAGCTCTCCGAGCTGGCGGCGGAAGCGTTCGACGCAGGCCGGGCAGTGGACGGGTGCGCCCCACGAAACGGGGACGTCATGTTCGGTGTGGGCGGCGTGGGCGTCTTGCTCGGCGCGGCGCCAGGCGGTGTTGCAGACGCCGAGGCATGGGGTGGGTGCGGGCATGCGGGCCTCCCCTGGTGCGGGACAGCGGGGCGGTGGTACGCAAACGGCCCCGCCGGGTTCGGAGCGGGGCAGAAGCGATCCGCATGGCATCAGCAGAACGGTTCGATCTTGCCCCACGAGTCTCACCAGAAGCAAGGAAACTTGGGCATACGGGGCAACTTCCGGCGGCCCCTAGCCGGTCGTGCAGCTGCAGGGCCACGGGCCTCGTGGAGCCGTTGCCGCGAGGTGCCGCGTGATGCGCGCCGAGAGCCCCTGAAGGCGTTGACGATCCTCCCTACGCTGCTGCGGCGGGGGCGTGTTCATGAGCGCCGCGACGGGCGGCAGCATCGTCGAGGCCCTTTCGAGGTCTGCGGCCGTGGCTGGCCAGTCGGCGTGATCCCCCTGGGCCGCCTTCAGGACAGTCCGCGCCGCCTCCTGGCCGATGTCGAAATCAGCTGCGAGGCGCTCGTACGTCTCGATTGCGCGCTGCAGCTGATCGGCGTCTCTCAGGTCGCGCTCGAATGCGTCCCGGGCTGCCATCCACGCGCTGATTCCGGCGAAGGCCACGACTCCAAGACCGGCGAACCTGGGGGCAGGGGGGCGGCTTTCGTTGTTCACGCCGGCCTCATCGCGAGTCACGGCCGCCTCCCGAGGACGAAGGCCGTCGCCACAACTCCGACGCCGACGCAGAAGCCGGTCAGGGCGCCGAGCCACCAGTCCGTCGTCAAGGTGTCCACCTCATACTCGGCTTCAAGGCGTCGCGGATCATCCCAGGCGTGACCAGCAGCCGGCTACCCAGCTCCTGCATGCGTGCCTGCATCGCGCTGAGGAGCGCTGTCTCCTCGTAGAGCTTGTCGCGCGCATCGCGGTCTTCGGTGTGCCAGAGCAGATGCATCGCCCGGTCCGCGGCCTCGGCCACAGCCGCCGGCCCGGCTTCCGAGCCGACCGCGAGCTGGGCGCGCCACGCCAGGTCTGCAGTGTCGTCGCCCACGCCGTAGGCGAGTTGTCCGTCGAGGCGGCGCCAGGACAGCCACCAGCCGGAGAAGCGCATGGCGTGCCCGGTGTCCGGGTCCGGGAAGTAGATCTCCACGTAGGAGTACGACCGGTGCTCGATCTCCCAGCCACGCGCTTCGAGTTGCTCGCAGAGCGCTTGGAGTCGACCGTCGGGCAAGGACACCCACTCGCCGTGCGTGGCGGCCGCTCGGCGTTCCTGCTCTGTCTCGTTCTGGTCAGCGCGCACGCGTCCAGTGTGCTGGCGGAGGCGCTGTGACGTCGGACGCGCGTCGTGAGCGGTCAAGGCGTGGCGTTGATCTTGGCGAGCACGCGCGGCAGTCGGTCAGCAGTCGGGACCCACAGAGACCTGTACCGCCTTCGGCCGCTTCGCGGGGGTCGCTTCTGTGTCGTAGCCGGGGTTGTCGCTCGCCCATGCGGCCAGCGTGCAGTAGCCGGCCTGGGTGGGCGACGTGTGCTGGAGGCTGTCGAAGGTGGTCTCGCAGGTGGCGAGGTTGTAGCCGCCGAGGCGCATCGAGCTGTCAGGCAGTTCGGGCACCTTGGTCCAGACGATCACGTCGCGCGAGGAGTGGCACGTCTTGGACGCCGGCTTCCGTGCCGTGGACGAGGGCTTGGTCTGTTGCGTCGAAGTCCGTGAGCCCGCGCCGTCCGAGGCTGACTGTGTCTTTCCTGTGCTGCTTCCGCACGCGGTGAGGGTGGCGAGCAGCAGGACGGCGGTTGCGAGGGCGCGTTTCATGCGGGCGATGGTGGACGCGGCAACTGGTCTGAGGTGGCGATGTATCGGACCTGTGACGGTGCGTTCGGCTCGTGGGCCGGTTGTTCGGATTCTTGAGGTGGGAGCTGCTCTGCTGCGGTCGGGGGTCTTGTGGCCGGGGGCGCGGCGTGGAGACTTGGGCCAGTTAGTCCTGGTGAGGGGATGAGCACGTGAGCGACCGCGATACCCGTGAAGAGGTCTGCCCCGACTGCCTGGCCGGCGAGCACGACAGTGACACCCGCATCCTTTCCGTCTGCAAGGATCCCAAGACGGGTGACTACTTCACCAGCGTCACCTGGCACACGAACGACTGCCCGGCCTACACGGTCGACAAGATCCTCCTGGAGGACAGCATCCGCCGGGCCAAGGAGAAGACGGCCTGGATGAAGCGGGCCCTTCCTGCGGCTCAGGGACGGTTGAAGGCGGCGGCCGTCGCGGTGGAGCCCGACGAGTGCGCTGCGCCGTTCGTCGCCGCGCTGCTCGAGGTGGTTGAGCAACAGGCCGCGGACGTCGGGGTGTTCGTCACCCCAGAGCGGCTTACGGAGATCCTGGAGAAGCACTTTCCTCCACCGGATGAGCCATCCCAGGCGTAGACGCAGGGCCGAACTGACCGGGCGCGCCGCAGCCCCGCCGGGGCGGGGCTGCGGCTTTCGGTGGGCGGGGTGACAGGGGCCGCTCTTGAGGCTTGCGGAGCCCGCCGGCGCTACGGCCCGTAGGCCGGGGCCGGTCTTCCCTTCCCTGTGCGTCACCCCTGGTGGGAGTCTGATGCCCCCATGGCGTCCGGCGCGGGTGAGGCGCCGGACGCCGTTCTGCGGGGGGAACCACAGAGTGGCACCGCTTCGGCGAGCGCAGGAACGTTTCGCGACCACGTCACTCGCGAGGGTTACGCGGCGGCGTGCGGGGCGATCTCCGTGAGCCGGCTGCGGGCCCGGGTGACGTAGGTGGCGGACTGCTCGATGCCGATGAATCCGCGGCCCTCGAGGAGCGCGGCGGCGCCGGTGGTGCCTGCGCCGGCGAACGGGTCGAGGACGGTGCCGCCTTCGGGGACGATGCGCATCAGCTGCTGCATGACCTCGACGGGCTTCTGTGTGATGTGGACGCGGGCGTTGCCGCGGGGTTGGCTGCCGGTGAAGTGCCCGGGCAGGTAGACGGGCTGGTTGCCGGGGATCATGGCGCCGTGGCTGCCCCAGACGATGAACTCACACTCCTGGCGGAGGCGGCCGGGCTGGGGGCGGGCGATGGGCTTGTGCCAGACGGCGATGCCGCGCCATGTGTACCCGGCGGCCTGGAGGGCGTCGGTGGTGGCGGGGAGTTGGCGCCAGTCGGTGAAGACGAGGGCTGCGCCGCCGGGGCGGGTGAGGCGGTATCCGTGGGCGAGGATCATCGCGAGCCAGGCGGAGTAGGAGCGTTGGTCGCGGTTCTCGCCGGTGAAGTCGCCGAGGTCGTGGCCGTGGTTGCGTCCGCCGTCTCTGAGGTATTTCTCGCGGGCGGTGCGGCTGGTGCGTTCGGTCATGGTGCGGCCGCCGCTGTTGTACGGGGGGTCGCAGATGACGGCGTCGACGGGCTCGTTGAGGGTGGGGAGCAGCGTGAGGGCGTCGCCTTGGTGGAGTGTCCAGGTGGGCATGTGGGGTGCCTCTCGTGCGGTCGCGTACGCCGGTTGGCGAGCGAGTCGGTGCACGGCCCCGGTGGGGCTTGCTCGAGGGATTCCCGATCTTGGTCTGAGCCAAGGTGCCTACGCGAGCACTTCCCCACGTTCGTTGGCCGATCCGTACGCGTGACCCTGAATACCGCCTTCCGGCCCGCCTCCCTCGTGGAGGGCGCGGCAATTCGGAGGACTTGATCCGCGACGCGCCCACCCTGCACTTTTCGTGTGACTCGGAAGCATGAATCAGGTTCCCTATGCCGGGAATGCCCAGGTTTCCTGGCTCGACTGTGCTTGCAGGTCTCCGAGTTGGTGTTGCGCGCTCGTATGCTTAGCGACGTTCCACCTGCTCCTCCCAATTTCCGTCCTGGACTTGTTCGCGGGTCCCGGCGGCATCCTGTCCGATCAGGATGTCTCGAGGAACAGGAGGAACAGCGGTGGGATCGAACGAGTGGAAGCCGCGTAGGCGTTGGACCGGCCCTGAGAAGTGGCAGGTTGGCCTCGCTGTCGCGGGTCTACTGGTGGCGGTCATCGCCGTGGTGGGGCAGTTCGCCCAGTAGGGCGCCCACCCCTCGAGCACGGTCACGACCGGGACTGCACACGCAGAGAGCCCGGTCTACTGATAGGCGACCGGGCTCGTGAACTGCATCGCAGGGGCCCTGCTCTGGCAGGAGTGGGGCCTCTTGCGTTGCGCTGCGCTTTCCTGCGTTAGCGTGCGCTTGCCCAATGTACCGCGCGCAATGAATCGCGCTCCAATGTCCCCCGAGACGGCATTGCCCACGGCATTGCGCCAGCACCATTGGAATGCCGCCCGTCACGCCCTTCGGTAGCCGCGACGCCCCTCGATGGCCCTCATGGCGGTCGCTCCCGTCCAGCGGTTCACGCCGTTCGCGGTGTCGTCCGGGGCGGGCCAGCGGCCACGTGTGCGGTCGGCGCGGACGGTGGCGGCCTTTATGCCGATGCCTGCGTCCTCGAGCTGCTTCGCGGTGTAGAGGCGGGTGGGCTCGAGGGTGACGGGCTCGCGCTGGACGTGGGCGCGGACGAAGTCGGCAATGTGCTCGGCGTCGTACTCGTAGAAGCGACCACGCTTGTCGACGTGGGCGGGCCAGTCGGGGTGCTGGGACCAACTTTTGGTGACGGTGTCCTTGCTGACGCCGTACGTGTCAGCGATCTCGGGCACGATCAAGCGGGGCAGGTCTACCATGGCGGCGATGCTCCTTTGCGGAGTTTTCAACTGATGAGGGGCCGGCGCTCTGTCACCCCCGGGCTTGCCCGGGGAATGCGCCGGCCCCTTCTGTGTGAGCTGTGACAGGGGCGGTGCGGTCTGTTGAGGGTGCGGGAGGAGTGCCCGCCCCGGGCTGGCTGCTCGGGGCGGGCGGTGGTGACTAGCCCTGCTCGCCATCCTCTCCGAGATCATCGGTTTCGATCATCTCGGCGAGGACGGCCAGCCCGTTGAGGCTGTACTCGCAGGCGTCCAGTCGCCAGGGGGCAGGTCCACCGATCGAAGCGATGACCATCAGCTCGTAGGCCATGAGCCAATTGAGGATGAGGTCTCCGTAGGCCTTCTTGGCCCTGTCACGGATCGGTTCGTCGGCGATGACGCTCCGCGCCCGGTTGAGGGCGAGGATTGCCTCGGGGTTCAGCTCGTCCCCCTCGAAGGGGTCCGGGATCTCCACCGGGATGGGGAGGCCGCGAAGGACGTCCTGCACGAAGTACAGGGCCGCGATCACGGTCTGGCGGAGCAGCCGAGCCCTGGCCTGCCGGTCATCGTGGTCTGCCACGATGTTCTCCTCTCTGGATTTTTCAACTGACCGTCAGTGGTGGGGCTGTCACCCCCCGCCCTGACATCTCTAACTTTACAACACTTGCTTCTAGTTTTGCAACACCTTTCGCGAAGGAATCCACCGCCCGCCGGAAGCCCGCGCCGTACGATGTGAGCCTCGGCCTTTCGGCTGGGTGGTGACCGGCAGGTTTTCGCGAGCGCCCCTTGGGGCGTCTGGGCTTCGGCTCGGGCCTGCTGGTCCTTTTGCATTTCCGGGCCCGGACATGGGGGCGCCCCCGGCTGGCTGCCGGGGGCGCGGTGTTGCGGGGGTCAGTCGTCCAGCGATCCGAGCCATCCGGCCAGGTCCAGAAGGACCTGGTCCGCCATGAGCAGGCACGCAGCGGCGGAGTGGGCGCGCGCCGCGTGGAACTCGGCGGTGGCCAGGATGCCCACCAGGTCCATCGCGCCGAGCCAGTAGGCGCAGACGCTGAACAGGTTCGCCTGGTGCTCCTCAGGCATGGGCTGGTCGATCGTCACTTCCATGATCCGGCGTACGGCCGGGATGGCGGTGACGTTGGTGGCCCCGGTGACCTCCAGGGTGATCGGCACCGGCAGGTGGAGGCAGGCCAGCGCCAGGCCCTTGTAGGTGCGGCTGAGGTGAACGGCGAGGCGCTCCATCATCTCGTCCTGAGAGTCGGCCATTTCGGCTTCCTTTCCTTCTGGGTGGCGGGTCGGGGTTCGCGGCCCCTTCCCTCTTACGTTCCTAACTTTACAGCACTCGCTTCTAGAATTGCAACACCCTAAGGGGATGAAAAGGGCCCAAACCGCACTCGCGGGATGGGCCCTTGAAACAACGGTCAGGCCAGTCGCCAGCCAGACAGCCGATCGTCATCCCCGACGTCCGCCGTGAGCCTCTTGCCCGGAAGTTCAGCAGGGGCCAGGCCGACAGCTTCGGCGATCTCGGCGGCCGGGTAGCGGGTCGGGGGTTCGGCGTCGTGCGCGTCGGCCTGGACCTCGGCCTGGTCACCGAACAGCAAGACGATCTTGACGTTGACTCGGTCGCTCATGGTTGCGCTCATCCTGTCGTTGGACATCTGGGGGTCGGAACTCGATTTCGCCGGCTCGAGCAGGCCAGTGGCGACGGCGGCGCGCATCCAGTCACGCGCCTCCGTGATCAGCGCCTCGGGGTTGCCCTGGCCGAGGCGCAGCCAGTCGAAGTGGCTGCCGCCTGTGACGAGTTGCCAACGCGCAGAGGCGAGCTGGCGCACGCGCGGGTCGCTGAAGTGGACGCGAGCTGCTGCCGCTGCGTCGACACGGGGTTCTCTCATCAGGTCAAGTCCATGGTCTCTAGGGGTGCGGGTAGGGCACAGTTCCTGCGTCAGGCGCCGGGTACGGCGACAGGGTTGTCGCCGATCCAGCCGATCCGCACGTCGACGTTGGCCTCAGCCTCCCGCTGCCGGGACGTGTGAGCCTGTTCTGCGGCGCGCCCGGTGTTCGTCCGGCAGTTCTCTCCCTCCGTGGCTCCACACCGCTCGCACTCGATGCGGAGCACCTCGGCGGCGATCGCCGTTGCCCGTTCGGCGGCGCGGCGCTGCTGGGCCGTCTTCGACTCCCAGGACTTCAGGAGCGAGTTGGGAACGCCGTTCATGCCGCTCGGGTAGGTGACCGTGGTGTCGGAGTACCCGGCGGAGTCGGCGAGGAGGAGCAACTGGTTGGCGGTCGGGATGACAGCGGGCCCGCCGTAGTCCTCCCGGTCCGTGTCCAGCGCCGCTGCGCCCCAACCGTCGCCCCGCTGGAAGCCGGTGGCGAGGGGGACGTCGCCCTCGATGATGCGGGCGACGCGGTGCAGGCGCTCCGCTCGGCTGCGGAGGGTGGTGGCTTCGCGGCGCATGGTCTCGATGTCGTCGGCGAGCTCGACGGGGGTGTCGGGGGTCTCCGCGGCGCGGGCGAGCTGGCTGAGCCAGACGGCTGCGGCCGAGCAGTGCACGGCGAGCTCGTCGACGGTGATGCGGGACCCGGCCGACAGGTGGCTGATGGACGTCTCGGCGGCGTCCGCCTGGCCGGGGAGCGGGCGGTCGGGGGCTTCCACGACGGCGTACAGGCGGACGCCGTGGCCTTCCCGGGTGTCACGTCGGCGCGGCTGTCCTGCGTAGCCGAGCGCGTTCGCCATCTCCTCCCAGATCCGGTCGGCGGCGTCGGCGTCGGCGGACATGATGCGGATCTCGGCACGGCCGTCGTCCGGAAGTGCGCGGCTGTCTGTGGTGCTCACGAGTGCTCCTGAGGTGAGGATTCGCTGTCCGGGCGGATGACGAGGCAGTTGAGAGCAGGCTCCGGGGTCATCCCGCCTTGCGGCTCGCCGTCGTCCCCCGTCACACACAGGGCGAGAACGGCGGCGTACTGCTCGTCGTCCAGGCCGAGGGGCCGTGTTTCGCCCCGTGCGCGGTCGCCGCTGTACAGACGGCGCTGACCAGTCGCCCATGCGCGCAGCAGGCCACGAGCGTAGGCGGGCGTGGTGTCGAGGGCGTCGGCGATCTGCCGCCAAGTGGCGCCGAGTGCAGCTGCGATCCGGACGTCGCTGCCACGCCCGGCTTCGATATCGCGCCGCATCGCTTCGCCGAGAGCGAGGACAGCAAGCGCATCCCCTTCATCGCCGCGCTCCACCGTGTGCGGGAAGTTCGCGGGGAGACGGGTGTTCATCAGGCGGATGCAGTGCGTGGTGCGCTTCTCTGCCTGCCATTCCAGGGGGACGGGGCCACCGGGGCTGGTGCGCACCTCATCGGGGCGGCGGATCTGGAGGGCCTGCCAGCGGTCGTGCTCTGTCATCGGGGTCCATTCGTGGGGGACCCCGGGGCGCGCGTGGGGTCAGAGGAGTTTGCTGATGAGGCCGGCGGCGAGGAGCAGGGCGACGATGGCGATGACGCGGAGGTCGCTGCGTTCGAGGCGGGTGCCGGCGACGGGCACGACGGCTTCGCCGAAGGGGTGCTCGCCGCCGTGGAAGTCGTCACGGTGGCCGTCGCCGTGGCCGCGCGCGCCGACCTCGGTGGCGTAGCGGCGGGACTCGGTCTGGCAGACGGGGCAGCTGTAGCGGAATGCAGGGCGCATGCAGTCATGGTCTCGCGTCCGGGGCGTTGGTAGATAGGGGTTGGTAGATGGGTGCTAGATCGGGGTGATAGATGGGCTCTCACCTGGGCTTCTGTCACCTTCCAGGAGGGGTTGCGAGTGAGGTTCGGGAGAGGGGCGTGCGGCAGCATCAGAGGGGGTGGGGGTGGGGGGGGTGAGTGCGCCCCCTGGTGGGGGTGGTGAGGCCGGGCCAGGAGGCCGGGCTGGCGCTCCCCCGGGGAGGGGGTCGGAGAGCCCTCGACTGGGGGTGCCGGGGCGGTGCTCTCAGGAGCCTGCTGGGGGGTGTCAGCCGGGGTGCCGGAGGGGGCGGCGAGAGGTGCATCGGGGGCGCCCTGTTCGGCCTCGGGGAGGGAGCTCTGGGCGTCGAGGTGATAGCCGATGTTGAGCAGGTAGAAGGCTTCCGCGAGTGGCATGCCGAGTGCGGCGGTGAGTTCGTCGACGTGGACCCCGTGCGTGGGCCCCCGGTTCTTGCTGCCGCGGATCTGCATGGTCTTGACGGGGATGCCGAGTCGGTTGCAGTGCTCGCGGAGGCGGGTGACGTCCCAGTCGGGGGGAAAGCAGTCGGGCTCCTCGAGGAGCGTGCTGAGGTGTACGCCGCGACGGCCGTCGGCGACGGCGTCCTGGACGCGGCTGATCACGAGGAGCCACAACCGCTTCTCAGCCGCCCGCACTTCAGCCGGATCAGGGCCAACATTCTGTTGCTCCTCGCCCTGCACCTCGTCGCTCTTCCCGTCGTGATCGTTTGGGGGTGCGGCCCGGTAGGCGGCCACGATCCACAGCACCACCGCAGTCCCGAAGAGGGGCGCAGCGGCGGGTGCCAGGGCCTGCGCCAGGGCGGCCAGGTAGGGGCGGAGGAAGACCCAGCCGATGACGACGGTGAAGGCGCCGAGGCCGAGCTGCTCCAGCAGGTCCCAGCCGGAGCGCTCCTTCTTCGCCTCCTTCTCCCCACCGCCCTTCTCACCGGTAGCCGGGGCTGTCGTGCCCGAGGTCTCCGCCTCGCCTGCGCCCTCGCTCGTGTCCTTCTCTGCGGGGTCCGCCTTCTCGTCAGACTTCTCCCCGGCCGCGCCCTTCCCCTTGGCCTTCTTCTTCGTCTTGGCGCTGCCCTTACCGCTCTGCTTGCCAGCGGCCTTCTTCGCCGGCGCGCCCTCGGAGAACGTGACCAGGAGGCGCCAGGCCCGGCCGATCAGCACGGGTAGGCGGCGGGCCAGGACCATGGATCCGATGGCGACGTCGGCGCAGATCTCCCCGATGGTGGGCAGGGGTTCGCGGTTCGGGCTCATCCGGCACCCCCGGTGACCATGGCGACCAGGAGCCGGACGACGTTGACGGGGATGGCCCAGATCCCGCCCGCCTCGGCGAGGGTAGGCGCGGCCATCAAGGCGAAGGCCACGGGCGGGAACCGCTTGGTGCCCCAGTCCGGCAGGAACGTGATGGCCACGAAGAGGGCAGCGACTGCGCCGGCCCCCCAGTTGCCCATCGGGGAGCCGGAGCCGATGAGCCCGTTGGGCACGGAGTTGACGCCCCGCATGAAGTCCCCCCAGCTGCTCCCGGCGGCCATCCAGACAAGGCCGGTGACCAGAGCGAAGGCGCCGAGGCGGTCATCGTCGGTGAGCTGGACGCGCTTGTTGCCGCGGAGCCCGAGCAGCAGGAGGAATGCGAGCAGGCCCGACAGTCCGGTGAGGGTGACTGCGCCGAAGATCTGGTGGCCGATGCCGGGGCCGGCGGCGAGGGTCGTGAGGGTCACGGCGTGGCCTTTCAGCGGTTGATGCCGGGCGCGTACAGGGCGGTGGCGAGGAGCGCGGACGCGAGCGGGATGCGGGCGAGCCAGCGGAAGAGCCGCGACTTGTGGCGGACACGGGAATCGATGAGCCACCACAGCCCGACGCACATGCCACCGGAGGTGAGCAGCAGGGAGACGGCCGAGGCGCCGAGGCCCCAGCGTTCGCCGTGGTCGTTGAGCCAGTCGACGGGCGCGGGTGCCATGCGGCGGCACAGCTCGGCTGCGCCGAGGGTGGCGAGGACGCGGGCCAGGATTGGGACCGGGAAGATCCGCGCGATCTCGGGACGCCCGAACAGCTTCCAAGCTCCCCATCCGCCGGCGACGGCCAAGAGAAGGCTGACCATGCCGACCGCGGCCTGCTCGGCGACCGGCAGGTAGACGCCGAGGAGTTGGACGAGGCCGAAGGCATACCCGACGGCTCCGGCGCTGCCTGTGAAAAGCGCCGGCTTGATGCGGGAGCGCCTGCCCTTCTTAACCGTCGTCCCGTTCGGCGTCTTCGAATTCGTGCCTGCTCCGCCTCCGGGCGCTGGCCTGCGGAGCGGGGAGCGTCGGCCGGAGGCCGCCGGCTTCTTCTTCGTCCCGGTGTCAGCCGCCGGGGCAGGCTGCTCGCCTGCCTCCTCGACTGGCGGGGCGTCGAGTTGCTCGTCGCAGACGAGGCACAGCTGGGCGACGGTGTCGCCGTACAGGTCGGGTACGAGCGCGACGCGCGGGTGGCTGCACCCGGGCTCGCTGGCGGTGGCGCGCTCGTCGGCCTTGTCCGGGTGGAGGAGCCGGAGGATCCAGCTGTCGCGCCGGGCAGCCTCGGCTTGGGGCTTCAGGATGGCGGGAAGCGGCTTGGGCGGTGAGGTGGGCTTTGGGGGCACCTCGGGGGCGGTGGGCTCCTCATGGTGCTGCGGCTGCCCAGGCTCGGTGCGCTGAGGCGGTAGGTCGATCTCCGCCGGGTCCACGGCCTGTTCCAGGACGAAGGGCTCAGTGTCCCGCTGCTGGTCGGCGATCCAGGCCAGCATCGACTCCTCGGGCGTCTGCCGGCTCATGACGTACCTGCCGTGACAGTCGTGAACAGGGCGGCGAAGCTCAGCAGGAGGACGGCCAGTGCGTAGCCGACGAAGCGGGGGCCGCCGACGACGAGCAGGGCGTAGAGCACCATGCCGCCGCCCACGATGACGGCCATGAACAGCTCGAGGAACACGGTGTACGTCATGGTCACCACTGCTCCGAGCACAGCAGCCACGCGAAGACGACGATCCCGAGAATGGCGGTGCCCGCGGCGCGAATGCGGCGTTCCCGGTCCCGGGTGCGGAGGGCGACGAGTGCGGCGAACAGGATGACGTCGAGGACGAGGCCGAGGGCGGCGAGCTTCTTGAGCATGAGGGGCTCCTGTGGCGGTCAGGCCGGGAGGAATTCGACGGCGGGCAGCTGGTAGCCCTCGGCGATGAGCTGGGCGGCCTCTCGGCGGCGCTCGCTGGCGGTGGACAGGGCCACGCCGAGGACGGATGCGATGGTGCTGAGATCGATCGCTTCGGCGTCGCCGGCGCCGTCGGTGAGGATCATGCGGGCGACACGGCGGGCGTCGCGTTCGGTCGGCTTCAGCCGGGCCTCGTGCTCCGCTTCGACGGCAAGCCGCTCGGTTTCGGCGGCACGGTGGTGCGTTTCGGCAGCAGCTGCTCGGGAGGCTGCCGCGGCCTCCCTGTCGATGTCCGTCTGGAGCTCGCGCGCAGTGGCCAGGGCGGCCGTTTCGGCGGTTCGGGCTCGCGTTTCGGCGGCAGCCTCTTCCGTTTCGGCGGCAGCCCGTTCCGTTTCGGCGGTAGCCCGACGGATTTCGGCGGCACGCCCTTCCGCGGCGGCGGCCTGCTCGAGGAGGCGTGCGTCTTCGACGGCTCGGGCGGCCTCTGCGTGCCGCTCCGCCGCGAGTTGATCTTGCGTTTCGGCGGCACGGCGCTGCGTTTCGGCAGCAGCCGCATTCGTTTCGGCGGCCCGCTTTGCGGCGTTTGCGGCTTCCGTCTCCAGGGTGCGCTTCTCGGCCATAGCGCGGGCGGTGTCACGGTCGGCGAGGGCGGCCGTACGGCGCGCGTCGGCGGCGCGCTCCTCGCTCTGGGCAGCTTCCTCGTCGGCGGCTGCGGCGTCACGTCGGTCCTCGGCTGCCTGCTTCGCAGCTGCAGCGGCGACCGCGGACTCGAGGGCCTCGGCTTCCTGGACGGCGACGCGCTCCTGGGCTTCGGCGACGGCGCTGGCCTTGGAGTAGGCGGTGCGAGAGGCGACCGTGGCGACCGACGCCCGGGCGTCCGCCCTCTCCTGGGCTTCCGCCACTTCCGCCTGCTTGTCGAGGCGCAGGATCTGGTTGTCGCCGGCGCGGAGTTCGGCGCGGAGCTCGTCGTCCTCCTGGCGCTCCCTGTCCGCCTGCGCTCGCCGGAGTTCTTCGTCGTGGGCCTGCTGCGGGATGGCGAGCGCCTCGTCGACGGTCAGGCCGTACGGCTCGAGGATGAGCGGGAGTCGCTCGTCCATGGGGGCGGACTTCCAGCCCGCGCGGTACCACTTCCCCTTGGGGTAGACGCGGTCGAGGGCCGCCCGGTAGATGAGCAGGTCACGGCGCCTATCTACCGCCTCGGTGTAGGAGCTGATTTCGTTGATGACCATGCGCCGGAACATCAGGAACGAGCTGATCGGTGCGAGGAGCCAGCGTTCTCGGGGGATGCCTTCGCGGCCGGTGCCAGCGGCGACGTCCTCGGCCCGGGTGATCTGAATGATGATGCGGCGGGCGGTCTCGACGGCGGCGACGAACATGACGGGGATGACGGCGTGCATGCCGACGCCCACGAGGTCGTCCCGCCACGGCTTGTCGCCGGATGACGCGTTGAAACAGATCGTCGCGGCGGTGAAGGCGTGCGCGGCAAGGCGGAGGATCGGCCAGCGGATCCGCCGGTGGGTGAGCACGAGGTCGAGGGCGTAGAGGACGACGATGCCGACGTCGACACCGACCGGGAACACCCACGCGAAGTCGCCGAATCCGCGGTCCTGGCCGAGCTTGACGAGCGCACGGTAGGAGCCGGTGAAGCCGATTCCGGCGAGCACCAGGCCGCCGATGATCGCGAAGGCGTTGAGGCCGGAGCGGGCTGCTGTCGAAACGGGAGCCGGTGTCGTCGAAACGGCGGGGGGTGTCGTCGAAACGGGAGCGGCTGCTCCCGAAACAGCAGGGGCTGCTCCCGAAACGGGGGCGGCGGCCGGCGTCTGGCGGTGGCGTCGGCCGCCAGCCCGGGCGGCATGGAAGGGCCCGACGGGGCGGTGCGCTGGGGCTGCTGTCGAAACGGTGAGGGCTGTTGTCGAAACGGCAGGGGCTGCTCCCGAAACGGCGTTTCGGGACCGAGGCCAGAGGCGCGTGATCTTCATCGGACCTTCCGGGGCGGGACAGTGCGCGGGCGGGTGGCGCGGGTTCAGCGGGGCGCTGCGGGGAGCTGCAGGGTGCTCTCGACGTCCGCTTCGGTGGTGCGGGGGCTGGGCATCGTGAGCGGGGCTGGGGTGGGGGCGGCGAGGAAGGCTGTCTGCTGGGGTGCCGAGGTCGCGCGGCGTCGTCCCTTGCCGCGGGGGCGGATGAGGGAGAGGGGGCCGCCGACGGTGACGGCGATGCCGGCGGCCCAGAGGGGCGTGCTTCCGGCCCAGCCGCCGAGGACCTGCACGGCGGTCCCGGCCAGCGCGCACACGATGCCGAGTGCCTGGCGGCGGGCGGCCGTCATGGGGGTGATGACGGTCTTACGGCCGGAGCGGCCGGTCCAGGACGCGTAGTGCCGGCCGAGCAACCATTCACGGATCATCGACCGCGTGTACAGGTACTTGTTGTAAAAATTCAGCAGCGTGTACGGCGTGAAGCCGAGCGCGGCTTTCTTCCAGCCGACGACGCGGGAGACGAGGTACATGGTCAGCGCGGTGTGGCCGACGAACCAGTAGCCCATGTACTTGAACATGGACAGGTGCTGCCAGGTCGTCAGGTTGTAGACGACGACGATCGCCCACCACCACAGCGTGACCAGGTCGAACATGGCGCTGCCGACGGTGAGCACGGACCGCCAGTTGAGCATCAGGCGCTTGTAGCGGGCGACGTTCTGGAAGTAGCCGGCGGCCCAGCGCGGCATCTGCGCCGTGTACTCGGCCCACGTCTCGGGGTCGACGGTGAGAGTGAGGGCGTCGGCGGTGTACCAGCACTTGAAGCCGCCTTCGTGGAGCTTCCACGTGATGTCCATGTCGGCGCTGATCAGGCCGCTGGGGAATCCGCCCACGGCTCGTACCGCGTCCATGCGGAAGGCGTACGAGGCGCCGGTGAGAACCTGCAGGCGGCCGACCTGGCGTTGGCACAGCCGCCACCACTGGCTGCCGAGGCTGTAGGCGAAGCGGCGGGCTTCGATGAAGAAGCCGGTGTCCTGGATCGGCAGGATGCTGGAGCAGGTCGCGTCGTAGCCGCGGGCCAGGTCCTCGACCATGAGCGGGATGCAGGACGGCATGGGCTTCGAGTCGCCGTCGAACCCGACGAGGACGTCCGCAGTGATGTACGGGAGGGCTTCGTTCTGGTTCGCGGCCTTGTCGCCGTGCTTGGTCTCCAGGACCAAGGTCGCGCCGGCTTCGCGGGCAACCTGGGCGGTGCGGTCGGTGCACGAGTCCGCGACGACGATGAGCTGCTGGATCGGGTAGGGCTGGTCCAGGCACGCCTGGACCAGCTCCCCGATCGTCGACTCTTCCTGGTGTGCCGGGATGAGTACGGCGACCGTCAGCCCGGTCAGCCCCTGTTCGTCCTCGTGATGAAGCGCAGGGCTGCTCCCGCTCCTGCCATCAGCAGGGCGACGCCGGTCAGGGTCAGGGCTCCCAGCCCGGTGTGGGCCATTGCTCCGGTGTACACGCGATCTCCTTGTTGTCATGGCGGTCACAGCCGCTCAATGTTCGAGGCGTCGGGCATGACGCCCCGGGTGTCCAGCACGTAGGCCGCCTCGGCGGCGATGTGCTGGAGGTCGAATTCGTCGTGCGGGGTGAGCAGCACGACGGCGTCGTAGGCCTGGAGAGGCCAGGGCGGGGTGGTGTGGGGGCCGAAGACCTGCGGGCTGGCTCCGATGGCTGCCGGCGGGACGTGGGGGTCGAGGCAGTCGACGAGGGCGCCCTTGCTCTCTAGGAGGCTCACGACCTGCGCGGCGGGCGATTCGCGGTGGTCGCCGGTGCCGGCCTTGTAGGCGAGGCCGAGGGCGAGGATCCGCGCGCCGTATACGCCGCGGTGGAAGCGGCTGTTGAGGGTGTCCTGGAGGCGCTGGACGACGTAGGCGGGCTGGGCCTCGTTGACGTCCTGGGCGAGCTCGACGAGCCGGAAGGCGTGGCCGTGGCGGGTGCGGGCGTGGTGGGTCAGGTAGACCGGGTCGACGGGCAGGCAGTGACCGCCGACGCCCGGGCCGGGGAGGAACTTGGTGAACCCGAAGGGCTTGGTGGCGGCCAGTTCGAGGGTGCGCCACACGTCGACGCCGAGGGTGTGGGCGAGGTGCCCGAGCTCGTTGACCAGGGCGATGTTGACGTGCCGGAACGTGTTCTCGAAGACCTTCGCCAGCTCCGCTTCCTCAAGGGACTCGGCGGTGACGACGTTCTGCGTGACGCTCAGGTAGAACTGCTCGGCCTGCTCACGGCAGTTGGCGGTCAGTCCGGAGACGATCTTCGGGGTGGTGGAGAACGTCCACTGATCGTTGCCGGGGTCGATGCGCTCGGGGCTGAATCCGACGTGGAAGTCGACGCCGGCCTTCCAGCCGGTCTTCTTCTCCAGGATCGGGACGACGAACTCACGCGTAGTGCCCGGGTGCGTAGTCGACTCCAGGATCACCGTGGCGCCGGGCTTCAGGTGCCGGGCGAGGGTGGTGGTCGCGTCGCGGATGTAGCTGAGGTCAGGCTGGCGGTCCTTGAGGGGCGTCGGGACCGTGATGACGGCGATGTCGAAGTCGACCAGGTCGCCATCCGAGCGAGTCGGCTGGTAGCGACCCGATTCCAGCGCGGCCTGGAGCTCTTTGTCGGAGATGTCCTCGACGTAGGAACGGCCCCAGAGCAACTGGTCAAGACGCTGCTCGTCGGGCTCGAAGCCGACGACAGTGTGGCCGGCGTTGACGGCGGCCGTGGCGAGGGGCAGGCCGACGTAGCCCTGCCCCATGACGACGATCTGTGGCACTGAGGTGTCCCCTTCCCGGGGATTCGAATGGCTGTGTGCTGGGGGTGCCGAGCCCGCGCGGGGTGTGAGGGTGGCGCGGGCCCGGCGGCCTACGGGCGGTCAGAACGGCCAGCGCGGCTTCCAGCCCAGGCCGTTGACCTCATCGCGGTGCGCCGCAGGGTCACCGCCGTCGCGGCGGCCCTTCTTCCTGGCGGCCTTGTCGAGGTCGCGTGTGGAGGGGACCGCTACATGCGGGTTGATCTTGGCGAGCTTGCGTTCGAGGCGGCTCTTCATCAGCTGCCTGCCCGACCGAAGACCGCGGCGGACAGTTCCTTGTCCGAGTGACCGGCCTCACGGCCCTGCCTCCAGAGGTCGTCGCACCGGCGCTCCGACGCACGCCACTTCGGGTCGAGGTCCTTTCCGGCGCCGACCCTCATGGCGATGTCGCGGCTGACCTGAGAAGCGGTGGCGAGCTGCTCCAGAAGCGTGGGCTGCGGCTTGGCGAGCTCAGCGGCGGCAACGAGCTCGCGCCGCCACTTCTCCTCCTCGCCGGCCACGAGAGTCGGCTCCCAGTCGGTGACCGCCTCGATCGGACCGACCTCCGCCACGTGCACGGTGAGGGTCAGCTCCACAACGACCCGCGTGATCCCGTCCGTACCCGTGCGCTCGGTCTGCAGGAACGTCAGCTCCCCGCCGGCCGTCGCGTGGATGTCGCGGAGGCCGAGGACGTCCCACACGGCGAGACGGGTCGGTGTCTCGCCCAGCTCGGGCCGTGGTGCGTGCCGTTCGATGTCGGGGATACCGAGGGCCTCACCGATGGCGCGGGCGTAGCCGGCGGTCTGCGCCTGTTCGGGCGCTGCGCTGCTCATCGGCCGTCACCGGGCGCGAGCTCGGCGGCCTGCAGGTCGCCCAGGAGTCGCTCCAGAGCGTCGCTCAGCTCTTCGAGCGCCCGGGTGCCGCGGGCGGGTGCCGCGGAGCCGTAGACGTCGCCGAACTGGATCAGCGCCGTCCGGGCGTCCCGCTCGGCCGCGCTCTCCGCCCGGTTCTCGAGCTGGGAGGAGTCGCAGAGCTGGCGGAGCGCTGTCCGGTAGCCGCCGAGAGCGTCCGTGACGGTGGTGGGGCTGTCGCCGCCCCGGACCGAGTCGTACAGCCTCTGCGTGCGGAGGGCCGCGGGAACGGTGGTCTGGAGGAGCGAGGGCTCCGGGAGGAAGTAGCCGCGGGAGCGGCGGCGGGTCAGGAGGGTCGGACGGGACTGGGTAGTCTCGGGCATGCCTGCCCTTTCGTAGCCGTGAGGGTGGGCCCCCCGACCCACATGGGCCTGCCAGCCCGGGCCGGGGGTTTTTGCTGATGCGGACCGATGAGGGCTCGCGCCGCCAAAGTAAACCCTAGGGTTGATGTACGCAACCCTAGGGTTTAATCTGACGGCGATTCGCGCTCTCGTGAAAGGAGAGCGGTGGCGGAGGAAGAGCCCCCCGAGGAGGTGCTGCGGCTCGTGGAAGCCGTCGACGCATTTGATGGCATCGAAGACGACGCGGCCTGCGCCCTGGCCGTGACACGGGCGCTCGAGGGGTGGCCCGAGCACCACTCCAAGCTGCGACAGGTGCGGCAGGACCGCGTCAACCGCATGCGCGCCGACGGGAAGACGTGGGCGCAGATCGGGCTCGCACTCGGCGGGATCTCAGCAGCCCGCGCGCAGCAGATCGGGTCGGGCCTGCGCGGGTCGAAGCGGCCTAAGAAGAAGACGGAGGAGCCACCGGGCGACTGACGCCCGGACCTCAACGAGAGCGGCCCCGTCTGACGGCGGGGCCGCTCTCGCGTTTGCCGGCACCTCGGCGCCACGTACGGACGACAGGTCAGGCCACTGCGCGACGGCTCATGGGGTCGCGACTGCCGGGCGAGGCGTCGGGGTCGCCGGGGGTGCCCCGCTCCGCTACATTCGAATACATGAGCGAATGGCGGCGGGATGCGGAGGTGGCACCGAAGCCGACCGACGGCGTCCACGTCCGCCGGTATCCGCCGCACGAGCTGGTCCGGGTGAACCTGTACGTGGACGGCGACTTCTACCGAGGCGTGGCGCGTGCCAGCTATGAGGCGGAGGACGGTCGGCTGGCTTACGACTTGCTGCTGTGGCCGGGGCCTGGGGAGTCGCCGTCGGGTTGGTACTGGTTCGACGAGTCTCGGATGCGGCGTCGGGTGTACGCGGGAGCAGGGGGCGGGCTGTGACGTCGCTGGCGGATGCGGTGGAGGCGCGGCCGTGGCGTGAGGGGGACGGCTCGAAGCCGACGGTGTGGACGTGGCCTCGGACGGATCCGCCGGCGTTGTGGGTTCGCCTGGGTGGCGTGTGGCGGTGGGCGAGTGTGGTGGCGCGGCAGGACTGGCCTGATGGGCGTACGGCGTATCAGGTGCTGGTGGATGTGGCGGGGACGTCGGCGGTGTCGCATCGGACGTACTGGTGGCCGCATGAGGGGCTGCGGATTGCGCATCGGAGCGGGTCGGAGCCGACGACGGAGGCTGGGCGGGGTGGGGATATGCCGAGGCCGCCACGGCGGGTGAAGCTGGCGGCGAGGCGTCAGGCTGCTTCGTAGAAGTGGGCGCGTCCGCCCTTCCATTTCACCCAGGCGGGATCGTCGAGGAGTATGTCGGCGTCCTCGAGGCCGGTGCGGCGGAGGAATTCGACGACGTCGGCGTCGCTGTGGGCGAGGCCGAGGATCTGTCCGCGCGCTGACACTCGCCGTCCGCCGGAGCCGAGCGGCGGGTGCACGACTATCGGGGCGCTCGTCATCCCTCCAGGTTGCGACGAAGCGCCGGGCACGGCATGTCGATCTGTGGCGGGGAGCAGGTCCGGCGCCCGGTAAGCCGATGAATGTGACCGCAGCGGCGCATTTCCCTGCTGGGTGTGCTCCGGCGGGTGACTCTTGTGCGCCCCCTCGTAGGTGCTCATTCCGCTTGCTCCGACCGGGGCGGGTGGGCCAGGTTGAGAGCCCGGCAGGCGAACGGTCTGCCGTCGAAGGCTTTCAGGAGGAGTTCCGTGGATCTGTCGAAGTCCGAGGTCGCAGCCCAGTCCGTTCCTCCGGAGGCGGTCGGTTCGATCAGCGCTCCGGGTCCGGTCGTCCGGATCGAGGACGTGGAGGACGAGGGTCCCTGACCCTCGGGCGTACGGCGCTGAGGTGTGCGGGGCGCCGCTTTCGTCCACGTGGGGAGTGCTCCGATGCCTGCGGGTGTCGGAGCACTCCCTTTCGTTTGACCACACGTCCTGGGAGGGGCGCTTGATGATCCACGTGTACTGCGGGCCGACGTTAGGCCCGGATGACCCGGTCCTCGCGCATCCGGCCGTCCGTTGGCTGGCGCCGGCGCGGCACGGGGACTTCTTCGATCCGGTGATCGCCGACACGGACACGGTGGTTCTGGTCGACGGGGTCTACCACCAGGCTCCGGCGGTCCGGCACAAGGAGCTCCTGGCGCTGATGGCGCGCGGGGTGCGGGTGATCGGGGCGGCGAGTATCGGGGCGCTGCGGGCGGCGGAGCTCCACCAGTTCGGGGTGGAGGGTGTGGGGGCGGTCTTCGAGCTGTACCGGTCGGGCCGGCTGACTGCGGACGATGAGGTGGCGGTCGGTCAGGATCCGGTCGATGGGCGGGCGTTGACGTGGCCGCTGGTGAACCTCCGTCATGTCCTGGGCCTGGCCGCCGCGGCCGGGGTCCTCCCGCCGGGCCCTCGGCCGGTCGACCGGCTCCTCGATGAGCTGCGCGGCGTGTACTACGCGCAGCGGACGCCGGCTGCGGTCCGGGCGGTGTGCCGGCGGGCGGGTGCCGGGCCGTTCGTGGAGTGGCTCGATGAGCAGCGTGCGGCGGATGCACGGTTCGGGGATGTGAAGTACTCGGATGCGGTTGCCGCGGTGCGGGTCGCGCTCGAGGGCGGAGGCCGCGGTGAGGAGGCTGTCCCGGCGGTCTGGGATACGGGGTACTTCCGGCGGTGGCGCGGTCACTTCGCCACGCAGGTGGTGGACGGTGTGGCGATGCCGACGCGGCTTCGGGTGGTGTATCAGCAGGTGTTCGACCCGGGGTTCGCCGCGGTGTGGCGCGTCTACCTCGAACGCTGCTCGCTGTTCCCGCCGGACGGTGGCGCGCGGATGCCGCTGAGTCAGCGGACGCGGGACTTGACGGGCACCGCGGACGGGAGTCTGCTGCACGCCGTCGTGCGGGTGGATCCGGACCGGTGTGACGGGTCGGCGCTCAACGTGCTTCTGGCGCGGGAGTCGGTTGCGGACCGTACCGCGGTCGTCCGGTACGCGGCAGCGATCGAGCGGGCCCGCCGGGCGGTGCCGGGGTTCACGGTCGAGGGCGTACGGGACGACGTCGTGATGCGGATGCTGACGGAGGTGTGGCGGTGCGATGGCGCCGGCCTCGGTGAGCAGGCGCGGTTGCGGGGCCTGCAGACGGCCGGGCGCGCGGTGGAACAGGCCAAGGTGCTGGTCGCGGGGTTCATGGAGGACCAGCGGCGCATGGAGGGTGGGCTGGTCCGTGGCTGAGAGTCTGATGGTTCTGGACGGAACGGTCCGCTCGAGGGGACCGGAAGAGACGTGGGCGCTGCTGGAGCCGTGGCTGGAGCGATGCGGGATCAGCCGGGTCGCTGACCTGACGGGCCTGGACAGTCTCGGGGTGCCGGTGTGGACGGCGATCCGGCCGGGCGCGCTCACCCTGGCGGCGTCGCAGGGGAAGGGCGCTACGCCGCGGCTTGCGGCGATCTCTGCGGTGATGGAGTCGATCGAGCTGTGGCACGCCGAGCAGCCACTCCCCGTGGACCAGGTGGCGCCGGCCCGGGCGCTGGAGCTGCCGTATCCGCTGCTGTCCCTGCCCGTGCGGGAGCCGCATCCGGGGCTCGTCGACGTGCCGTTGGAGTGGACGACGGGCCTGGGCCTGGTGAGCGGCCGGCGCGTGCCGGTCCCCGTGGGCCTGGTGCAGCGGTTCCTGCCGTCGATGTGGCGGCCCGCGGTGTTCCGGGCGACAAGCACAGGGCTGGCGTGTGGGAACTCTCCGGAGGAGGCGGTGCTCCACGGCTTGTACGAGGTGATGGAGCGCCACACGCTTCACCTCGACGAGCAGACCGGCGGGGAGCTGCGGACGGTCGTCGACCCTGACAGCGTCGAGGCGCCGTACGCCGCGGAGTTGATCGAGCGGGTGCGGGCGGCTGGCGTCGTCCTGGAGCTGCTGGTCGTGGAGTCCCCGTACGGGCTGCCGGTGTGCCTGGCGTACCTGTGGTCGGAGGACTTCCCGCTGTGGTTCGCGGGGTCCGGCTGTCACCACGATCCGCACATCGCTCTGACCCGGGCCATCACGGAGGCGGCGCAGTCCCGCCTGACGTGCATCGCCGGGACGCGCGACGATCTGCCGTCCGAGGAGGAGGTCTTCGCGGTCGACCAGGCGCTGCCCCCGGCTGTCGGGGGCCCGTCGGGTGTCGGGTGGGAGACGCTGTTCGCCGACGCCGGCGGACCGGTGGGCGGGGCGTTGCGGGCGCGGGCGGAGGGCGCGGTCCGGCTCGTGGAGGCGGTGACCGGGTACGAGCCGATCCTGGTCACGCTGTCCGGGCGCGGGGAGCCGTTCACCGCGGTCAAGGTGATCGCGCCGGGGGCGACGTCCCGGACGCGTCGGGCGATCCCCCGGTGACCGCGCGGACGGAGCGGGAGCAGCTGCTCGCCGACCACTTCGACGCCTTCCACCGGGCCCGGGCGGCGAGCCGGCTCGTGTCCGCGCTGTACGCGGAGGCGATGGGCGACGGGTATCCGGCCGAGGTCGCGCCGTACAGCTCGTGCGACCGCGCCCTGTTGACGATCGCGATGGCGCGGCTGCAGCTGCGGCCGGGCGAGCACCTGGCGGACGTCGGCTGCGGGACGGGCGGTGTCGGCCTGTGGCTGGCCCGGGCGCTCCGCGTACGGGTGACGGGCCTGGACGTGTCTCCGGCCGCGGTGAGCCTCGCCGCCGGCCGCGCGGCGAGCTTCGTCCCCGAAGGGCGGGCGGTGTTCCGTACGGGGACGCTGGAGGCGACCGGCCTGCAGGCGGGGACGGTCGACGGGATCGTGTGCGTGGACGCGCTGGCGAACGCGAGCGACCGCGTCCAGGCACTCGCCGAGCTCGGGCGGATCCTGCGCCCGGGCGGCCGGGCGGTGATGACCCGGGCGGGCGCGCCCGGACTCCGTACCGCGGTGATGGACCAGGCGCGGTCGGCCGGCCTGGCTGTGGAGTTCATGGACGAGCGGCCGGGTGAGCCCGCGATGTGGGGGCGCCTGTACCGGCTGTGGCAGAACCGGGAGACGGAGCTCCGTGCCGAGCTCGGCGACGACCAGGCCGACGCGATGCTCCGCGAGGCGACGCGGATGCTGCCCCGCCTCCCGGTGCGAGAGGCGCTGGCCGTGACGCTTCGGAAGCCTGGGCCCGCGGGCGGCGGATAGGGTCGCCGGGTCGGTCAGGGATTCAGGACGTGGATGGGGTGTGTCGGGTGGCTCGGGTTGCGGTGCTCTCCGCGGGATCGTGGGGAACGACCATGGCGAAGGTGTTCGCCGACGCCGGCAGCGACGTCGTCGTCCACGCCCGGCGGGACGAGGTCGCCGACGCGATCAACACCGCGCACCAGAACCCCCGGTACCTCCCCGACGTCCTCCTGCCGCCCCGCCTGCGGGCGACGACGGACGCGACCGAGGCCCTGATCGGCGCGGCCTACGTGGTGCTGTCGATCCCGGCACAGACGCTGCGGGAAAACCTTGCCGCCTGGGCCCCGTACATCGGCCCTGAGGCGGTCGTCGTGAGCCTGATGAAGGGCATCGAGACGCACTCCGGACTCCGTATGTCCGAGGTGATCGGCGAGGTGACGGGGATTCCGGCCGAGCGGATCGCCGTACTGTCCGGGCCGAACCTGGCGCGGGAGATCGCGGGCGGCCAGCCGGCCGCCTCGGTCATCGCCTGCCCGGACGAGACCGCGGCCGCCGCGCTGCAGAAGGCTTGCCACACCCCGTACTTCCGGCCGTACACGGCGACCGACGTGGCGGGCTGCGAGCTCGGCGGCGCGACGAAGAACGTCATCGCCCTCGCCGTCGGGCTGGCCGCCGGTCTCGGCCTGGGTGACAACGCCCGGGCCCTGCTCATCACCCGCGGCCTCGCCGAGACCGCCCGGCTAGGCGCCGCCATGGGCGCCGACCCGCTGACGTTCTCCGGCCTCGCCGGCGCGGGCGACCTCATCGCCACCTGCGCGTCGCCGCTTTCCCGAAACCGGACGTTCGGCGAGCACCTCGGGCAGGGCATGTCAATCGACCAGGCGGCCCAGGCGACCGGTCAGACCGCGGAGGGTGTGAAGTCCTGCAGGGCGATCCTGGACCTGGCCCGGGCCCACGGTGTCGAGATGCCGATCACTCAGGTTGTCGCTGCGGTGATCGACGGTACGGCCACCGTGACGGACGCTGCGACGGCTCTGATGTCCCGTTCTCCGAAACCGGAGCACTACAGCGCCTGACAGGACGCAGCCGAGTTGGGGCCAGCACCCCCACGCCCGTGAGATCTGCCCCGTGTACGGCGAATTCTGGCCATGTCTGTTCCTGCCGAGCGGAGCCCGGGGTCGGGACCTCGATCCCCGCGACGGTCTAAGGGGGGAACGAGCGTGCAGGACAGCGGGCCTGAGCTGCGGCAAACCCACTTCGCTTGATCGTCTCGAATAGACCCACCTAGAACACGCGTTCCCATAGTGTCCATCCTGAGTCGTTTGAGGCTCACGAGTTCGCATCCCGCGACACAGCACGCGTTGCGGGCTGCGCTGGGAGGGGACGCAATGTCACACAGATCCACGCGAGCGATGGCTCGCCTGACCGCCACGGCCGCACTCTTGACGGTGATCATCGCCGGGATGTCTCCCGCAGAGGCAGCCACGCAAGTCACAGGCGCAGCCTCAACGGACACCACGAGCGCGACTGAGATCCCCCAGCCGGTCGCGCTGGAAGTGACCCCCGGATCGGATCAGGCGGAATCCAAGCCTGACGTGCAAACCGCGACGTTTGCCGCAGCCGCAGCAGAGACCTGTAGCGCGGAGACAGACGGCAAGTCAGCATGCGTCACAACGGCAGCTCCACCTTCACAGGCACCTCACGTGAATCCTGACGCGGGAACGGCCGCCGGCGTACCCGAGCCTCAGTGGTGCGAGGACAGTCAGGGCAGCGTCACTGGCACCCGCACCCAGGTATGCCAGGTACAAGGGCTCACGTACACGACATACCGCGACATCAATGGAGTTAAGACAGCTACCGGTGTGGCCAATATGGTCGTGATCAACTACAGCTACGGCAACTCAGGTCAGGGAACGTTCGCCCATCAGATCGACGTCTCGGCCTACGGCGGCTGGGGAGACGCCCTGGACGCCTCCATCGACGGCCAGGCAACGATGACCGGGAACTGCACGCGCGAGAGCTCCTCCTTCCCTGCCAAGCCGCTGAAGCCGCTGAACTCATGGCGGCTCGGAGAATCCTTCTTCAACACAACCGCCACAGCAGCCGGAGCCGTAGGCACCTGTGCCACTACGTGGTACCTGACTTTCATGAACGGCGTTTACACCCCAGCAGTCACGCAGTACACCGTCAACGAGTTCCGCTGCGACAACAACACAGACGGCAGGATCGGCGTCGGCTGCGTCGTGCCCTGGTACGCCTCTGCGCTCACCTACAGCAAGGCCCGTACACCCAATCTCGTCCGCCACGTGGATCTGGCGCAGGCCTCCGGACTTCCAGGTGCCACCTTCGCCGCCCCGCTCACGAGGACAACTGACGCACGTTTCATCGCCCTCAACCGTGTCCGTGCCTGCGGTAGCGCTCCCAGCATCACGGACTACAGCTGTGACGAGTACCCCATCGCAACTTCGCACAACGGGCTCAGCCGCGGTGGCACCCGCCGCTCGTTCGACGGCTGCAGCTTCCCCGATGTCCCCTCGGCGACGGGGCCGACGGGTGCAAGCGTCTGCATGATCCCTGCCACCGAAAACAGCTCGCAGGGCGGCTCCAACACTCAGTTCTTCCGTGCCGAGCGCGTGCTGGACAAGGATCCCTTCCGTGTCCTGACGACTGCCTAAGACGTGGTGCGGGTGCCGTGGCAACGGCACCCGCACCTGCGGCACCCTGAATCACGAATCCTGGCTCACGCGACCCAACGCCGATCCCACTGTGCGCAGATGTGACAGGGTTCCCACCATCACTGTTCGAGGAGGCAGCCATGACCGATCTGCAGCAAGTCTTCGTCAACGAGGGGACGTTCGGCCTTCTCGTCGACGGACTGATTCCCGTCGAGTCGGCGGACTGGTCCAACGGACTCGTAGCGCCGATGTCGCAGGGGGCCCTGATCGTTACGGGTATCAACACCGGATTCGTGGAAGCTGCTGTCACGGCTCAGCACAGCGCCCCCGTAGCGGCGCCGGCGAAGACTTGGGACGAGATCGTCGAGGTCAGTGTCCGGGCTCGGGGCGGCAACATGAGGCTGGAGTCGCTCGACCTTGGGCCGGTCGCCGACGCCTTGGTGCTTCTGCCCCCGTCAGCGTCTGGGTGGTACAGACTCCGGGTCCACGCGTACGGGCGGGAGTTGCTTCGCGACCAGACCAGCATGGAGCCTGTCGAGAAGTACTTGCTCACCATCTGGCCAGGATCAGAGACGAGCGTCACAGTCGTCCGCGCAAGTGAGCGCATCGAGCATGCCTCACAGGCGGCACAGGCCACACCTACCCAAGAGCCCGCGCGGACAGCCAGCCATAACCCTCCGATTCGTAAGCCCTCCTGACCGAGCCTCCGCGCCACGCCAGTGCGGTTCAGATCAGAGGTACGGCCACCGTGGCGGCACTGATGTCTCGTTCTCCGAAACCTGAGCACTACAGCCCTTGATGGCCTGGGCCGACGCTCCCTTACGTCAAGGGCACGCAGGGCAAGTCCAGGCTATCGACGTTGCCGCTCGGTTGGGCTGGAGGTCCGAGGGTGAAGGAGTGTCCGCCCGCCCTCGATCATGACGTGCCATTTTCGGTGACCGGAAGGCTGCGCAGGAGGTCTCGGGCCGAGAGCGAGTCGTATGACGCCGTCCTGGTCGGCAACAACGTGATGCCCGCGGCGGCAGCGCGGCCGTAGACGTGAGCGAACGCCTCATCCCAAGCATCATGATCATGATTGCAGGACGGGTCATCGCTCAAGATGATGAAGAGTTGCGCGCGGGTAGGGACATCGTGCAGGTCCTGCCAGATCCGGGTCTCGTGAACGGAAGCAAGCATCTGCGCCTGAACGGCCTCGTCCTGAGCGCGTACGTAGTCGTACAGGGGTTGAACGACATGCTCCAGGCACAGTTGGGGGACAGCGGCTCGACGCCGGATCGCTCCGAGGCGCTCTGCAACGTTGGCGTACTGTTCTTCGGCCTCGTATGCCTCGATTGGCTGTCGTTCGAGGAGCGTGCTCTTCTCAATGGGCACCTCAAGACGCAGGTCGGCGACCCACTTCTCGTCCGCCTGCCGCCACGGCGGCAGGATCGGGAGGATGTGGGTCATCCTGTTGGCCTTGATCAGTCCCAGTTTCCCGCGGTCGAAATGCAGAGAGGCGTCGTAGACAGGTACCACCCCGACCCACGGCATGTCAGGTTTGAGGATGTCGCAGCCCTGTGTGGTGATCATGCCGTGACGCAGCGGAGCCCCCTTCTCCAGCACCACGCGGAGGGCGTCTGTCACGTTGTCGCGAAGACTTTCGGTCTCGGCGGCCCACAGCGACGAACTCGCCGCGGCCAGGAAAATGACCGGGATATCGAGAATGAGGTGGCCTTGGCGGAAGCCGTTGAGGTGGTCCCAGTAACCCTCCCCCCAAGGCAGGGATGCTCCGAAGTCGGTGTACTGAGGAGGTTCAGACGATGGCGTAGCAATCACCACCCTTCCAAGGTGGCGTCTGGCATGGCAGTTCCTTCATCGCCTGGACGGGCAGCGAGGCTGCGATCGATCTCTGGAGCGCGTGTAGGTACGACGGCTCGCCTAACCAATTCCGCCAGGTTGTCGAGCGCCCCCCGATCAGCTGCCGCTTCTAGAAACAGCAGCCTGTGGGCGGTCGGAAGCCCCCCGTAAAACCACTGCCGGGCACCCTTCTCACCGAAAGTGTCGACGATCAGAAGGGCCAGCGAGTGGACCTTGAAAAGTTGTCGAGTCGTTCCCGGTCGCGGATTACTTCCGCGCTCGGCCCAGGAGTAGAACGTCGCGCGCGGGATCCCGAGCCGGTCGAGCAGGTCTCGTTTACCGACCTCGAGCCACCGGGTCAGGTCGACCACACACGCGTAGGCGAAAGGCACCGGTCCGGCGTCTGTCGCGGGGCCACCCACTGGCCGGGGGGCCCTTGTGGCTGATTCTGCGCGCCCCCCAGTGGTAGCGAGTGCATCTAGACCGTTGGAAACGGTCGTTGCCAAGAAGGTAGGGCCTGTTTCGGCCTCCTCAGCCGGCCCCTCGGGAATGATCTCCGGGACAGGAAAGAGACGAATGGTCGTCCTACCTGTCCGTGCGAGAGGGTCGATCTGCTCCGCCCACCTCGAACCCGTGCTGTGAATCTGTGGCACTGGCATGTCGACTCCCCTCCGACTAGCTCAGGTGCTGGTGCAGCTTATCGGTGATGGTGGCCCGAAAGAGTCCGCTCACAGCATCGTGAAGGCGCTCCGCCTCCGCTTTGATCTTTTGGGGTTCGAAGGTGTCCTGGGACTCCCCGTAGACGTCGTAGTCCAGCAGGTACTGACTCTTGCCCTCACCGTCCGCGAACACCCCGTGCCGCAGAAGACAGTGCGCCTCGTCATCCACGTCGATCACGATGCGCTGCTCTGTGGCTGTGACACCAGGGCCGAGCGTTGGGTCGAGAAGGGGACCAAGAAACGTTGAAGGGATGAGCTCCCTCCAGTCCGCCGCCCACTCAGGAAGCGCCACCTGATTGATGTACCGGAGGCCAAGGCGCAGGTGCTGCTGAGGCCCTAGCGTGTCGGCGAGCGCATCGACCAGCGATGAAAAGTGACCGCTGTAGGTTGCCCAGCCGGGGTAGGCCCTGGTTTCGATCGTGGCACTGTCCGGGGCGATGCTCGCCGCGCTGACAGCGTCCGACGAGGATGTGAGGCGCCACCCCTGCCGGCTGGGCTGCTGGTTGATCCCTGTGGCGCTGAGGACACCAGAGAAGATCGGATTGGAGAAGAGCCCAGGCCACTTAGTGCGGCCCATGACGTTCTGAATTGCGCGGGCGTCCGACCGGGCGATGTCCCCAAGGTCTTCAAAGGTGATCTGGATCGCGACGAGGATCAATGGGGAGCGACTCAGCCGTTCGCCAGAGTGCTCCGGAAGTTTCAGCATGCTCCCTCCTCCCATTGTGGACACAATGTAGACACTACTCGGACCTCGGGATTCTGTCAGCCGGTGGAGCCCCAGGAACCAGCGGGTGGGCCGTTGTCGCTTGCCCCCGCATCTGACGGCAGCCCCAGCGGACGACGGCGCGCGTTATGTGGACATACTTCCCTTCGCCCCTTCATCTGCAGGACGGCCGCGCTGGAGGAGACACGCTCTGCGCCGCACGGGCGTCCCGAGCTCGGTAGTGGCGGATGGCGTGGTGGAGGTCGTCGAGTTCGTTCTGCAGGACCAGGGCGACGAGGGGGATAAGGGAGCCGACGACGAAGACGACGGTGACCGGGAGGTTGCCGTAGCGGTACTGCTGGCAGGCGCACCAGGCGGACCAGATGCTGTGGAGGGCCAGGAGGAGGCAGACGATGCGGGGTCGGCGCGTGCGGCGTGGGGTGATCATCGTCGGAGGCTCCTGACGATGTTGTTGGCGAGCAGGAATGCCTCGGCCGGGATGGGGGCGAGGGTGCCGCCTGCGTGGATGACGGTGCGGTCGAGGAGGTTGGCGGCGAAGCGCGCGCTCTCGGGGGCGAGGAGGCCGGCTAGCTGGCCGGGTGGTCCGTGCACGGCGTTGGAGACGCCCTCCATGAACCAGAATTCCCGCGAGGTGAACGGCATGTGCCAGGAGGGTTCCGCGTGGAGTTCGGCGGTCGTGGCGTCGGCGAGGTGCCGCAGGTGGGCGGACGCCGCACGGACCGTCTCGGCGGCTCCGCCTGAGGGTGGCACGCTGCGGGGAGCCGGGGCGGGCACCCCGCTTCGGTTGATCGGTACGACGTTCGTGCCCGTGACGAGGGGGCGTCCGGAGTGGCCGGGGCAATAGTCCTTGCCGTCCGGGTGGGAGCGCCAGCCCTGCCGCTCCGCTGCTGCGCGCGCCTTAGCGTGGTCGACGGCGTCTGTGAAGAGGGACGTGGCACACCTGCCGTCGCGCCACTCCTGATTGCAGTGGATGGTGATGCCCACGCTCACGGCTGCACGCCCATCCTGGAGGCCAACTCGGCGCGCGTGTTGTCGATGATGGGGCCGGGTTCGGCTGGTCCGGGTCGGCTGTTGCTGCGGGCGAGGGCTGCGGAGGCCACGGCCCGCGCGTGGCCGGCGAGGGTGTCGTGCCCGCCGGGGTGAACGCTGGTGTTCAGGCGAGCAGCCTCGGATTCGAGCCAGGCGGCGACCGGTTCGCGGATGCGGAGGAGGACGGCGACGAGGACCAGGAGTTCCTGGCTGTCGCTGTCGAGGCGTCCCTTCTCGGCGCCGCTGGTGTTGCGGAGGACGTTGATAGCGGCGTCGAGTTCTTCCGTGGCGGTGGGCATGGGGGTTTCTCCGGGGCAGGCGTGGGCGGGGTGGGATTGGCGGATGGAGGCCGCGGCTGTCCAGGCGTGGTGTGGGCAGTCGCGGGCGGCCTGATCCTGGGCGACGAGACCGCACGGTGCCTGGGGGCAGGGGCATCCGTCTTCGATGCTGTGGCCGGTCCAGGCGCGGCCCCAGTGGCTGCCGGCGCTCACCGCAGGGACGCTCCGGCCGATACGGGCTGTCGCGGTGGGGCGGAGGCCAGGGGGCGGGTAGGAAGGAGGCCCCACTGCCAGCCCATGGCTACGGCGCGCGACAGCTCGCGTGTGTGGAAGCGGGTGTAGATCCGCTTCCGGTACTGCATGACAGTCGTCCTGCTGATGCCGAGTTCCTTCCCCGTGGCGCCGAGCGAGAGACCTTCGGCCATGCAGCCGAGAACGAGGCACAGGCCCCGCGGGAGACGCAGCTGCGGCGGTGTCTCGCGGGTGCGGACGGCAAGGTCGGCGTACTCCGTGCCGTCGAAGAGGCCGTGCGTGTAGGCGTAATGGATGAGAGCGCCGAGGGGCCGGCCTTCGATCTGTGCGCGCTTGGCCGCCCGGGCGACGTGGTCGCGTACGGACCGCTCGCTCATGCCGAGGGTTTTGGTGATCTGGGAGGTGCGGAGACCTCGGGCGTAGGCGGCGATGACGCGGATCTGGCCGGGTGTGAGCTTCGGCGCGGGGGCGTTGGGGGTGTCACCGGCCATGGGGAGCTCCTGTCCTCGGGTGCGGGGTTCCGGTCCGGGTGGGGGCCGGAGGGCGGGCCTACCTATGCAGTGATCGGCTGGCCCGCCCTCCGGGTAGAG
Organism: Streptomyces sp. NPDC005302; assembly: GCF_040607345.1. Lineage (NCBI taxonomy): Bacteria > Bacillati > Actinomycetota > Actinomycetes > Kitasatosporales > Streptomycetaceae > Streptomyces > Streptomyces sp. NPDC005302. The sequence goes on from NZ_JBEXGN010000027.1 coordinate 73,838, forward strand.
GGGTCACTTTCGAGCGGGCAGCTTCTCCGCGTAGAGGGTGTTGATCAGCTCGGAGGCGGCGACGAGGTACTTCTGCTGGTCTGGGCGGGGCAGGTCGGCGTACGGCATGTGCTGGCGGCCGGCCCGGCGGTCGTACTCAGCGAGGGCCCGGGCGAGGTCGTCACCCGGCAGCCGGGCGGGGCCTTCGGTCTCGAAGCTGATGACGATCTCTTCGTCCTGGGGGAAGAACGCGATCGCGTTGTCGGGGATCGCGTCGTTGTCCTGCAGGCCGTGCGTGGTCCGGTAGGCGCGGTCGGCTGTGCGCCAGGCTTTGCCGACTTCGACGTGATTCGCGCCGTAGGCACCGTCGGCACTGACGGCAACCTCGCGGCGGGTGACGGTGATCGTACGTTCTGTCATGGTCATTGCGTATGGCTCCGTGCTTCGATCTTGCGGATGGGACGGGGGTTGGTCAGGGACGGTGGCGGCGAATCAGCCGGACCACCGCCAGGACGAGACCGGCGACGCCGGCGAGGACGACTCCCGCACTGAGGGCGGTCCAGGCTGTTGCGGCGCCGAGGATCAGGAAGACGCGGTCCACGAAGCTCATGCAGGCGGTGCCTTCAGGCGGGAGCGATCGCCGGCCGGTCGGATGGCGTCGGACAGCTCGATCAGCCGGGCGTCCCACCAGCGGGCAATGCTCACGCCGAGGGGCGGCGCCCCGCCCTGGACCCACTTCTCGTAGAGGGCGGTGACGCGGGTGTCGGTTTCCTCAGCCGGAGGCGCTGGGTCGGCGATGAGTGCGGCGAGTTCGCGCGCGTAGGCGGCGAGTTCGGTCTGGCCTTCGGTTTCCCTGAGGTCAGCGTCTGTGTGGATCTTGAAGAGTGCTTGGGCCCAGTCGAGGTGGAAGGCGCGGACCAGTGCGATCAGCCGGGGGACGTCTTCGCGGGCGTGGGCGGTGAACTGCCAGTCCGCCGTGGGGATGTCGTCGAACTCGGCGCGGCGATCGCCGTCGGCGTAGATCGCTCCGGCCCAAGGGCCGTGGCTGCACCGGCCGTCGGAGCATTTGCACTGCTCCAGCTCCAAGGTCCAGGGTCCGGGGGTGGCTGCTGCCTCGCGTGCTTCGACGTCGGCCAGGTCCCAGCCGTCAGGGGTGGACGTGAGGGCCGGTTCCGCGAGTGCGCCGGCCACGCCCTGGAGCAGCTGTGCGGCGGCCTCCGGCCTGGGGCAGTCCATGAGGGTGCAGGTCAGGCGCCCGGCCTCGATCATGAGAGTCGGGTTGCCGCAGGCGGGGCACCAGCCTTCGACGTCGGCCGCTTGGATGGACGGGAGTTGCCGGCCGCCGGATGCTGTCGCGGCGGCCCAGCGGCGGAGCTCCGTCGTGCCTGGGCTCGTGTGCAGGGTGCCGTCGGGGTGGGGGTAGACGGCGACGGTTTCGGACCAGTGGTAGCCGTGCTCGTCGACATGGTCACGGCCATGGTGGTGGGCGGCGCGAATGCAGAGCCGGAGGGCGTCTTCTACCTCGTCGCGAGTGTCGCTTCGCGCACTGCACGTGGCAGCTGGAACGGCGTGCTGCTCGGGGCTGATCTCAGTGGCCCACTTGCGGACCTGGATGGCAGCGGAGCGGCGGTAGATGCGGGTGAGGCCCTCCTTGTTTCCTCGTTCGGCATCGGCGGCCAAGCGGTCGGCGACCTCCGCGTAGATCGCGGCCCGGTCGGCAGGCTCGTGGGTGGTCACTGGCGCTGCTGGGGTGACGGTGCACTCCGGGTGGGGGTGGACTTCTTCGCCGTTCTCCTCGTAGCAGAGGCCGCAGTCCAGAAGGCGTGCCTTCTGGGAGCTGGTCGGATGGCCGGGCATGGGTTCTCCAGGGGAGTTGATGGATGACGGGCGGGCCGGCCGCCCCTGTTACGCGCAGGGGCGGCCGTGCTCGCTCTCACAGGGCGGGCGCGGCGCTGTCGGGTGGCGTCGACCGCGAGGTCCGCCTCTTGCGAATGCGGATGGTGCAGGCGCTTCGCCACGCCTTCCGGTATCGGTCGCGCTGCCGCTTCAGCTCCCGTACTTCGACGGCCAGGGCAGCGGCCTGCTGCTGCGCCTTGGTCGGACCGCCGAGAACGGCGAGGGTGGCGCGGGCCAAGTCCTGGTAGTCCTTCCGGAGATCGGCGGGCGCGCGCTCCCAGTCGCCGTCGTCGATGAGGTGGCCGTGGTCGAGGGCGAGACGTCGGGCGAGCTCGTTCTCAACGTGGGCCGGGCGCGGGTCGAGGTCGGTCACGAGGCCGGCTCCTCGTCGGGCTGGGACACGACAGCGGGCTGGTGCTCGGCCTCGACCGTGTACGTGGTGTCGGCGCGGACGAGTCGGAAGGGCTGCCAACCGCCGCCCCATGCGACGACTCGGTCGTAGTCCTCGCGGGCTTCGTCTCGGGTGTCGCGTGGGGCGGACCAGCGGGTCCAGGTGTCGCGGCGTGGGGCTTCGATCTGCCAGGTAACAGCGGGCGGGTGGGCTTCGGCCTGCGGCTGGTGATGTTGTGTCTCGCCAACCTCACCGTGCAGCCCGGCAGCAGGCACGATGTCGGCCAGGCGGCGCAGCTCGGACACGGCACGGTTGACGCCCTCCGCTGCCTTCTGCCCGAGGTCGTCATAGACCGCGGGGAACAGGGCGGTGTACAGGTGCTGTGCGGCAGCGTTGAGCACGGCAGCCTGGTCGGTGAGCGCGGCGGGCGGGGACACGCCAACCGGGACAGCGGGCCACACGCTCGGGTCAGCCATGAAGGCGTGTGCCCAGTCCTGCCGGTAGTCACAGTCGGGGTCAGAGCAGTGCCAGCCATCGCGGTGGGCGAGGAGGACAAGAGGAGCGGGGTGGACCTCCCTGCCGCAGGTGAACGGGGGCATGCCGCCTCGCTGCTGGCATGCGTTGAGGGCGGCGACCTGCTCGGAGGTCCAGGGGGCGCGAATCGGTTCGGGCTGGGTCATGGTGTGGCTCCTGGTTGGTGGGGGCCGCGGGTGACGCGGCCCCCACAGGCGGGTGGTCAGGCGGGCAGGTCGAGGACGCCTTGCGCGAACCGATCGCGGGCAAGGTCGTGGTAGGCCGGGTTGAGGTCGATGCCGATGTACTTCCGGCCGAGCTGCCGGGCCGCAGCTCCCGTGGTCCCCGAGCCGGAGAACGGGTCGAGCACGGTCCCTCCGGGCTTGCAGCCGGCCTTGATGCAGCGCAGCGGCAGATCGATCGGGAACACCGCGAAGTGCGCGGCCGGGTAAGGCCTCGTCGGGATCGACCAGACGTCGCCGGGGTTCCGCCCGAGCGGATGCCCATCGACTCCCGGCTCGTCGCGCTGCGAGGTGGAGTACGTCTGTGCTGGAAGGACGCCGAGGCGCTGCCGTTCCTTGTGACCCCGAGGCCTGCGCTGCGGTCGCATGGTGTGCGGCTCGCGGATCGGGTCGAGGTCGAAGCTGTACCTCGAGGCCTTGGCGAAGAGGAACAGGTGCTCGTGGCGGGAGGACAGCCGGTCCTTGATGCTCTCCGGCATGGCGTTGGTCTTGTGCCAGATGATCTCGTTGCGGAGGATCCAGCCGTCGTCCTGCAGCGCGAACGCCACGCGCCAGGGGATGCCGAGGAGGTTCTTCGCGTTGGCTGGACGGGAAACTGGGCCCGCGGCCGCGGCGCCCTTCTTGTCGCTGCGTTTCGTCGTGCCGTCACCAGAGCGCTGGGCCGCGTAGCTGTCGCCGAGGTTGAGCCACAGCGTCCCGTCATCGGCGAGGATGCGGCGCGCCTCGGCGAACAGGGCGCGCATCGTCTCGACGTAGGCCGCGGGGGTGGCTTCCAGCCCGTACTGGCCGGGGGTGCCGTAGTCGCGGAGCCCGTAGTACGGCGGGCTGGTGACGATGCAGTCGACGGACCCGGCGGGCAGGGTGCGCAGCTGCTCGCGGGCGTCGCCGAGAATCAGGGTGATCTGCTCGTCGCGGTAGTACGGGCCGGTGTCGGGCATCGGGGGCTCCGGGTGTTGTCGTGGGAGGCTGGGTGGGCGGCCGGCCCGCGCGATGACTGCGCGCGGGACGGCCGTACTGCGGACGGTCACGGAGTGGTCTCGGCTGTGCCCCAGGCATCGCACGCGGCAGTCAGCTCCCCGGCCCGCTCCCACGAGTCGCCGATGATCCCGCCGGTCCAGGTCGCCTGGCCGCCGTTGAAGAAGTGGCCCGCGCCGATGCTGCGGTCGATCACCTTCCGCGCGGCCTCGACGACGGCGGCCGGGCTGGCGTACCCGTGGACGGGCAGCGCCGTCGGGTACTCGTTGCTGCCGTCGTTCTTCAGCTCGGCGAACAGCCACAGCGGGCCGCGCTCCGGCTCGCCTTGCTCGGCGTCGGTGTGCCACTCCCAGACGAGGATCAGCCCGTGCGGCCAGGCGGCCTCGGCGGGAACTTCGTCGTGGTCCAGGTCGTGAGTGCCGCTGGGGTCGAGGGTGGTGACGGCGTTCAGGTAGCAGTAGGTGCCGCGGGTTTCACTGTCGTCGGTCCAGCAGTGATCGGTGAGGTCGATGCCGGCGGCGGTCAGGGCTTCGCAGACGGCGGTGATGTACGGGTCGTGGGGCAGGGTGCGGTCGGTCACGGTGTGGCCTTTCGGTTGCGGGGCGGGGTGGGGCATGGGAGGACGGCGGGTGGTCAACGGCTCGCGGGCCTCGGCTCTGCGTCGTGCCCGTCTTCCGGGTGCGTCTCGTGCGCCCACCAGCCGCCCGTCGGCGCGTCGACCCAACCGACCGCCATGTCGCAACAGATGCACCGCATCGGCGGGTCGTTGTGGAGCAGGGCGATCTCGGCGAGCAGCGCGGGTACCTCGACGCCGGTCAGCCGGTCGAGGTCTTCCTGCAGGGGGGCATCGGTCAACGCCCCGTACTTGTGCAGGTGTGCGGCGCGGGCTGCGATGTCGTCGAGCTGGTCAGTGTCGAGGGGCTTCGGGTCGGTCATCGCTGTACCGCCGGCATCTCGTCCCAGGTGCGGCCGTCGAGCTCACGGCCGGCGGCCTTCTTGCCCCAACGGCGGATGGCGGCGGTGCCGGGAGGCAGCGCGCACCGCTCGAGTGACCAGGGTTTGTGCCCGATCTCGTGCAGCCAGTAGTGCCGTTCGTCGTCCTCCTCGAACCAGCCGCCGGTGTGTGCGTGCGTGGCGCCGCGGGCCTCGCTGTCGGCCTTCGCGGTGGCCAGCTCCTCGTCAGTGCCCTTCCAGCCGACGTCCGGGTCGCAGACGCGAACGATGAAGGGCGCCGGGGCCCATTCGCCCCATTGTTTGAAGAAGAACGCGGCGCCTGCGGCCGTGGTCTGGTCTCTGACGGTGCGTACCCAGTCGGGGTGGACCGCGCGGGCTTTGTGGCCGGATTCGCCGCCGGCGATGACCCAGTCGATCGCTCGGCCGCGGCGCTGATCGCGGCGGCGGCCGAACGAGGTGTAGGCGAACTCGCGGGCCGGGTCGTTGGCGAGGGCCAGGCGGCCGATGTTGCCCCAGCAGTACACGAACCGGCCGGTCACCCGGCGGCGGTGAGGGTCGTCGCCCATCTCGATCTCGGCGCCGAACGCGGGAGCGTTGTTCTCGTGCATCGCGGCCATCCACAGCCGCGGGCTGCGGCCTTGGTCTTCGCCCCAGAAGCCTTCGATGCCCCCGCGTACGGCGGTGGGCACCCAGTCGGGCCAGGTCCACTCAGCCCACGTCGCGGGTGCCTCGGCCGGCGGGACGGGCGAAATAGGCGGCAGCCACCTGGTGAGATCGAGCGGCCCGAGGAGAGGTTCGCAGGACAGGAACCGGAAGGCCGCCGGGGTCGCTGCGAGCGCCGGGATCCTGATGTCTGCCCACTTCTGGTTCTCGACCGAGACGCCCAGCCCGACGTTGGGCAGCGGCCACGGCGTCTCCCGGTAGACGCGCTGCTCGGCGTCGTCCGGCACACCGGGGATGCGGTCCACGTTGGCCTTCGAGACGGCCCACGCCATCGCCGACCGGAAGTGCGTTGCGGGGACGCAGCCCTGGCCGCAGTCACAGAGCCCGGTGAGGAGCGACCGCATGCGGCTGTGGCGCTTGGTGAGGATCTGGTACGTGTGCTGCGGCGTCAGCGCCATGACCGCGAACGCCCGGGCAATGTACTCGTCGGGGATGCCGGCGTGGAAGAGATCGCTCATCGAGTTCACGAAGACGCGGCGGGGCTTCTTCCAGCTCAGCGGGAGCGCCAGGCGGTCAGGCCGCAGGGTGAGGTCGAAGCCGCTCTCGAAGTAGTGGCCCGCGGTGCCGCGGAAGCGTTCGGCGAGGGTTTCGGCGTAGCAGCCGTCGCATCCGGGCGAGACCTTCTCGCAGCCGGTTGCGACGTTCCACGTCTCGTCCGTCCACTCGATCTTGGTTCGGGTCATCGGTGGTCCGTCTTCTTCTCGTTGTGGCCGGTGAGGTCGTTGATGAAGGGCTCCGCCTCGACGTCGGTGACGTGACCGCGGAGGCAGGCCCACAGGACGATGTCGAGGGGGTAGCGCCGATCGAGGTAGGCGATGACGACCTTGTCGGCGGTCTTGGTGACGGTGTGGTTCTGATCGCCTGGCCGGTCCGCTGCGGCGACGACGGCTGCGGCAGCCTCGGCGCTGACGCAGAGGAGGGTGGCCTTCGAGTACATCGGGGTGTCGTCCTTCGGGATGGTCTGCTGGCCGGGCAGCGGCGGTGCCGGTTTGCCGAGGCTGCGCCGCGCGGCCCAGGCCGCTTTGAAGGCCGGGGTGCTTCTGCGTCGGCGGCGGCAGGTGGAGCCGAGCCCGTCCGGGCTCGGCTGTCGCATCGGCCTCTTGCACTTCTCGCAGCGGTTCGTCACGTGAGTGCGGCGGCTTCGGTTCGGTCGAGTTGTTCGATCAGCGCCAGGCCGGCGGCGGCGAGTTGGAGGGCTTCTGCCCGTACGGCGCCGGTGTCGCCGGTGGTGGGGTGTTCGGTGTCGCGGGTCGCGTCGCGGACGGCCTGGGCAAGGTTGCCGACGTGCTCGACGAGCGCCATGACCCACTCGGGCAACTGGTGGGTCTCGGGTCCCAGCTGGGCTACCTGGCGGGCGCGTTCGGCATGGACTTCGAGGTAGGGGCCCTCGAGGCGGGCAGCGTCGTAGTCGGGGTACACGGGGCGGCTCCGGTCTGGCGGAGGAGACGGCTGGGTGGCGGCGTTGGCGGTCTCGGCGATCGTCTGGAGGGTGTCGATGCCGGTGGGGCTGTTGCGGGCCATGTGGACGGCCGCGTAGTGCGCGGGCCACTGGGCGGCGTACTTGCGGCTCTCGTCGTAGCTGGCCTGGTCGATGCGGGCGACGATCTGCGCGGGGTAGCTCTCCGCCGGCAGCGCGCCGGGCGCCGGGTGGTCGTAGTGGGCGAGGACCTGCAGGGCGATAGCGGGCGTGATCTCGGGCGAATCGGCGGGCGGGACGGGGCAGTTCATGAGCGGACGTCTCCGAGCAGCTGGTGGAGCAGGGCGGCGAGTTTGTGGCGGGTGGTGTGGTCGATGACGTGGTCGGGGGCCACGCAGGCGGTCGCGGTACAGCCGGGGAGGACCGGGCCGTCGGGGAGGCCGGGGTGGGTCATGGCCCAGGCGATACGGCGGGCGGAGTACATGCGGCCGTCGTGCTGCAGGACGGGGATGCCGCTCTCGACCCGGTCGAGCCACAGGAGGTGGCCGCCGATGATGTGGCGGGTTCGGGAGCGGAAGCGCTGCTGGATCGTCGGACGGCGCCGCAAGTGCGCGCCGGTACGGCCGAGACTGGCGAGGACATCGGTGACCTCGCTGTGGTCGACGTCGAGCTCGCGGGCGATGACCTGCGGTCCCCGGCCGCCGAGGAGGTGCTCGGTGATGTCGATCCGCACGTGAGGAGCGAGCACCGCCAGTTCCTCGGGCGCTTCGGCGACTCCACCACCGTGGAGGTCACGGACGACGACGTTCACGCACGGCCTCCGACGCGTACCGGGCGCGGCTCGTCGACGAGCTGCTCGGCGAGCCGGCGCACCGTGCCGTTGGCCGCGGCGAGCTCCTTGCGGGTTCGCACGACGCCCTTGATCAGGCTGTCGAGTCGGCCGCGGTAGTGCTTGCGGTCCTTGTTGCGCTGCCGGTCGTGGCGGCGGCGGTCCAGCTCGGCCGAGGTGTACGCCTTGGTAAGACGTTCCTCGAGATCGGCGACGACGGCGCGGTGGTGGCGGGTGGTGATAAGCCCGAGCATCGCGGTCACCGGACGATTCCGAGCTGGCGGGCAGCCGAGAGCCAGCCCGGGAGCTCGTTGGTGATGCCGTCGTACAACTCCGCGTCGGTCAGCGCCTGGGGGTTGGAGCCGAGGTGGACGTAGGCGGCGTTGTCGACGGCACGGCCGCGCAGTTTGTCCAGGCCGTCGAGGAAGCCGACGCGATGCCGGCCGAAGCCGACGAAGCTCCAGAACATCGGGAGCTTCGACGCTGTCCGGAGCAGCTGCTCGGTGTCGTAGGCGTCGTCGGGGATGCCGTCGGTCTGGAAGACGACCAGCGCAGGGTCGGCGGCACCGGAGGCCTGGTAGTGGTTGATGACGGCCTGCATGGCGATCGCGTACTCGGTGCAGCCCATCGTCAGGTCGCCGCCATGCTGGCGGTGCTTGGCTGCGACGGCGCCCTGGTAGTCGTCGAGGGCAACGATGGTGGTCGGGTAGAGCCGGTGGTCGAACATGACGAGCGGGACCTGGCCGTCGTCGTCGAGCCGGGTAGAGAGGGCCAGGACGCGGTCGGCGAGGTGCTGCACGCTGCCGTCGCGGTAGTAGCTGGCCATCGAGCCGGACCGGTCGACGACCAGGTAGACGGCCATACGCTGGCCGGCCAGCGCGCCCTTCACCAGGGAGACTTCGGCGGCCTTGGCGGCGTCGACGAGGCCGGGGGCCCTGGCTTCGAGCTTCTTCAGGTTGATCATTCGGTTGCGCCTTTCACGTGGGAGGGAGCGGGGAGTCGGCCGAGGGCGTCGCCGATCTGGTCGGCGAGACGGCGCCACTTCGCGGACTGGGCGGGGTCGTGGTCTTCGTGGAAGTCGGCGGCGGTGAGGAGGCCACTGACGACCTGGGCGACGTCGTCGGCGGAGGGCATGAGGAGTTGCGCGGCCATCGGGGTGGGGCCTTTCGGTCTGGTCAGGGCCGGCGGGGTCGGTTGCGGCGGCGCTCGTCGAGCCGGGCGACGCCTGCGGGAAGTTCGAGGGGCAGATGCTTCTGCCGGGCGGCAGGGCAGGTGGCCTGGTGGGGCATGTGGAGCCGCTCGTAGCCCATGAGGGGCTGCGCGTCGGTGACACGGCGGGAAATCCACGCGGTGGTGCCGTCCCGGCGAACGGCGGTGTTCCCGGCCGGGTCCGGGTGGCGGCTGACGGGCATCTGCCTGCCGCCGGCGGTGGTCGCGCCGGGCTGAGTACGCGTCCACAGCACGGTCTGGGCGCAGTCGGGGCAGCGGCCGGGCCCGTTCACCGGTTCCGCCCGTTCACGTCGCGGGAGGCGTCCTCGACGCTCTTCGCGTACGCGTCGAGGGCTGCCTGGGTGCGGGGCTGGTGAGCGCCGGCGCGGGGACGGCCGTCGTCGTGGCATTCGGTGCTGGGCGGGGCCTGGCAGGTCGGGCAGTCGGTGTGCGCGACGACCCAGGCGTCGATCCGGGTGGGGTGCGACTTCGTACGGGGTTCGTTGCGCTGGTTCGTGCAGGGCTCGCTCTTAGCGGCTTTGCACCAGGCGCAGCGCTGCTCGAGTTCGGGGTGCCGGTGTTCGGCGCGTGAGGTCATGATCATCACCGCGGTCAGGTTCCGGTTTCGGATTGGTGCAGTTGGCCGGCGATCGCACGCATCTCGTCGCCGAGGTCGGCGCGCGCGGCGTGGATGCCGTGCTGCGGGCTGCCATCCGGGCTGGTGCACAGTGCGCCGGTGGCCGCCCGGCAGTCGGGGCAGCGGGCAAAGGTCAGGGCCCAGTCGTCGAGACGGGACTGGTGGGCGATGCCTCGCAGGCCGATGGTGTTGCGGCAGCGTGCGCCCACCGGTGCTTCGCAGTAGCGGCAGGCCATCGACAGTTCCGCCGGTACATCCCGTTCGGGCTGTCCGCCGGCCTGATGGGGTGCGGGCAGGCCGTCCTCTGTGTGGGGCTGGCGGAGGCCGTCGATCGCGGAGGGCTGTCCGTGGACGGCCAGCAGGAGGGGCGGCTGGATGGTGGCTGCCGCTGTTGGCTTTCGAGTCCGGCCCCGAGGCGTGGGGTCGGGCGCGAGCGCCAGTCCTGTCTCCTTGCCCCTCTCGCTGATTCGTCTTTCAGGTCCCTGGCCCGGTGATACCGGCGGACGAAGGCTGGGCCCAGCGCCTTCTTTGTCGGGGCCTTTGTGTAGTTCTCTTTGTTCCCCCCCTGCGGGAACGGGTTCCGGAACCCGTTCCGCGACGGGTTCCGACCCCGTTCCGCGACGGGTTCCGGACCCCTGCGAGGGGGTTTCGGAACCCCCTGCGGGAACGGGTTCCGGACCGTCCGGAACCCCCTGCGGGAACGGGTTCCGGAACCCGTCCTGCGACGGGTTCCGGGCCAGCTCCTGTTCCCGCCGCGCCAGGTGCTCGGCGATCTCCCGCTCCTTCTTCTTCCTCTTGTGGCGGGCCTGCGGGGTGTCGGTGTAGAGGTGCAGGTGCGCGTCCCAGTCCAGGCGGCTGTCGCCCAGCACGGGCTGCAGCCGGTACTCCGAATTGGTGTTGGGGCGCCGCTTCTCCACGAGCACGCCCAGCGCCTTGAGGACCTTCTTGGCCCGGCTGACGGTCTCGTCCGAGCTCCCGACGATCGCGGCGATGGTCTCCGTCTTCGGGCATGCGTTGGTGCCGTCCGAGTCGGCGTACGAGGCGATGACCCAGCCGATGTGCACGATCTTGGAGACCTCGGGGCGATTCATCCGCAGTGCTTCGGCCCGCATCGCGTTCATCCACGCAGTACGGGGGGCCTGCACACGCTCACTGGAGCTCACGGCAGAGTCCTCCAGGCGGCGGCGTGGGGCACGACGGCTCCGATCTTCAGTGGGGGCGGGCTACTCGCGTAGCGGGGTCTGTACGGCCTCGGCCGGCCGTTGGACCTGGGGACTGATGCGGGCGGCGGGGAGGCTGTACCGGATGCCGGCGCCTATCCGGCGGCCGCGAGGCTGGCCGTCAGGCCGAGTGCGCGCCCTCACGGGGCGACCCCTGCTGCGTCGCGTTCCCGCGCCGCCTGCTTCCGGCGGTTCGCCGCGAGCACGTTGCGGCCGTCCGCGGTGAGCCCGCCGTACACCCCGTGGCGTCCGGAGCGGGCGCGCGCCTCGTGCTTCATCTGGGACTCGAGGCACTCGACGCGCACCGTGCAGTAGGCGACGCAGAACCGGGCCGCGGCCTCCACCGTCTTGGGGACGGCGGAGTGGAAATCGTCGGGGTCGGGAGCGAACTCGCCCGCGCAGGCGGCGTCCACTACCCAGGAGCCCTGTTGCAGGCCCTCCACCCATTCCCGTACTGGCATCACGGCCCTCCCAGGAGGGCGCTCGCGGCGTCCAGCTGGGGAGCCTGGCAGCGCTCCCGGTCCCGGTCGACCTCGTCCGCCTGGTGCGCCGGCGCAACGCACCACGGGTGCACACAGGCCGACTTCACGATCCCGGACGGCTTACGGCCCCGCTCCATCCGGTACGCGACCTGGCGCGCTGTGAGCCGCCTGGCGGTGCCGTGAGAGAGGACGGGGACCAGATCCTGTGTGCGCGGGCCGACCCACTGCAGGTGGCCGCCCTCCACCGACTTCGTGTGCCGGACGAACTTGACCGACAGCGGCTCGACCGCGGGCCCCAGTCGGGCTGGCGGGAAGCGCAGGGCTTCCCGTACGAGAGCGATCGAAGTGCGGTTGTGGAAGAGGCGGCGCCCGATCTCGGAGTCACTCAGGCCGGCCTGCAGCAGCGGCACGATGTCATCCATGCGGAAGGTGGGGCGAGCGGTCACGACGTCACCCCCTCCTGTGCTTGGCGACGCGCTGGCCCGGCAGCAGTCCGCCACCGGCGACCCGATACCGAGGAACACGCCGCTCCTCGGGAGGAAGGAACGCACCCCGAGCGGGGTGGCGGCCGGACGGCGCACGGAGCGGCTCGTCGTCCGTGTCGGCGTCCAGGTCGTCGTCCGCGTCGTCGAGGTCGACGGGGTCCTCGTCCAGGCCGCCGTCCTCGAACTCGAGGTCGTCGTCCTCGACATGACCGTCGTCCCCGTACGGGTCGTCGGGTAGCTGATCGCCACTGAGGCGGCCAATCGAGCGGGCCAGGATCAGCGCGACCGCGCCGACGCAACCGGCCCCGAGGAGCACGTAGAGCCAGATCACGAGCCCTCACCTCCGGACCGGGCCGGCTCCGGCTGCGACTCAGCATCAGCCGTCGCGGCACCCGCCCCGGCCGAAGCCGGCGCGACGGCCGGCTTCGGCGCGAGAGCAAAGGACGGCGCGTGCCGGTCGCTGTCCGGCATCGTCACGAACCAAGGGCCGGAGAACAGCCCGAACGCAGCCCAGTTGCAGCCGCGCGGCGAGCTGCCACCCTTCAAGGCGCCGAGGTACCGGCCGATGCACTCGCGGCCGAGGACGTCGGACCAGATGACCGGACGCCCCCGCCGCTTCGGCTGCTCTGCAGTCCGGTTGTCGTCCAGAACTGCCTTGAAGTCATCGCCAGTAGCGATGTCTTTGCAGGTGGGGCATTGGAACGCCCAGTGCAGGGGGTCGTCGCCGAATCTGCCGGTGGCCTCGGCGTGGAGTTGGGCCAAGGTGAGGGTGCGGGACTCGGAGCTCATCGATGTCCTCCCGTACGAAGGTCGGCGCGGGCGTTGGCGATCGCGGCGCAGCGGCCGGGGCAGTACCAGTGCGCGGCTGCTCCGTCGGCGGCACCGCGGACTCGGACCATCCCGGCGGCCGGGGGCCGGCGGGATGTTGCCGGGAGGCCGCATGCCTCCACGGGGCAGGTCTGGACGGCGGCCGTCGGCACGGGCTTACAGCTCGTGCCGGTGAGGCCGCCGTTCCATGCCTTCGCGGCCTGCTTCTGCTTCTCGGAGGTCTCGGGGAGTCGAGGTCTCTGTGCGCGGGTCGGCATCAGCTCTCACCGTCCGAGGCGGCGAGCTCGGCCGCGATGAACTTCGCCGCCGCCGTGGCCGTGCGCAGGCCCTCCTTGGTCCGCTTCCACCGCAGCTTCCCGGGCGCGAAGGTGCCGTTGGGGTCCTGGACAGCGGCGACGGACCAGGTGTCCGCGCCGAGCTTGCCCTTCCAGAGGTAGATGCAGCCCACGACGTCGGACTGGTCGACGTGCGTCACGCCGGTCCGGGTGACGAGGAAGTCGTGCGGGTGGTCGTCGTGCATGCGGCCGACGCGGAACCACGGCTGTCCGGGCCGGAGGAGCAGGCTGCCCACCTTGCGTGGAGCGGACCCGTAGCCGATCCGCCCCACGGTGGTGTGGCTCTCCGAGCGGATCTCACCGACGAGAATGCGGGCCATACCGCAGGAGCGGCACACGAGCCTGATCACCGTCAGCTCGAAGCGGTTGCTGTGGTCGCAGTCCTCGTTGCCGCACGCATGCGGTGTCGCGCTGGCGCCGTCGCGAGTGGCCGACTCGTCGGCCTGCGTCTGCGCTTCCCAGACCGGCCGCTTGCACAGCGGGGCGTGGACGAGGTCGTGCCAGCCAAGGTAGGAGTCCTGCACCGTGTCGGTCATACGGTCACCGCCACGCGCTGAGGCTGGTACTGGGCGGCGATCCACTCGGCGGCCTTCTCGACGGAGCGGAGGTCGGACTGGCGGCGAGCCCATCGGAGTTGGTCGTCGCCGTACGGGCCCGTGGGGTCGGCGACGGCGTTGGCCTGCCAGCGCAGGTGGCCGCCGGCGGTGCGATGGCGGCAGATGAGGCCAGCCACTTCCGCCGAGCGCCGGGGCCGGTTGGGGGTGCGGGTGATGAGCCAGTCGCGGGGCTCGTCGACGACGTGGGGGAGGACCTGCTCGCCGGGCCACAGCCAGAGGCCTTCGAGCTCCTGGGGCGGCAGGCCGTAGCCGATGACGGTGGTGGTGTCGCAGGCGATCCCGACGTCCTCGCCGCTGATGGTGTGGACAACGCCGCAGCCCTTGCAGATCAGGCGGACGGTGAAGCGGGAGTAGACGTTGGCGTGCCCGCACTCGTCGGCCTGGCAGGCGTGGACCAGGTCCCCGGTGTTGAGGCGACCGCGGTGGCCCTCGTCGATGCGGAGCTCTGGCTCCCAGACGAGGGCCGGGCAGGGCTCGTTGTGGGCAGCGGGCTGCCAGCCGAGGTAGAGGTCGCGAACGGGCATCATGCGCTGCCCCCTGCGGCGTCGGCGGCCGGGGCGGCCTGCGAGGGCATGTCGATGGCCGTCAGGGGGCCGCACTCCACGACGATCGAGCCCAGCCGGTACTGGGTACTGTCCCCGCCTCGCAGCAGCATCAGGGGCATGCCCTGGTCGTCGCGGAGCCCCAGGTGGACCCACACGCGGTCGTGCTGGTCGAGGAAGCCGCACGACAGGTCGTAGATCCGCCCCCACATGTAGAAGGGGTCACCTGCCGCGTCACGCGCTTCGGCCAGGAGCTCCGGGACGTCGTGAGCGGTGAGGTGAACGGCGACGCCGTCACAGGTCCCGGCCGCAATCTGTGCGCGGTCGACGGTCTTCGTCGGGACGTCGGCCCGCGCGCCGATCGCCGCCAGCCAGTACTCCCAATCCCTCAGGGAAGCGGCCTGGATGACGACAGACACTCGCTCGCCGTCGGCCTCGAGGTGCGTAACCTCCAGGCGCCCGGCGTGCGCGATCTGCAGGGACGCAGCCACCGTGACTGCCTTTGCGGCCGCCGGGTTCCAGTCGCTGGGCCGCGCGGTACCGGCAGCGGAGGGGCGCACCTGCGGTACGGCACCCTCCACTCGCACCGGTGTCAGTACCGCGGGCGCCTGCTGGGCAGCGCGGCTGGCGGTCTCCCGGTCGGGAAGACGAACAACGATGGATCCGCGCGATGCCGGCGAGAGCGGTGTCGGGTCCGGGGTGCGCTCGTGCTGCGGCTCCGGGCCGTTTTCGCCGGGGATGAGCCCCCGGCGCTGCAGGGCCTGGACGATCCTGGTGGCGACGTCGCTCGGGTATCCGCAGTCGTCGACGATCGTGTCGACGGCCACGAGGTACGCCTCGGATCGGCCGTGGCGAGCCTCGATCTGCGTCCGTAGACGCTCCAGGACCCCGGCGCCGCCGGCTTCCACCAGGCGGCCCTGCGCGTGCAGTTCGGAGACGAACGTGCTGGCGAAGCGGGTGAGGCCGTCTGCGAGATCGGTCTCGACCGTCGTACGGGACTCGGGCGCGGTGGTGGGTGTGGTCGTCATGCCGCCACCCCCAACCGGTCGCGCAGGGAGGTCATCGCACGGCTCTGGAGAGTCTTGATCGCACCCTCGGACCGGTTCATGGCCTGGGCGGTTTCGGCGACGCTGCGCTGCCTCAGGAAGCGCCAGGTGATGACATCGCGTTGTGCGGGGATCAGCCGCGTGAGGGCCTCGCGTACTTCGTCCTCGTCCAGGCTGAGCAGCACGACTTCCTCGGTGCTGACCGTGGGGTCTTCGTCGAAGCCGAGCATGTCCGCGACGCCGAACTCCCGCCGCTGCGAGCTCTTGCAGTGGTCAATGACCTTGTTCCGCGCGATCGTGATCAGCCATCCGACGAACCCGACACCGCGGTAGGTGAAGGTGTGGATCTTCGACCAGGCGTTGAGGAAGGTCTCGCCGGTGATGTCCTCGGCGACCTGCCGGTTGCGTACCCGGCGGTACACGAACGCGAGCACCGCGGGGTGGTGCTCCGCGTACAGCTGGCCGAACGCCTCTCGGTCGCCTGCGAGTGCGAGAGCAATGAGGGCTGGTTCTCTCGTGTCGCTGGAGGGGGTTGCCCCGTTAGCCTCAGTGATCAAGGCCTTCTCCGTTCATGAGTAGATGAACTGTGGTGGTCTGTGATGCGAGGGGCTGCCTCTTGGCCATGGCCCGGCCTGGGGCGGCCCCCGCGTACGTCAATCGCCGCGGAATCGGCGGTGCCCGGGGGCTCTGCGATCTCCGCTGCGTCAAGCACGCGCCGCGGAGGGGCGGCCACGGCGGGCAGCGCGCTCGGGCGGCCGGTGCTCGACAGTCGTTCCGCGATGCGAAGGCCTGTCAGCGGCCATTCGCTCCGCCTCCCATGCCTCGACTTCCGCGAGCGGGAACAAGACGGTCTTCCCGCTTTTGAATCCCCGGGGGGCTTTGCCGCGGTGGCGCGCCACGTAGACGGCGTTCTTGCTCATGTGCCACCGCTTGGCGAGCTTGGCCACGGTCAAGTGGGTCGGGTCGTCCTTACTCGGGGGGCTTGTCATCAGTTGCCTCTTCGCTCTGCGTGATCTCAGCGATGGCAGCCCGGGCTCCGTGTGCCTTACGGAGCTGGACGGCGATCTTCTTCACGACGCCGGGGCTGGGGCTGGCCTTGTCTGTTTCGATCCGGGACAGGTACGAGGCGGAGATTCCGACGGTCTCGGCGAACTCCGTCAGGCCGTAGCCCGACATCTCGCGACTGCGCCGGATGGTGTCTCCGTTCGCCTTCACAGTGGAAAGATTAAGAAAGATTCTTCCCTGAGGCAAGAGATGCAGTGGAAAGAACTGGAAAGTTTATGAAGGTGCAGGTCGGAGGCGCAAACACGCCTGTCGGCACCGCGTGTCGGAGCGGTAGATTTGTTTCCTGTCGTTTCCTGGCGTTGCCTGTGATGTGAGCGGAGATCCCGATGGATGACCCCGAGGTGTGGGCCACGCTCGGCCGCGCCATCCGTGCGGACCGAGAACGTCAAGGCCTCACTCGCGAGCAGCTCGCGGATCGCGTCCGTGCTCGCGGCGTGCAGGTGTCCTCGCGAAGCATTGGCACTCTCGAGGAAGGGCCGGCGCCCAAGCGGCGGACCAAGCGCCCCACGCTGGAACCCACGGTCGCTGCCCTTGGCTGGCAGCCGGGTTGGACTGACCGAATCCTGGAAGGCGAAGACCCGAGCTTCGTCCTCCAGGGAGCGGCTGCGGTGGAGGCTGGAGATCCCTCACGCGCTCACCTGCTCGAACTTGTCCCAGGCGTCTACGAGTTCAGTCGGACGGCTGCCGGTCTCGGAGCGCCGTCGCGACTCCGCGACAACTTCGACGAGCTCGTCCAGGAGATCCTGGCCGCGGTGAAGACGGATGGCCGTGGCTACACCCTCGCTGCGTACCGACCGCATTCTGCGGGCGAGGGTGTGCCGGTGGACGACGCTGCGCGAATTCGCGACGCACTCCACCGCTGACTCGTCCAACCCCTGAACGGATGTGGTGGTCTGTCACTCCGTCTGGCGTCATGTCTCCGAATCGCCCGGGTTGGCGGTTGGTGCATGGATTCACACCGGTGTGAAGTCAGATGAAAGATTTCCTACCGTTTCCTTCCCGTACCTGTGGGTGATCAGGTAAACATGAACATCCGACGCGCTTCCCACTCGTCCACTTCCCTGGGGGGCGCATGTCCGCAGTTCAGTTGCTTGCCACCGGTCTCGACTACGCGCCCGCCGCGATCCTCGATGACCTTCGCATCACTGTCGTACGGACATGGTTGCGCGATACCTGGGGGGTCTGGTCGCGTGACTGTCAACGGATTGTCATCGCCTCCGGGTTGAGCGAGGTGCAGGAACGATGCGTCTTGGCCCACGAGTTGGAGCACGTCTACGCCGACGATGCTGAATGCTCCAATCCGATTGCGAGGATCCGTCAGGAACGCGGCGCTGACCTCCGCGCCGCCCGCAAGTTGGTTGGCATCTCGGACCTCGCCAGAGTTGCTCAGTGGGCCGGCGACCCCCACACCGCAGCCGCGGCACTCCACGTGACACAGCGTCTGCTGGAGGTCCGCCTTCAAGATCTGAGAGGGGAGGGCTGGCCGTGGCGTCCACTGGGTGGATCGAGGATCGCTGGCTGAAAAAGCGCAAGGACCCGGTCACCGGCAAGCGCGAGCGTACGGAGCTGTGGGGCTCCAAGACGAAGCGGTACCGGGTCTGCGGCATCCCCGGAGTCAAGAAGCGCAGCTTCGAGACGCTGGACGAGGCCAAGGACTGGAAGATCAAGGCGATCTCGGAGACGAAGAAGAGAGAGTTCGTCGACGACCGCGAAGGCGAGATCCTCCTCGGCGACTACATCACCAGCGAGTGGTGGCCAGGCTGCGACTACGACCAGACCACCGCCGAGACCATGGAAGGCAAGATCCGCCGTCACATCGTGGAGACGGCTCTGGGCCAGACGCCGATGTACCTCATCGGCGACTCCCACCTCATAGCCTGGAAGAAGGAACTGGCGGCTCGACCGCTCGCCGACACCACGAAGGAAGTGCTCTGGACGCACCTCTCGACCATCTTCAAGTCGGCGGCAGGGAAGCGCATCGTCAAGAACCCGTGCAGGGCCGCGAGCAGGGGAGTCCGACCGCAGGCCGCGGGGGATACCAAGGCGCGGGCCTGGACCAGTAGCGAGGCCCACGCCATCCAGGACGCGATGATCGACCGGTACAAGATGGTGGCGAAGCTGGGCCTGCATGCCGGCCTGCGCCAGGGCGAGGCCTTCGCCTTCAGTCCCGACGACATCGACGAAGATCAGATGGTTCTGAACGTTCGTCGGCAACTTCAGTGGAGCAAGGACGGGAAGACCGCCTACTTCAAGCTGCCGAAGAACCGGAAGGAGCGCCAGGTCCCCCTCTCCCCGGACTTCCTCAAGCGCCTCACCGAGTACGAGGAAGAGTTTCCAGCGATCAAGGTGACCCTGCCGTGGCAGGGGCCGGGGAACGGCGGCCGGGAGAAGGCGGCCGTCCGACTCTTGGTCACGACACGGTGGAAGCACCGGATCCGCCCCGGCAGCTTCAACGAGAGGACGATGAAGCCGGCCCTGGCGGCCGCCGGCCTCATCGCGGCGCGCAGAGAGGACGAATCGTGGGGATGGGAGTCGTCGCGCGAGATGATGCACCACCGGTGGCGCCACACGTACGCCAGCGTGCAGCTCGCCGCGGGCGAGGACCCGGTGTCGTTGTCCCACTGGATGGGCCACGCGTCGGTCACGATCACACTGGAGACGTACGCGCACTTCATGCCCGACAATGGGATGCGGGGTCGCACCGCCATGGATGCCTGGCTGGAGCGTAAGACGTAGGGCGGGACGGAAACCCCCTCAGAACTCCCTCGCCTTTCGGCCGATCATGAAGGGTCGCCACCCGGAGCACGGGCGGCGGCCCTTCGCGTGTGTCGGAGGCCTGCCGATTCTGCTGGTCAGGCCCGTGATCCGCGGTTCGCCGTCCCGTCTGCCCGGACGGCGAACCGCGGTCCCGCCGGCGGGGTCAGGCCGCCGGAGCCGGGTACGTCGGGTACTCCACCCC